>JAMPXY010000018.1 GCA_023700945.1 Alphaproteobacteria bacterium | reverse complement strand
TCAGCCTCAAACGCTGCTAAAGACCAAAATGACCCTAAAAACAAAATCCCCGCCGGTCGCGGGGATTTTTTATAAAGATCACATCTGATTGATGCACGGCCAAATTACCCGCAACGCACCGCGGTGATTATTCCCTTTTCATCGACCATGACATTGATGCGGTCGGGGCTGAAATCCATCGTTGCCATTGAATCCGGCCCAAGAATACGGTAGGGCCGCCCCACGACCTTGATATCGACATCATTGACATGCTGGCCTACCCAGCTGGCAAAATCACAAGCCTCAGCTTCTTCCAGACCTTCATCAGCACCCGTCTCGCCGCTGCTGGCAACGGTGAGGTGTGCCGGATCAGTGACCTCGGCCAGTTCAGCACTGTAGGTCGTGCCCCCCTGAGACCCTGTTGATGCGGCCTGCAGCACGAAATAAATCACAGCACAGGCAATAATCACGGTCACAATCACCGGAACAATCACCACCACACGGATTTTCTTTTTCTTGTCCATAGGAACGTCTCCTGCACAATCAAACAATAGGGCTTTAAAAGATGCGGCCAGACTATCCGCCCGGCCGCTTGAAATCAATCCTTATCCAGCGTTTTTAAGGCCGGGGCTCGTCTTTGGGACGAAAACGCAACACCGACTGGATCGGGGCCAGCCGCTGGCCGCGAATAACAAAGCCACTGGCCGTATCGACCTGATAGTTTTTACCCATCGAGTCTCCATCAACATAAGCATACCCCTGCCGGTATAAATCCCGGCCTGACGTAAAATCATACCGGGCCATTTCCAGCGCCTCGGCATAAAGGCTTGCGGTTGGTTCGGAACCGATCTGGTTCAGCAGCCATAACCCATGTTCAGCAAAATGCGAGACCGGGACGAACATTTCCTCGGCATAGAGCGGACCCTGAACCGCCGCATTATGAAAGATCGGCGTTTTCTTTTCGACCAGCTTGTTGAGCAAGCTCAGGCGCGCCGCTGCCCGGCAACCAGCCGCGTTTGAAAGCAAACGGCTCAGCATGTTGTCTTCGGCGGCCTCCTCGATATGCTCGAGCATCCGCAGCACCGGGACATACGGTTCGTTCCGGGCCCCCTTCTCAAAGAGAAATTGTTTCAGACGGTGGCGGGTATAAATCGTCAGGGCCGTATCACGCCCCTCGGCAGAGGCCGCTGAGGGCGCCGATGCTCCGCCAAAAGACTTGATCAATCTCTCCAGTATAGACATGTCAGAACCCCTGTACGTTTATTTGACTCATTGAATTTGTGCGCCAGAATAGCGAATAAAAACGAGATATCATAACAAATTCCACCCACGCATTCGCAGCATATTCAGACCCTTACCAGCCTAAACCCGCCCCTCATTAATGTATTATGTCAAAAAATCAAAGCCCTGATAAACCGTAGAAAAATTGACTTTTTCCGGTGGTTCTATATGGTCGCCGCAATCAGGAAAGACACATGACAAAACCACTCGCGCATATCCGTAACTTCGCCATTATTGCCCATATCGATCACGGCAAATCGACCTTGGCCGATCGGCTGATCCAGACCTGCGGCGGCCTTGAGGCCCGCGAGATGACCGAACAGGTCTTGGACAACATGGATATCGAGCGCGAACGCGGTATCACCATCAAGGCCCAGACCGTGCGCTTGGCCTACAAGGCCCAAGACGGCATTGAATACCAGTTGAACCTGATGGACACCCCCGGCCATGTTGACTTCGCTTATGAAGTATCACGTTCGCTGGCCTCGTGCGAAGGCTCCATCCTCGTCGTTGACTCCACACAAGGCGTAGAGGCCCAGACCTTGGCCAACGTCTATCAGGCGCTCGACAACCATCACGAAATTGTCACTGTGGTCAATAAAATCGACCTGCCCGCCGCCGATGTTGAATGGGCCAAGCAACAAGTCGAGGATGTGGTCGGGCTTGATGCCTCGGACGCGATCCCGGTGTCAGGCAAGACCGGACAGAATATTGACCAACTGCTCGAAGCCATCGTCAAGAAACTGCCCCCGCCCACAGGCAACACCGACCGCAACGCCCCAACCAAAGCCCTGCTGGTCGATAGCTGGTATGACGCCTATCTGGGCGTCGTTATTCTGGTACGGGTGGTCGATGGTTACCTGAAGAAGGGCCAGAAAATCCGCTTCATGGGCACCGGTGCCACCCGCGATATCGACCGGGTGGGGATGTTCACCCCGAAGAAAGTTCTGCTTGATGAACTGGGGCCGGGCGAAATGGGCTTTATCACCGCCGCGATCAAGGACATCAGCGACACCAAAGTCGGCGACACCATCACCGATGAACGCAACCTCGCGCCTGAGGCCCTGCCCGGATTTAAACCCTCGATCCCGATGGTGTTTTGCTCGCTGTTCCCGGCAGACTCCAGCGAATTTGAAAAATTGCGGGAATCGATCGCCAAACTCAAACTCAATGATGCCTCGCTCCATTACGAAATGGAAAGCTCGCAGGCGCTGGGCATGGGATTCCGCTGCGGCTTCCTCGGCCTCTTACACATGGAAATTATTCAGGAACGCCTCGACCGCGAATTTGATGTTGATCTGGTGCCGACCGCCCCGAGCGTTGTCTACAAGATCAAAATGACCAACGGCAACGAACTGACCCTCTATAACCCTGCCGATATGCCGGACACCACCCGCATCGCCACGATATCGGAACCGTGGATCAAGGCCACGATCATGACGCCGGATGAATATCTGGGGTCCCTGCTGCAACTCTGTCAGGAACGCCGGGGCGTGCAGGTGGAACTGACCTATGTCGGCAACCGGGCGATGCTGGTCTACCGCCTGCCCTTGAACGAAGTGATTTTCGATTTCTATGACCGCCTGAAATCCATCTCCCGCGGCTACGCCAGCTTTGATTACCATCTCGATGGCTATGAAGAGGGCGATCTGGTGAAAATGGAAATTCTGGTCAACGGCGAAGGCGTCGATGCGCTCGCCATGGTCGTGCACCGTTCACAGGCCGAACGCCGGGGCCGCCAGCTCTGCGAACGCCTCAAAGACCTGATCCCGCGCCAAATGATCAAGGTCGCGATTCAGGCCGCCATCGGCGGCAAGGTGATCGCCCGCGAAGATATCAGTGCGCTCCGCAAGGACGTCACCGCCAAATGCTATGGCGGCGATATCAGCCGCAAACGCAAACTGCTCGAAAAGCAGAAAAAGGGTAAAGCCAAGATGCAGATGTACGCCAATGTGGAGATTCCACAGAGCGCGTTTATCGCGGCGCTGAAGATGGGGGACGAGAAATAACCGAAATAATTCTCCCTAAATACTTCACAGTCAATCACTGTTCCCATCTATTTGGAACCATGGTTACCCGTGCGCGAACACCTAAAGAATCCACTATTATCTTAGACTTCTCTGAGTTGAAATTTATTGAACCTACAGGCGTAACATTATTATCAAACTTTATTGAATGGCTCAGAGCGCACGGTGGGAGATACAGTTTTAGTGGTCATGATTCATATTCGCAACCAATAAAATACTTGGACGATAGCGGTTTTTTTAACCGGTACCTAGGATCTCATATTGACACTTCTGCAACACTTCGATCTACAACTAAACCGCTAGAGTTCATTAGTACCGCCCATAGCCTGAGTTGGCTAAGAACAAACCTACTAACATGGATCACTACTAATACAAACATGAACGTGGCAACGTTCAGGGAATTGCTCGTCTGCTTACAAGAAATTTTCCAAAATATTAGAGATCATTCCGGTACAAATATAGGATCAGTATTTGCGCAATACTTTCCTAATGATGGAAAGTTATCAATTTCAGTATCTGATATAGGTAGCGGAATTCCAGAAAAAGTCAGAAATTTTTTAGGGGCAGACCCAATTTCCTACGCGGACTCCACTGCTTTGGTAAAAGCATGTCAAGAAAACTTTACTACTTCCAGCCACCCCGGGAACGCCGGAAAAGGACTCGCAGATCTTACTTTAATTATTACGAGGCACTACAATGGCAAAGTCATCATCATTTCTGATTATGGGTATGTGCAATATTTAGGCCGCAAGGGAAAGCTGTGGGTTAGCGATAGAAACTGGCTGTATCCGGGTTGCCTTATAGACATAGAAATCAATATTAATGACATACAAGAAGCAGTTGAAAGCGTTAATGAGTACGAATGGTAAAGGTAATTAATGTAAAAGATACCATAAAAAACAATCTAGATCATGAAGATGGGTCTAGGTTATACCATGCTATAAAATCATCCATTAAAGATGATAAAATCGTCCTTGATTTTAGCGATGTTGAAATTGTCACATCATCATTTTTAAATACTTCATTTAGAATACTCACAGCTGAGTACGGCTATGATTTTTTGAAAGAGCACTTACAGATAAAGAATACAAACTCTTCTATAAATAGGATGATTAAAGATTGTGTCGACTCAGTTAGAAATGCAGAAACCTCACCTATAAACTCACCGAATTACCTCGACAAGAGCTAGAAACAATATCAAATAGCCAAAAAACCGCCACCAGCGCCCTTTTTTATTCTCTCTATCACGTCACCCTCGACACTGCCCATCGCCGCGCCAGCAGCATCACCACCACGATCACTTCCATGATCAGGCTGACCAGTGGATAGATGACCGTCACGATGCTCAGGTTCTGCAGCGCCAGCAGCGTCCCCGCATGCTTGACCCCCGTGAGCGCGCTTTTATAAACCATTTCCTCATAGGGTTTGTGCCATGATTTGCGCAGCGTCGGAATATAGGCGACGGCATCAATCGCGGTCACCAGACACACCGACCAGACCGGGTTTTGGGTCAGCAGCCACAAGGGAATGGCGGCGAGCGCGCCGCCGAACACGATCCAGTCGCTGCGTGTGCGCGACATCTCGCCGCGCCACAGCGACAACAATGCAATCAGGGTCAGACAGGCAGCGCTGAACCCCGTCACCCATGCGCCGCTGCCACCGCCATCGACCATCTGCGCCACGAAGACGATCGCCGTTACCACCGCCCAGATAATCCATGAAAAAGCATGCGGCTTGGTCTTGCCGCGGCATATCGACACCACATACGGTACATAGCTCAGCAACGCAATCAGCAGCGTCACGGCGGCAATCATATCCTTGTCGGTCATGGACGCTCCGGCGCGGGGCCTTGAGGGGGTTGCGGTCTTGATGAATAAGAAAAGGCTGCCCGCCATGGGCGGACAGCCTGATAATAGCACAAGGCAATCTTTAAAAAAACCTGCCGCCGCTTAAGCGACGAACGGCACATAGCCCTCGCGCGGTTTTCTCGGCGCATCGCTGCCGACGGTTTCGGTGGTGATACGGCAGAGCGTGATCACCAGCGGACCGATCACCTCATCCGTGTCTTTCAGACCCTGCTTGACGCGCGCCAATTCAGGGATATCAAGGAACATCTCGGCATCCCGCACCTGCTGTGAGATGGCGTTATGGGTCTTGTAAACAGCCTGGGCCTGTTGGGCGATACCGATCACCAGCTTGCGCTGCGCGTCATAGACCGGCAGATGGCGATTATCAAGCGCGGGGGGCGGCATTTTGGCGACGCGGGCCTGCACACCCTCCAGGACGTTCGCATTCGCATTCAGTTCCACCAGCGCCGTCTGCGCATTCTCATAAGGCTGGCCTGCCAATGTCTGCAGCGCTTCGCGCATGCCTTGAATATCGGGGTTGTCGGTTTTGGGGGTGGCCTCGGCCAGACGCTGCATCGCCAGCATATTCACCTGCGTGATATCTTTAAGCTTGCGCATGCATTCGACAATTTCCGCCAGTTCCCCGGCGGTGTATTCACGGTGCGTGCCAACGCCGACCTGTGCCTTGTATGCCGCCACTGCCGGTGACGGTGCTGGCGGCGGTGCATCGGTTGTGGGAGTCCCCAGAGGTACAACAGGGGTAGCCGGTGCCTTGGCTGGTTGCTCATCACCTTTGCCAAAAAGCTTTGTCAGCCCTTTTTTCCAGTCCCAGTCCCATGCCATCGTCTTCTCTCCTTGTTCAACTGCCGTTTTTATTTTCCAGAGAACAGCAAATACAATATTGGCCTGTGGCTGCAAGAAAATTCTGGCAATCACTTTGGTTTTTTCCGCCTTGTGGTTCTTTTTTGCTGAGATTGAAATAATATTGCGTGGTTTCATATCCCGATTAAACGGGCCTGCTATTTGACCATCATCAAGGCCAGAGCCACAGTCACCGCCTAGGGTGGGGGCCAAGACTTAAACCGATGAAAGGATTTGCCATGATCACCAAAGTTTCCGGCGATATTTTGCTGAGTGACGTTCAGGCCATTGCCCACGGCGTTGCCCCCCACGATCACTTCAATCAGGGGCTGGCACTGGCCCTGCGGGACCGGTTTCCAGTCATGGCCAAGGATTTTCGTCATTACTGCCACCAGAACCATCCGAAGGCCGGAGGGGCATGGCTGTGGGCAGGCCCCGAGGGTGTTGTCATCAATCTGATGACTCAGGAGGCCGCCCCGGATGAACGCGCCAACCCCGGCAAGGCCACAACGCATAATGTCGACCATGCCCTGAAGGAGTTACGCAAGCTGATTGAGACCGAGAAACTGACCTCAGTGGCCCTGCCACGTCTCGCCACCGGTGTCGGCGGCATGGACTGGGCAGAAGTCGAGGCCTTGATCGTAAAACATCTCGGCAACCTTGATATTCCGGTGATCGTCTATGAAGCCTATCAAAAAGGCGTCAAGGCACAGGAAAAACTGGCCAAGGCGGCCTGATCTTTCAACCTGTTTAATCTTTCAGCCTGTTTAATACGGGTATAACCGAACCGCCGGATGCAGTTGCTGCATCCGGTTCTGGGCCGCAATCAGCGCCAATTCCCGCCCACCGGTTTCATGCGTAACCTCGAGCAAGCTATAGATCGCAGAAGCTGTGTGCTGCAATGCTTGGGCGCTGCTGGCCCCGGCCAGAATATGGCCAGTGAAGATCGCGGCTGTAGCATCCCCCGCGCCGTTCGGGGCCGGTGAGAGCGGCAGCAGCGGTGTGACCACCCGCGCCCCTGCCCCCGTAGCCTCACTCACCAGCATTTCAATCGTCCCGGGGACTGTCCCGGCATGCTGCAGTGATGTCACCAGCACGATTTTAACACCGCGGCCATGCAACTGGCGGCACGCCGTGCGGGCGTCCTCCAGCGTGGTGGCCGTGCCCCCGGTCAAGGTCTCCAGTTCAAACTGGTTCGGGGTCATGATATCCGCAAGACCTGTGGCCTGTGTACGGAAGAAATCCGGCAAATCGGCCTGCACAAACAGGCCACGACCGACATCACCCATCACCGGGTCACAAACCCACAACGCACCTGATGGCAGACGCTGCCGCCACTGCGCGATCAGCCCGGCAATCGCGGGCGATCCCATATATCCGGTCAGCAGCGCATCGACCTGATCCAGCACGCCGCGTGCTTCGAGGCCGCGCAGGATATCTTCAATATGGGAGGATTCGAAAACCTGTCCGGTCCACGCGCCATAACCGGTATGGTTGGAAAACTGCACCGTATGCACGGGCACCACTTCATAGCCCATACGCTGCAACGGAAACACCGCCGCCGCGTTCCCGACATGGCCATAAGCCACATGAGACTGAATCGAGAGAATGGTTTTGATCGGCATCAGCCCCGCCCCGGTGAAGGAATAACCCAGTGGCGATTAAGACGGATTTACTTCGCTCTGGCAACAGACGCGCGAGAAAAAATCACAGGAGAGGTCAGAATGTCTGGCTGAACGCCACACGGGTCCGGGTGTTACCGTTGGTGTCCTGACTGACACCCGCGCATATCTGCTTGTCGCCTAATGCGCCCAGCCCCACCTTCTGGCAAGCCCCGACTTCGAGCCGCGCCGAGGGTGGAATGGCACTGCCGCCGGTCGCGGTCGCAGTAAAATACGGGCTTAAACCCTCTCCGTCTTTGCGAATGTAATCACCGCGTACGCCTGCGGTCACTTCAAGACTGGAGCCATAAGAAAATCCAGCCCCCTTTTGAAGACGGAACGTGGTATCGCCATCTTTGTAATCGGTGCTGGTCGCCGCATAACCGGAGGCGCTGACACCCTTGCCCACCACACCCGTGACCGAGCCTTTGAGCGTGGTCGTGGTATTGCCCTCCAACGTGACCTTTTCATACTGCAGCGCGGCGGCAGGACGCAGCCCATCGGCAAACCCGGCGGCGGCTGTAACCCCGTTACCAAGATCCTTGCTCGCGACATCAAATAAATCAGAGTCTTTTTGAACCGTACTCATTGGCCTTCAATTACCTTAAACCTGCCACCCTGCCTGACCGCACACCTCAAAAGTGTATTATGTTAACAATTTTACAGTCTGGGAGGGGGTATTTGCAAGAATCCCTCAAGAATTAGCCAATAATATTTTACATAAATATATTGATCTATCCCCCATCTTGCCTCTATAATCTCTTCCAATATTGGAATTCATAGCCGCCACAAGGAGATTGTAGACCATGGCCCGCCTGTCCTTATCCACTCTGCTTGCGGCCGCGGCCCTGACCCTCTCACTGCAGGCACAGGCCCAGCAGACACAAGAGGTGCAGGCCCCTGAAACCCCGGCAGACACCGTGGCAAGCACCCCCGCGCAGATTACAATCAAGCCGACCCTCAAACCTGACTGCTCCCCCAACAAGGACCCGTCAGCGAAAAGTGTGGCCGCCGCCGCAACCGGCTCATTGCTTAACAAAGCCCTTGAGAGCTGGGGCCGTAAAAAAGGCATTGATGGTCTGGGCCAGATGACAGGACGGGGGGTGCAATCAACAATTGATACATGCTCTTCGTTGCCCAAGGGTCCCACTGCCCAACCCTGATATCTCCTTAATACCCATATAATCACCTCATTATTGGCCTTGGTCTTGCCACAGAGCATCACTAGAATAACCCCGATGTGATGTGTTCGGGTTATTTGCTAGCCCCCATTATAAACCCCAAGGAGTAGCTCCCCATGCGCTTTTTAACCCTGCCGCTGGCCCTGTTGCTAGCCACGACAGTCCCCGCTTTCACCCCAGCCTTGGCCCAGGAAAAAATTTCTTTTCCGGCTACGGGCGAGACCGTTCTCAATATTTCCGCAAGCGAACGCGTCGAAGTCACACAAGATCTGCTCAGCGCCACGCTGCGGGTGGAACAGGAAAACAGCAGCCCTCAGGCGCTGCAAGCCGCGATTAACCAGGTCATGAAGACGGCTCTTGATGCCGCCAAAACTGTCCCGTCGGTTGATGTTGCCACCGGATCTTACTATGTCTACCAGCATGAAACCCCGGCACTTTCAGGTTCTCTCGAAAAAGCAGTGAAGCCGGAGATTAAATGGCGCGGGGCACAGTCCTTGACCCTGACCTCGGCCACCGCCGAGGATGTCCTCAAGCTCGCAGGGACCCTGCAAGAGGCAGGTCTGGTGATGGAAAACCTGTATTACAGCCTCTCCCCGGCGAAGGCCGATGAAGCCAAGGACAGTCTGATGGAAGCCGCTCTGGCCAAAGTCCAGGCCCGTGCCAACCGCGCAGCCAAAGCCCTCGGCAAACAACGCGCAGAGCTGGCGGAGATCAGCGTTGATGCCGCCGATAACATGATGCCGCAACCCATGATGATGCGGGGTATGGACATGGGCGGCTCGATGGAAAAATCGGTGATGCCGCAGGCTGAGCCCGGCGAAACCGAAATTATGTTGACGGTCGCTGTGCGCGCCCATCTCAAATAACTCAGCTTTTTTCTGGTACCGAGTCATCCGCTTTTTACAGGGCGGATGATTTTTTTCTGACAGCGCCCTATTGAGGTCACAATTCTCTGGCCATATCCGCCCCGCTCCTGTAAAAGCGCGTCCTTCGCGTACACTTCCTGACTAAAGATAGAGGGTTTGACTATGAATAACGTGTATATGCTCAAGATGGATTTTTCTCCCGAAACAATCGGCCAGCCGGATCAGGTCAGAAGCCATGTGGAGAATACTTTACGCAAAGCCTTGGGAGAGAAGGGCTTGGCTGATCAGTTCAGCCGCGTCTCCGAACCGTATGAGCGACTCGACATGCAAATGGCTGTAGTTTGTTCCGCAGAGGCAGCCCAGCAATTGCGGGCACTTGACCGTGAGCTGGGCATTGAGTCACTGGTTCTGGAGGAAGGCCGCACTGCCCGTCTCAAGGCCATCCACGAACATCAGGGTCGCCTGCCCACGATCCGCCCGTAAAACACCATCGGCCTAAACCGTCACCTGATTGATCTGCACCCGCAGCATCACCCCGTCAGGCGTCAACTCCACCGATTTCCCTGCTGTCTTCGGCAGGGGAATCCGGCAGGTACGACAATAAAGCATCAGCGCTGCCGCGAGAAAATCGATGGCAAAATCAATGAAGATCACCGGATCATTCGTTAGCGGATTTTCTAGCCTAACTGTGACCTTGGCCGCATCCGTATCATGGGACTCCACCGCCATAATGATGCCGGGCGGCGGCTTGCGCAGTTCCCTTTGAACGCACAGGGCAAAAATCGCCTTGTAGACTTCATCGTAACTAAAAGTAATGCGGCGATCTTCCCGCGGCATAGCCTAACTCCGGTTATCTTCCCCAATTCTAAAGAAAACTTGTTAAATTTCCCTGTTCTTCGCCCCCAGATTGGTATTAACTATAAGAAAATAATGACAAAATATTATTTGTCATATAAAAATATTCAGGGAGTATGATTATGGCATCTTATCTTAAGACCCACGATTTCAGCGAATCTGACCTGCTCGGCCATGCCGTGGCCGGGGATAAGGGCGCATTTACCACGCTGGTCTCACGTCACCAGCAAAAACTGCTCGCGGCCATAGGCCGTGAACTGGCCCATGGCGACAACGATTACGCCTCTGATCTCGCCCAGCAAGCCCTGCTCGAAGTCTACCGCACTTTACCTGCTATCGACCGCACCCGTCCGTTTTTTGACAGTGTGATGGAAAGCGCCCGAACTCTGGCCGCCGCAACCCCGGAACCTGTCGAGGAAACCTTTACCTCTATTCGATCTGGCGGCAATCCCGCCGACAAGAAAGCGCTTGAAGACTCACCCTCTGGGCAAGGTCTTCCCGAGTCGTCGCTGGCCACACAGGAATCGGCGGCCGCGCTGCAAGCCTTGCTGGTGATGGCACAGGTCAAACAAGACCAACATGCCCCCGGGGTCAGTTACCTTTTTGCAATTTGTGTGCGCGGTCACACAATTGAACAGATAGCCCGCCGCGAACAAACCACCCCCGATAAAATAGAAACGGCTGTACGAGGGGCCTGTCAGTCCATGCGCGCCAGCCTGCAAACGATTCTGGCACCTTAGGGAGCTAGGCGAACAAGGACAGGCCAAAACAGGTGCCCGCCCCAAGCAAGGCAACAGCCATCAAGCCCCGTGAAATTTTCCGATTGACGTCAAGGTGCATGAGCAACGCCGACAAGACAATAAAGCCTATAAATATATGAGCGCCGCCCGTCCATTGAGCCTCGGCCCCATGCAGCTCAAAACGTTCCATCCAGCGAGCATTACTGGAATAATATTCTGAGACGATGGCCCACACCCCTCGCCCCCAGAACAGCAGCGTCAAAAAGACCAGAATACCCACAAAAAATTTATCTGACGGGGTCAAAGGTTTTTTCAAGTTTAGCACTCCTTGCTCATGCACATGACCGAACAATATATGATCACAAAAAAGCCCCGCTGCACAGCAGGGCTTTTTCAAAAACGATCATGCAATCCTTACGGCTGCGTATCGGGCAAAGCTGCCGCTGATTTTGCTAGTCGTACCAGATTGATAAACTCGGCACGGTAACCAAACTCATCGACCCCTTTGGCACCTTGCGCCATAGTGATGACATCGTCATAAGCCACAGGCCCGGTATGCTTGCCACCTTTGAGCAACTGTGCGAAGGACGCCACCGCCACCGAGAAGCGAACATCAGCAGAAATTCCCGCATTTGCTCCCGGACAAGAGTCAGCGGGGCCGCATTCAATGTGCTTCTTTACTTCCTGTTCAACACCAATCGGCGTGGTGATCAGTTTCGATGTATCCTCATCCGGCAATTTGTAACGGATTTTGAGGAAGGCATATTCATTTCCTGAATTTCCTGCCGGTTTGCTGGCCTCTGTAGCCGAGGTTGCCGCATAACGGCTGTCATCGACCGCCCGGGGACCACCCACAGGCGTGATTTCATAGATGGCCGTCACAGCGTGACCAGCACCGATATCCCCGGCATCAACCTTGTCGTTATTGAAATCCTCGCGGTTCAGCTTACGGGTTTCATAGCCAACCAGTCGATATTCCGCCACCGTGGCCGGGTTAAACTCCACCTGAATTTTCACGTCCTTGGCAATCGGGAACAGGGTTGAGGATGCTTCCTCGACCAGTACCTTGCGTGCCTCGTTCAGCGTATCGATATAGGCCGCCGTGCCGTTACCGTTCTGGGCCAATGTCTGCATCAGCTGGTCGTTATAATTCCCCTGACCAAAGCCAAACACCGAGAGAAACACACCGCTGGCGCGTTTATGTTCGACAAAATCCTGCAATTCTTCAGGATTGGTGATGCCGACATTGAAATCACCATCGGTTGCCAGAATGACACGGTTGACAGCATTCTTGTCAAAACTCGCCTCCGCCAGTGCATAAGCCTGCCGGATACCCTCGGCGCCGGCGGTGCTGCCACCCGCACTTAAATTATCCAGCGCGGCGATGATCTTCGCCTTATCGCTGACCTTGGTTGGCTCCAGCACCGTACCTGCAGAGCCCGCATACGTCACAATCGCAATCGTATCTGTGGGTTTCAAGCTATCCAGCAGCATCTTGAGTGAATTGACCAGCAACGGCAGCTTGTCTGCCTCGTTCATCGAGCCTGAGGTATCGAGCAGAAAAACCAGATTGCTGTTGGGCGCTTCAGTACGGGCGATATCATAACCCTTGATGCCGATATGCACTAGTTTGCGTCCGGCATTCCACGGGCTGTCCAGTACCGTCACGCTCGGTTTAAAGGGTTCAGCCTTGTTATCGGGGACTGGATAAGCATAATCGAAATAATTGACCATTTCTTCGACCCGCACCGCGTCTTTCTGCGGCAGGACACCAGCGTTCAACTGCTTGCGGATAAAGGCATAGGAAGACGTATCAACATCAATCGAAAAGGTCGATACCGGTTCTTGCTGCACCAGCTTGATCGGATTTTCTTCAAAATCCTCGAACTTGTCGCGGCCTACATCCTGATGCATCTGCTGCGGGAGTGGTTCCGGCGCTATGATATAACCTATGGAGGAGTCCGCCTTGGCCTCAGATTCTGCAGGTACAGTCATATTTTGTACCATGGCACTTGAGGGGGCGGCAGGAGTCGCAACAGCGGCACCGGCCACACGGCTTGCCATTTCAGCCGAGACTTCGTTCTGGCGGTATTCTTTCTCACGCATCGGTGCATTTCTGCCCTCGGCCAGCGCATAACTTTCATCCTTGGCCTTTTTGTCAGCTTCTGCGCGCCTGAGAGTATCTACCGTCAGAGGCATCACCTGCTTCTGTCCCGGGCTGACTGTGGCAACCTCCTCCTGTATCGCCTCAACCGCCATTTGCTGGCTGCCGCCGCTGACAACGGGCTGCATATATTGCTGCATCGTTACTCCGGCGGCCAGCACTACCACCATCGCCGTCGCCATACCGCCATAGATAAATCGTTTATTCATGGTTTTTCTCCTCTCCATGTTGTTGGGTCTGCCAGTCAGACGACCCCAGAGAGAAGATCCTTGGATAATTTTATTTCGTTGTTCGGTCTGCACAGCCTCAAACTCGGCCAACGCCAGATTGAGCGCGGTTTTGCGCGCATTCTCGTCCACCGGCGGCACCGGGGCCGCACCCAGAATTTTCTTCAGCTGCCCTTCATCCATGATGGCGCTCCTTATTCTGACGGGTTTCAAACTGTTCCAGTTTTTTGCGGGCCTCATGGATATACCATGACACCGTACTTTCCTTGACCTCCATGGCATAGGCCGCTTCGGCATGACTGAGGCCCTCGCCAAAGACCAGTAACAAGGCGGTTTTTTCCTTCGGCGGCAATTTGCCGATCTGCGCCATCATTTCACGGGCATAAAGGGCACTTTCCGGGTTGCTGCTCCCCGGCAGTTCCTCCATCTCTGCCTGCGCGTGATCATGACGCTGTTCTGCCCGTTTCATATCAATTGCCGTATTGATCACCAGCCGATAAAGCCAGGTGGTGAACGCTGCCTTGTGTTCATAAGAGGCCAGCGCCCGCGCCAGCTTGATACAGGCGGCCTGGGTTATATCCTCGGCATCCGCACGGTTGCCGCACCATTTGAAAGCCATCTTGAACATGGTGGTGTAATGACGGTTAACCAAATCCTCAAAGGCGCGCGTGTCACCGTGCACAGCCTTTTTGACCAGTTCTGCATCATTGTCTGCCATCATGTTGCTGATAAGACGCCCCACCGCCTACAATCCTTGGAAATTTTATAAAAAAATACTGCATCAGGATAACAGGACTCTAACGATCTGCAAGGACATGATAATAAACATACTCCCCAGTGCTATTCTGAAAACAGCCGAACGGCTGCCCGGTCAGTAAATCCGATCCGTTCGCTCCGGCTGTTCCTAAAATAACTTCGCCTGCAGGAAAGCTATATCCGTCAATCATCTGCATCATATATGCCCCCGATACATCTGCACTGACTTGAGGGATTGAACCAACCCCCAAATCTTCATTGACGCTCATGCAAATTCCCCGTTTAACTCCAGGTAGAAAGGCAACAATATCATTGCCAATATCTTGACCACCGTGATTCAAACCTAAATTCTCTATCTCAAATTCAGCATTAAAATACCAGTTTCCTGATACCTCTCCAGCCATCAGGTCCGGTGGGCTTTGTACAAACGTTCCTCCTCCTCCTTGCGGATGGAATACCAACACACTAAGATTTGAAAGGTTTGTAAAATCAGCAGGAGAATCAAACCTTAGATCCTCTGCCGAAGTCCCGCCAATCTCCATTCTTAAGATAGTCGACCTTAAGCCCGCCGGGTATTGAATCATTTGCGCAGCAGCAATTTTATCTTTTTCATTATCGACCGTGCCTGAGTTGTTACTGCTGGTCCTTGTAACAGCATAAGAAAGAGCAGCAAAGAGTACAACCGCCACCAAAATTAAAAACAATACATTTCCTTCTTCACCCGAACGATTGTCGAGGTGATTGCTAGTATTAACCGACATGATCTGTACCCTTGTTTGTTATCGCCTATAACGATTGGACGAACAAAGCGATTGATCACTTGGTAAAAAGACAGAAAATTTCAAATTGATTAAATCAGCGCTCCATCAGAACGTGATAATAAACATGAGTGCCGCCATCATAGCTTTTGAAACACCCGTAAGGTTGCCCCTGCAAATCAGCAGAGTCCAGCAAGGGGGCAACACCAGACGGCAGAACATATCCAGCAAGCATCCGCTTACTATACAAGTCTGATTGATCACTGCGCAGCTGCGGAATTACATCGGATACTCCCAATTTTTCATTTAACTTTTTGCAAACATCCTCTCTAATTCCTGGCAGGTAGGCCACCAGGTCGGATTGTGCACTGCCAATCATAGGCAAGCTAATTTCGGCGTTAAATACCCAAGCACCCGCTTGACCATCAGCCATAATTTTCTCCGGAGCTTCAGCATAAGTAGCCCCACCCCCCTGCTGAGAAAAAACTGCCGTTTCTTGCTTTTTTAGAGAAATTAATTCATCAGGAGTTGCAAAATTCAACGTTTCTAGCGACAGGCCCCCAATAATCATCCTCACGACTGCCGTCCGCACACCAGCTGGGTATTGTGTCAATTGTGCACTATTAATCAATCCGGTTTCATGATCAGCCGATCCGCCTCCGCTGCGGGTACTTTGAGTTATTGTGTAAGATAAACCTGTAAACATCATAACGGCAATCATACATAGTACGGCCATGCGGGATTTAAGAGTCGATTTAACACTGCTTTTCCTGAAATGCTGAGCGGATTCCTTCACTGTACGCAACCTTGATAATTCGCTTGCGGGTTCTATGTCGCACTTCATCATAGATTTGAAATCATCATCGTTCATGCTGACCACCCCCTTTTATCAAGTATTCCAGATTTTTTCGTGCCTCATGGATACGCCAAGCAATCGTTCCTTCAGGACATTTTTCTATATCTGCAGCTTCTTTATGGGTTAGCCCTTCACCAAATACCAATATCAAGGCGATCCGTTGATCCTCTGGCAATTGCTGAACAAGACTGAAAATCTCATGAGCGTAGGTATTATTTTCTGCTTCACTATGAATGGCCAGATTCTCGCTTATTTCAACGTTACGTAGACTTTCATTTTGACGAAAGCGCACCCCATCCTTGGCTGAATTGATTACAAGGCGGCATAACCAACTACGGAATGAAGACTCAAAGCGAAAACTTCGCAGATTATCTGCCATCTTTAAAAAGGCGTTATGCGTAATATCCTCAGCATCAACCCGATTACCACACCAGCGATAAGCTATGCGATACATAAAATCATAGTGACGCTCGACCAAAATTTCGAAAGCTCTGACATTATTGCCACAAGCCATTCTCACCAATTGATTGTCTTCTAAATTGCTCAAGTACCTAAATCCTTGAAAGGAACATACCAAGGATAACAGGCCGACAGAAACTGTCTACCGGGTTTCAGAGCGGGCGCGGCGCGGGAGACACAGGGGGGCGTGAGGGACCCTCATGTTCGACAGCCAGCGGATGACGACCAAAGGTAGCAACCCAGTCTTCTTCGTACTGCGTGATCAGAGTCGAAGCGCGCAGGTCGACCATGCGGAATATATCTCCTGCGGGGAAGGCCTGCGTCAACAAACGATGAACGGCTTCAACCCCCTCGAGAGTTTTAAAATGAGTGACATATTTCGCCAGCATTCTGCCGGTTTCCGGGGTGTTCTCGCTAATATCGGGCAAAAGCCCCTGCAGATGACGAAGCAGTTGCCCATCGGTCTCCCGCGCCTGCGGATAGCGGCCCGGCTCTTCCTCAAGCGTGTAACGCAGGCGGCCGTAACAGGCCTGAGGCAGATCAAACAACGCATTCATCGCAGATTCAGTGGCAGATAGTCCGGTCATCACAGTTCCTTTTGTATATGTCCTAGCCTACAGCCAAATCTCTAAAATTTGAGATAAATTGTATCAAATACTTGATTTAATTGATAAAATTGAACTTATTTTTAAGCCCGTCTTTACCTGAGTACGCTAGATTGGTTCTAACGAAGCGCGACCAAATCAATAGCGCGCTCATGGGTTGAACGAAAAACTCCCGTCTCTTCGGACAAACCGGATGATCGGGAGGGTGTGTAAGAAAAACGATGTGCCTGTACTGGACATGCCGAATCGGGTGAGCAGACCCGGTTATCGCTGGCAGCTCCGGGCAGGCATATTGTTTTATTGAGGATAAATCATTCTTTTTTTACAACAATTTCAGGCCGTTAATACCCGGTTAAGAAACCGCGTCTAGAATAAAGGCAAGGGTCGGCAAAAGACCCGCTGAGAGTTTTGTTTGTGTGTGGGGATTATGCGTATGACGACATGCCTTGTTATCGATGACAGCCGTCTGGTTCGTCAGGTATCACGTAGAATTGTGGAAGACCTTGGCTTTGAGTGCACCGAAGCCGAAGACGGCAAGCATGCCTTTGAGGTCTGTCAGGAATTCATGCCCGATCTGGTCATTGTTGACTGGAACATGCCAGTGATGAGCGGTCTTGAATTCGTTGAGAAGCTCCGCGACATGGTCAATGGCCACCACCCCAAGGTGATTTTCTGCACCACCGAAGACAATCTCTCCCATATCGAGCGCGCACTACGCGCTGGCGCCACCGAATATATTATGAAACCCTTCAACCGCGACATGATTCAAGCCAAACTGATCCAGATTGGTCTGATGCAGGAAGCCGTAGCATGAGATTAGGTGACTTCGAGGTTTATCGGGCACTACTCCAGAGCGAACTCGGGGTCGATATCAAGCCTGAAAAAACCTATCTGCTGGAATCCCGCCTGTCGCCGCTCTATCGTAAATGGGGCTATCCCACTATTGAATCAATGACACTGGCCCTGCGCGCCGTACCGGACCCGGCCTTGGTTCATGATGTGGTGCAGGCCCTGACCGATAATGAAACATGGTTTTTCCGTGAACCGACCAAATTTCAGACACTGCAAAACATGGTCTTGCCTTATCTGATCAAACAGCGCAAGCGGCAGAAGAAGATTCATATGTGGTCGGCGGGCTGCGCCAGCGGTCAAGAGGCCTGGTCACTCGCTATTAGCGCCTCCAACGCACTGGAAGGCATGAAAAACTGGACATTTGATATTCTCGCCACCGACATTTCCAATGAAGCCATCGAATACGCCGAACGCGCAATCTATAATCAGCAAGAGGCGCAGAGCGAAACCGGCATCACCCAGTTAATCAAATATTTCGAGCAAAGCCGGATTGGCTGGAACGTCAAGGACCACCTTAAAGACCGTGTCAGTTTTCAAATTTCAAATCTGCTCCACCAGAGCGAGGATTTCGGCGTCTTTGATGTTATTTTCTGCTGCAATGTCATACATGAATTCACCCCCGAGGCCCGGGCACAGGTTCTTGATACACTGGCCTATCATCTGGCCGACGATGGCTTCTTGTTTGTTGGAGAACTCGACCACTGGCAAAGCAGAACGCCGCTCTTTAAAGCTATGCCCGATCAACCGCATGTGCTGATCCGCGCCGAGGGCGATTATAAGTTCGCCGATTTTCCAAAAGCCGAGACCAAAGTCCGCGCCTAAGCTTCAGGGCCTGAAAAAAACTCGTTCTCCCTGATAGACTTTCACCAGCAAACCTTTTACAAGAAGGGGCATGACAGCACCCTCCCGCAAGACTGCACACGTGGCTTCTCCCGATCTGGTTCCGGTCAAGCGCGTCCTGATTTCTGTTTCCGATAAAACTGGCCTGACCGCTTTCGCCACAGCGCTCACCGCCCACGGCGTTGAGGTTCTTTCGACTGGCGGCACCGCCAAAGCTCTGCGCGAAGCCGGTATAGCGATTAAAGATGTATCGGAATGGACAGGCTTCCCCGAGATTATGGATGGCCGGGTTAAAACCCTGCACCCCAAGGTCCACGGCGGCATATTGGCCCGCCGCGATGAAGACAGCCACCTCACGGCCATGAAAGATCATGAGATTGGCGGCATCGATATGGTAGTGGTCAGCCTCTACCCGTTCGAAGAGACAGTCGCAGGCGGAGCTGATTTTTCCACCTGTATCGAAAACATCGATATTGGCGGCCCGGCCATGATCCGCGCCAGTGCCAAGAATCATGATTTTGTTACCATCATTACCAGCGCAACTGATTATGATGCCGTGCTTGAAAATCTGAACGCGCATAACGGCAGCACGACTTTGGCTCTGCGCCGGAGCCTTGCGGCCAAGGCGTTCGCCTTGACATCTTATTACGACTCACGAATTGCCCAATGGCTGCGCGATTCCCGAGAAGAACCCGCCGATACACCTGCCCACATCACCTTTGGCGGCACACTGAAGCAAACTTTGCGCTACGGCGAAAACCCGCATCAAACCGCAGCCCTGTATGTCGATGGCTCGAATCGCCCCGGTGTGGCCACCGCAACACAAATTCAAGGCAAGGAACTATCCTACAACAACCTCAACGACACTGACGCTGCCTATGAGCTGGTGGCCGAATTTGCAGAACCCACAGTGGCGATTATCAAGCACGCCAATCCCTGTGGCGTTGCCTCAGCGTCGACCATGATCGCGGCCTATCAACTGGCACTGCGCTGTGATCCGGTCAGCGCCTTTGGCGGTATTATTGCCCTCAACAGAACACTGGATGCCGCGACCGCTGCTGAAATCACCAAAGTTTTTTCAGAGGTCATTATTGCCCCTGCGATTGATGATGATGCGCTTCCCATTCTGGCGAAGAAAGCCAATGTACGGGTACTGGTGACGGGTGCCCTGCCCGATCCTGCCACACGCCGCCTGACATTGCGCCCGGTGGCGGGTGGCTTGCTGGTGCAAGACAGAGATTTTGGCTGTATTCGCAAGACCGATCTGAAAGTCGTGACCAAACGTGCCCCCACGGAAAAAGAGCTGGCGGATCTCCTGTTCGCATTCCGCGTCGGCAAACATGTGAAATCAAACGCCATCGTTTATGCCCGTGATGGCGCCACCGTCGGTATTGGCGCCGGGCAAATGAGCCGGGTTGATTCCTGCCGCATTGCCGCCTGGAAAGCGGGCGAAGCCGCCAAGGCCGCCCACCTGAGTGAGTCTTTGGCCAAAGGGTCGGTGGTAGCCTCGGATGCGTTCTTTCCGTTTGCCGACGGCTTGCTTGCCGCCATCGAGGCCGGGGCCACCGCCGTGATCCAGCCCGGGGGCTCGATTCGCGATGAAGATGTGATTGCCGCTGCTGATGCTCATAATCTCTCGATGGTCTTGACCGGGATGCGCCATTTTCGCCATTAAGCCTCACTCACCCGACTAGCACCCAACCAGATGAATCAGGGCAACCACCTGATTCATTTAATCATTTTACAGATATATAAAATTTTACGTAAAATGTTTGCATTTTTAGGGGCGCACCGTTACAGTTTACTTACGGTTAGAAAGTGCGGGAAAACCCGATAAAAGGCCGAAAAAGCTTGCGATAGGATCGATTTCTGCGTTATAGTGAAGTCAACTAAGCAAAAAATATAAAAATAAATTAACGTAATAGTGTGTTAACTCAGGGTGTTAATATGGCTGAAACCGCCGCAGTACAAGACGATAGCGTCCTTTTC
Organism: Alphaproteobacteria bacterium; assembly: GCA_023700945.1. Lineage (GTDB taxonomy): Bacteria > Pseudomonadota > Alphaproteobacteria > Micavibrionales > Micavibrionaceae > Micavibrio_C. Next base: position 4,054 of record JAMPXY010000018.1, on the reverse strand, counting down.
AAGACCCGGATTTTCGGTCTTGACCTCGAATACACCAAAACCGATGCCGCTATAGATGTGGGCCTTGTCGCCGCCGGGACTGTCGTTCCGGGCGCCGGGAATGCCGCCATGGCTGGCGTCGCTGTCGTTCGCTCCGGCGCGATGATGCTGGGCCGTGGAATTCTCAAAGCTGTTTTCAAATCGGCTGCCAAAGAAGGTACTGAAGTCGTCGCCAAAGCGGCTGCCAAAGAGACTGCTGAACTTGCTGCCAAAGCTGGTGTTAAAACCGGCTCTCGCGGTGCCAGCGAAGATGCGCTGGCTGCCCTCGCCAAAGCCAAAGCCGCCGGTGAAGCCGAGCGTGCGGGTGTTAAAGCTGTTGCTAAGGAAGCCACTGAAACTGCTGCTGAAACAGGTACAAAAGCAGGAGCGAAAGCCGCCAAGGAAGTCACCGAAGAAACCGTTGAGAAAACCTCCGGTCGTTTGGCTTCTGCTACAAAAGCCGTTGCCTCCGCAGCCGGGACAGGCCTGAGCTACGCTTGGACAGGGGCAAAAGTTGTTTCCTTCCCCTTCCGCCATCCGATTTTAACCGCAGGTACTCTCGGCGTGGGTCATGTCGCCACAGGCGGCGCGTCCAGCGAGTTGCTGTGGGACGGCGCTATAGGTACGTGGAATCTAACAAAAGAATATGCGCCTGCCGCGGCGGGTGCAGTTGTCGATGCCGGCCTGACAGTTGGCGATGGTGTTGCCGGCTTCTTCGCAACAGGCGCAAAAAAAGGCGTTGCTGAAATTGGCGAACATTTGCCGGTTGGCACACCAGCATCACTGCGCGCAGTCGTGGCTGGTGCCGAAACAAAAATCGAAGGTGTTCGTAACGGCGATACCGCACAAGCACTGAGAGATCGTGTTGCCGGCGCCCGTGACGCTGCCGAAGACGCGGCTGATGGCATGGACGGAGCCGATTTCGGCCCGTTCCGTGAAATGCTGGGTCAGCACATGGGCATCGACGCCAGCAAAGTTGATGGCAAGAAAATCGTCAGTGTTCTGGCAGAAAAAGCCAAACAAAATCCGGAAATCGCCTTGGGCATGGCCTTCGGTGCAATGATGGGCATGTCCAACAGCCGCAACAAGGCCGAAGCCTTGTGGAAGGTTCCTTTCTACACCGCGATTATGGGTGTGGCCTTTATGCTGCTCGGCCCGATCCTGAAACCTCTGATGGGCTTGGCTGGTCAGGGATTGAATGAGCTGAAAGATAAGTTTCATACTGCACAAGTGGCGCCGTATGCCAATGGAGCACTGCCTTCAGCCGCTGAGCCGCAGAAAGCCGCCCCGGCAGTCGATGCTGCCAACGACGGGTCAAAGCCTGCTGCGAGTGCACCGGCTGTATCGGCCTTCCGCGATAACGGCCTGATGATGACAGCGCAAGCCGATATACGTAAAGCAGGTATCAACCCAGCAATACCGGCCGCTAACCGCGACCAGTATGCTCTGGCCATGAACGGCTAAAAGGCATAAGACATGAGCAAATTGACCCATGATTTTGGCAATGCCCTGTGGAGAGTGCGCCGCGAAACCGGAACGCCCCTCAGCCTGTTGCACAAAACCTTTATGCGTGAAAGCCTGGGCGGCAGTCGCGCAGTCAGCTCTTACCGATTCCGGCAGGATGTCTGCGCCAATTATCAGCCCGTGAAACAACGGGTGATGGGTTGCCACCTAAATTAAGGTTTTGTTTATAATCCCGATGATTTTTCTTTATGAAAAGTTTGGATTATGATAGAGTGATAACATTCAAGTACGAAAAGAAGTCTAGAATTAAGTGCTTGTTTGAAAACGGTTCTTGAACAGATAAAAGGGACGGCATAGACTAGAGGGAACTGAGAAACGTCTTAAACGCAAATGGCGGTAATGACAGAACAAGTAACCTCAACATCGACCGGCCCGGGATATAGCGACGGTACAACCTTCGAACAAGAAATGAAGGTGGAGCTTGTGATCAATGATAAGGCCGAGGCCTTTATCTTTCACAACAGACCGTTCAAAAGACAGGTTTCATGGATAGAGTTTGATTTGGATACCAACAAACTTGATTTCGTGATGAATGACGGAGACGCACGTAATTTTGGTCTCCTCGTAAAGAAGGATATGAGCAAGTATTTACAAAATGCTTTTCAAATCCTGGTGGTGCTGACGGATGATAAGTCGGGAGAGCCCGTAGAAGGCGAATATTTCCCCCTGATCATCCACAGGGCGTAACTTAAAAACTCTGTAGAGGGAGTGACAAACATGAAAATGACCGGCGACGAACTGAAAGAAAAAATCGGCAACGTAGCAATGCGTTTTGACTGCGCGGATCTCAACACTGGCTACAGCCCGGCAGCTGCCGCTGTGACCGCACCGTCGCAGAAACCGGTTCCCGGCTTCAACCTGAACTAACTGTTCAGTTATACAGAATTTACCAGTCTGGCGTATCCCTGATACGCCCGGATATGGCCGGACTGATGTCCTTCTAAAAAGGATTTCGAGAAACCCCTGCGCATGCGGGGGTTTTTCTTTTAAAAATCAAACATTTCAGGAGAAACCTTGGCGCATTAACCCGCCCCTAGGGATTCATCTCCTAGAATCTATATGATAGACTGGCTAGCAAAGGGGATTCTGATGACAGAATTCAACGCCACACTGCTACGCGAAAAATTCATCATCAAAGACGTCATGCCGGATGAACATTCTGGCAAGCCGGTCATAGCCTTGTCCAATCGCCTGACTTTGCCCCTGCATATACCCCGCAGCGACGATCACGAGGATCTGGTCATCCGTGCCCAGAATATGCACACCTGCGTGCGGTTGGGCGCACGCCTGTGTCAGGATTTTCAGGAGTATGGCCCCTTGCTGACGCGCGATCCGGCCTATGACTGGAACGAAGCCTATGAAGCCATTACCAAAGGCTATGAAAGCAAATTCAACCCGAACATCTGGGCCGCAATCTATCACAAGGGCCGGGTGCTATTTGAAAATGGCGCGACCAATCGCCACCCCTTCCTCGATATCATTGAACAATGCGACGCCCGCAGCAAAGGCGACTACGATAAAGCCGTCAACATGGCCGAAGATGCCTTCAAACATGCAGGCAAACTCGTGACGATTGAGCACGATGCCAACGTGGCTTTGCTGGTCACGACCAATGAAGATGAAGGCAAGTGCGGCATTATCGTACGTGGCCCCAACCGCACAACCACCTTCAGCTTCACCGCCAAAAAACGTCCCGGTCGTTCAGTGCGCCCTTCCAGCTGCCTGAGTGCCTCGGCAGCTTTTCTTGAGGGAATTCAACTGGCCTTTCAAGTCGGGATGATCAAGCAAAAGGTCAAGCTGGAACTGATTGAACGCCATTCTGAAGAAAGTCAGAAAGGTGAAGACGCGGGCCAGAAACTCGGACGTCTTAACGCCGCGATCAACCAGTTTGAATCGATGTATGATGTGCGCTACCGCCCGGACAAGCCGGACTTCAAGCAAATGGTCGAAGAAGCTGAAGATTTTGCGCGCAAAATACTGGCGGCCGAAGTCGAGCGCAAAATTCAGTCAGGTGAAATCAACGCCAGTGACTGGGTCATGTAAGTCGTGCCCTTATCAGGCCTTATCACCTGAACGCTCGGCTCCGGAACGCGACAACCCCCCGGTTAAACCGCCCACGCTCGTTCTTTGCCACGGCATCAACGGTGCCGTCAGCCTTTTGGCTGCGGGAATGGTCATCGACTGCTGCGGGTGCAAGGGGCTATCCGAAACATAAAACACCAATCCCGCCGGACATAGTCGCCCCTCCGACAGATGCCCGGCCTGATCATCAAAATAGACATCCGGATCATGGGCGCGCAACCCATCGGCCTTGGTGGCGCCCGCTTTGAACTCGGCAAAACCGTTGAGAGCAATATCATGATCTTTGAGCGTGGTCAGTGCCCGGGTGCTGGCCTTGCCGCCCCTGGCCGTCAGCAGGGAAATTTGAAACGGGGCTTCATCACGGTCAAACCGTTCATTCAAACGACTGATTTTCTCCAGCACCTGTGTAAAGGGCCCCTTTTCCATCGGG
>JAMPXY010000122.1 GCA_023700945.1 Alphaproteobacteria bacterium | reverse complement strand
GATAAGAAGCCAGGGCGGATTCCTTCGTTGTAACGGCGATCTTGTCGATGGCCTCAATCATTGGTTCGGTTGCGGCATAGGTAGTGCTGAGATCGGCTATGGCTTGATCCAGAATTTTACGTTTATCCGCCATCAGGAAAAATGATTTTTGATAATTTTCCATTAAAGCGTTGATTTTCTGTACGGTATCGCCAGAAAGAGCTGCAGTGGCGAGCGTTGTTTTGAATTCTTCATAACGCTTCTTCATATCTTGCAGGTATTTTTCTTCGTTGCGGGCCAGAAAGTCTTTTTCATGACGGCGCATCATCAGCATCAAAATGGACAGTTCTTTCTGGTTCTGGGTGTTAATGATGGATTCAACCTCCTGCACGGATTTACGCAGACTGCCTAGAAGACCGCTATTCTGGTCTAGCCCCATCTCGATTTGTAAGGCAGTGACCTCATGAAATTTCATAGTATAAAGATCAAAATTGATATCAAATTTATGAACTTGATCAAGGATAGCGCTGTTGTCTTTGGCTTGTTGAGCCAACTCTGCGGATGCATTGTCAATCGCACCCTGAATATCCTTGTGTCGGGCTATATATTTTTCTTCCAGACGTAAGAGAAAATCTTTTTCGGCACGGCGCGCAGAGAGAAATTCAATAGTTAACTGATTTGCTGCCTCTTTGATGGCAATTGCATGCAATGCTTCTGATTGGGTTTGATCAAGATTGACCTTACCGTTACCCACGATACCTGCGACCAATAAAAAACCGAAGATCATGATGCCGGACAGAGCAATGAATTGTGTTTTGAGCGAATAATTGTGAATATTGAAAGACATATCTTTCCCCTGACCTGTGGTAACTGTTTCCAGTGTATTGTCCGGAGAATAAAGAGAATGTAAATCCGAGACTAAGGATAGTATGCCCTATACCTTTTATCTTTGATTTTCATCTTGCAAAGGACTAAAGCGGTATATCAATACTTCTTGTTACAGTGCCTGCCCGCAGCACCAGCCCGATGCCCACGCCCACTGGAAATTATAGCCGCCCAGCCAGCCGGTGACATCCACGACTTCGCCGATGAAATAGAGGCCTGGCACTTTCTTGACCTCGAAGGTTTTGGAAGATAGTTCATCGGTATCAACGCCGCCTGCGGTGACTTCGGCTGTGCGGTAGCCTTCGGTGCCGGATGGGGTTACCTGCCAGCGGTTGAGCGTGTTGCAAATATGGGTGATTTTTTCATCCGAGAGATCCGCCATAACGATATCATACCCGCTGTGTTGGGCCAGCATCTCGGCCAGACGTCCCGGGAGCCATTCGCCCAGCACGTTATGCAGCATTTTGCGTGGCTGACTTTGTCGTGCTACTTTCAACAGGGCGGGCATATCACGATCAGGGCAAAAATCAATAATGAGGGCGCTTCCTTCTGACCAGAACGAGGATATCTGCAGGATCGCGGGGCCGCTTAGGCCGCGATGGGTGAAGAGCAGGGCCTCACGGAAGGTGGCGCCGCTGCAGGAAATCACCACCGGATCAACGGCGACCCCGGCTAAGGGTTTGATGAGGCCCAGCATCTGCTCATCAAAGGTGAGCGGCACCAGTGCCGGACGCGGCGGTACCACATTCAGACCAAACTGGCGGGCAATATCGTAACCAAAACCGCTGGCGCCGATTTTGGGGATGGAAGGGCCACCTGTGGCAATCACCAGCTTTTCCGCGGTATAGACGCCGTTGCCGGTTTCAACTGCAAACCCGTCTTCGAGCCGCAGGATCTCGCTTACGGTGGTGTCCAGCCGGATCAGTACCCCGGCTGCGGCAGTTTCTTTCAGCAGCATATGCACGATATCGCGGGCGGAATGGTCACAGAAGAGTTGGCCCAGAGTCTTCTCGTGCCAGGCAATACCATGCCGCGCCAGTAGGTTTATAAAATCCTGCGGGGTATAACGGGAGAGGGCGGATTTACAAAAATGCGGATTTTGCGAGAGGAAGCGGTCGGGCCGGGTATAGAGATTGGTAAAATTACAACGTCCGCCGCCCGAGATACGGATTTTCTCTCCCAGCTCAGGGGCGTGATCGATGATCAGAACGCGGCGCCCGCGCTGTCCGGCGGCACTGGCGCACATCAAACCGGCGGCGCCTGCCCCGATAATTATCACGTCAAAATCGCCGGAATCTGCCATTTTTTCGATTAAACCTTTTCTTTACGCCTTGGTATACAATATCATTAGTACAGTCTCCAAGTGGTTCGGGGGCTCTCCACCGAGGAACAAAGGATAATATGATGTTGGAAATGATTAAATCCCTGATCGGGAAAGGCGAAAAGAAGGCTGAGGGCGGTTGCTGCGGCGGCCATGCCAAGGCGATGGAAGAGAAAAAGGCTGACGCGGGTGGTTGCTGCGGCGGCAGCCAACACCACCATCAAGCCCCGCAAGAAGAAGACCATACAGCCCCGGCAGGTGGTTGCTGCGGCGGTCATCACAAGCACTAAGGTTTTTTGAGATTTTAAAGGGTCGGGGTGAAGGGCTTCTGCAGCATCTTCTCCCGGCCCTTTATGACGTTCAGGGCATTGCTGACATGGGCAGCGCACTCCACAATTGACGGGCCGGATTGAAGGACTTGTGTTAACAGCCTGTCCCCGTCCTCATGGTTGGTGGAGGGTTGGAAGTGGGCGATTGTCAGGGTCAGTTCGTTCAGGCGTTGGCTGATCGCCAAGCAAGCTGGAATGCTGAGGAGCAGAGTTTCACGGGCACGGTGGCGTTCGAGGCGGCCTGATCCACTCTTGATCTGGCGGTGTTCGTCGTACTCACGTGATTGCTGGGCAGAACGGAGGCTGCGTTGCGGGTCTTCGAGAAATAGTGATACGACTCTGAAGGTCTCGCGCAATCTTTCGGCGGCCTCAATCGCGACCAGTTGTGACCGTGCGTTTTCCAAAACGGCATCCATCTTTTGTCCCTATTCTTACCTCTAGTTTTCTAATCCACGGTTAAATTAGGTGAGTAGCCTGTGGACTGTCAAGAAGACTGCCAGAAATGGGATGCCGGGAGCAGTTTTGCATTTTGCGAAGCAGGGCCAGGCTACATTCTTGTATTTGAACTGAATACAAATCAAAGGCCCGATATTTTTAAGTACGCCTTAAAGTTATAGCCGTTAGAATCATGAATAGAGGCCCGCATTTCCTTGGAAAATGATGCAAAACCCGGGAGGGGTGAGAGCAATGAATTTACCTGATCATATATTTGAAACGGCCCTGCAGGCCATTCAACAAAAGACATTTTATCAATATTATTGGCATATTTTTGATGTGATCAAGGCCGATAGCGATGAATTGAGGGAGCGCGTTTTCCATCTGCGCTATGATGTGTTCTGCAAAGAAAATCATTTTGAAAATCCTGTCGAGGGTGCAGAACTGGAAAGAGATTCCTATGATGGCCGGGCACATCATCACTTGCTGATTCATCGCGATAGTGGTGAAGACGCCGGAACGGTGCGGGTATTGTTACCTGACAGTGACCACCCACAGGAAAGCTTCCCGTTACAAAATGCCTGTGATCACCCGCTTCTGATGATTGACAGCAAAATCATGAATATGGCGGAAATATCGCGTTTTTGTATGGCTAAAAAATTTCGCCAACGGCCACTGGATGGCCGGATCCTGCCAGCTTATTACGAGGTTGAGGCGGAGACCGACAAGACCAGTCTCGGGCAGTTCTTTCGCCGGCGTATTCCTTATGCCCCGCTCGGCTTGTTGCGTATGGCCTTTGAGACCGCGCTGGAATCAAATATTCCCGATATGGTGATTGCGCTTGATCCGACCAATTTCCGTTCCATGAAGCGGATTGGACTGTCCTACCGGGTTCTCGGGCCGCGTATCGACACGCAGGGTACCCAGCAGCCCGTGGTCTTCAATATCAAACACGTGCTTGATAATATGGCGATGGAAAATCCCGAATGCTGGGAAATCGTGTCTGATCAGGGTCGCCTGCATAAACAGGCGAATACGATTGCCCAGAATGAGTGGCATGACAGTGTCTTCGACGAGGATTGCCGCGAGATGATTATGAAGAAGTTAATCTAGGCCCCCTGTCAGGCACCACCGCTTGACCACTGCAGGCTTTATCTTTATGGTTGGACATAATCATAAATAATGACAGGGAGACAGGTCGTGGCCGCAGTACTGACGCCAGATCAGGCCTATGAAAAATTAAAAGAGCGTTTTCGGCTGTTATCGGGACTGACCGGTGCCAGCAGCATTCTTTACATGGACAGTATGACCGCCATGCGCCCCGGCAGCGACTCTGACCGTTCCGAGCAGATGATGGCGCTGGCCAGTGCGGGCCACATGCTGGTATCCGAACCGGTGGTGGCGGACTGGCTCGATCAGGCTGAATCGGGCCGGGCTTCGTTCGCGCCTGGCGACAATATGAATCTGTCTTTGATGCGCCGTAGCTGGACAATTTCTACGGCCCTGCCAGAGGCGCTGGTGCGCGAAAAAACTAGACTTGAAACCGAAGGGAATAATCTGCATACCGTCCACCGCGATAGCGGCAACTGGGCAGCGATGAAGCCGATTTATCAAAAGGCGTTTGCTCTTTCGCGCGAACGCGCGCAGATCATCAAGGAAAAACTGGGTTTCACCAGCGCTTATGAAGCCTTGCTCGATGAATTTAGCCCCGGCCTGAGATTGGCTACTGTTGAACGTGAATTTGCGGTGCTGGAAAAAGTCCTGCCGTTAATGCTCGCCGAGGCGCAGGAGCGTCAGGCCGGGCAAGGACAGGCTTTGCCGCTGGGTGATGTGCCGGTTGCCCAACAAAAGAAATTGAGCATAGCGTTGGCGCGATCACTCGGGTTCAATGAAGACAAAGGCATCCTCTATAGTGGCAATATGCACCCATTAAGCGGGGGCACTCCTGATGACTCACGTATGACTACTGCTTATTACAAGCAAGATGTATTGAAGGGTCTTTATACAACGGCACATGAAGCAGGTCATAGTCTTTATGAACAAGCTACTCCCGCAGCTTGGCGTTACCAGCCAGCAGGACATACCATGGGTATGGATATTCATGAAAGCCAGTCGATGGTGATCCAGTTCCATGCCTGCATGATACCGGAATTTATTGATTACCTGGCGGGACAAACGCAAACATTTTTTAAACGACCTGGTGACCCGGCTCTGCAAGTGAGCAATCTAGCAAAGCATTTGTTTCAGGTGCAGCCCAGTTTTATCCGGGTGAATGCCGATGAACTGACCTATCCTGCCCATATCATTCTGCGTTTTAATCTTGAAAAGGCCTTGATCGAGGGTGCCCTTG
>JAMPXY010000121.1 GCA_023700945.1 Alphaproteobacteria bacterium | reverse complement strand
CCCCTTGGGGACAGTCACATACTCGGCATATCCGCCGCCGGCAATCAGGGCGCAGACTTTTTCACCCGTGCCCACAATTTCGCCGGCAATTTCAAGACCGGGAATGGTTGTAATACCCGGTGGCGGCGGGTATTTACCCAACCTTTGCAGCAGGTCAGGCCGGTTAACCCCGGCGGCGTGAACCTTCACCAAAACCTCGTCAAGGGCCGGGGTTGGGATGGAAAAATCTTTAATTTCAAGGACTTCTGGTCCTCCGGGGGTACGGATACCAATCGCTTTCATCATCTGTTGCGTTTGCAGGGTCATGTGCGTAATCTTGGGGGCTTTTCGTGGCTAGCACAACAGGAAAACCATGTTCGACGACGATCTGGAACCCAGAACGAAAAAAACCAAACTGCGCAACCTCGATAATATGTCGGTTGAAGAATTGAAGGACTATATCGAGGATATGAAGGCAGAAATTTTGCGGGTAGAAACCGAAATCTCCAAAAAGCAGAAGCACATGAATGCGGCTGCAACACTTTTTAAATCGTGAGACATCATGCGTATTGAAGAAGATATCAAACTGGACTTTAAAGACGTTCTGATCCGCCCCAAGCGTTCGACGCTGGCAAGTCGCAAAGAGGTTGATATTAACCGTATTTATGAATTCAAGTGGAGTCGGCGTACCTATCAGGGGGTGCCGATTATTGCTGCTAACATGGATGGCGTAGGCACCATGGCGATGGCACGTGCTTTCGCCGCGATGGGGCATGGCAAAACAGTGGCCCTGCACAAGCATTATCCGCTTGAGCGGTTGCTGGAATTTTATCAGACTGATGGCAACACCAATGTCTGGTACAGTATCGGCGTGACAGAAAAAGATGAAGAAAAGCTGGATGCTTTTCTGGCGCATAGTCTGCAGAAAACTGGCAAGGGTATCAACAAACTCTGTATTGATGTGGCCAATGGCTATAGTGAGCCTTTTGTCAGCTTTGTCAAAAAAATGCGCGATAAACTCCCGGATATCACCATCATGGCCGGTAATGTTGTGACCGGTGAAATGGCTGAGGAACTAATTCTTTCCGGTGCTGATGTGGTCAAGGTCGGAATCGGGCCGGGCAGCGTATGTACAACCCGCAAGATGACGGGGGTAGGCTATCCTCAGCTTTCGGCGATTATTGAATGTGCCGATGCGGCTCATGGTCTGGGCGGATTTGTTTGCGCCGATGGTGGATGTACGGTACCGGGTGATTTGGCTAAAGCGTTTGGTGCCGGGGCTGATTTTGTCATGTTAGGCGGCATGCTGGCCGGGCATGACCAGTGCGAAGGTGACGTGATTGATGAGGGCGGTAAAAAAATCGTTCAGTTCTATGGCATGAGCAGTGATACCGCCATGCATAAACATGCGGGGGGCGTGGCTGAATATCGTGCCAGTGAGGGGAAAACCGTTCGTGTGCCTTATCGCGGTGATGTGGTGGCCACAGCCACAGCGATGATGGGTGGTTTGCGCTCGGCCTGCACTTATGTGGGCGCGCGCCGTCTCAAGGAGTTATCGAAACGAACCACATTTATTCGTGTTTCCCAGCAATTAAACACGGTTTTCGGCAATGAATAACCTGCCGGGATTGCGGTTATAGCTGCATTCGCGTATGGTTACGATCAAGGATAAAAGGAGTCAGGCTATGGATGAAATCGGAAAAAGACTGCACGATAATGCTGAGAAGTGCATCAAGAGTTATGAAGTCTGGCAGCAGGACAAAAAAAATCAGGAGGCCAGAGAGTCTTTGAATGAATCTCTGCATGAGTTGCGCCGGGCAACGGCGGCTCTCGAGATTGATATGATCCGTGAAGAGCGCCTTTCCGGTGTGACCCGGCCCATGCCGACTCCCGTTCATCGTTCCATGCGCAAGCAGGACGATGAAAATTTTGGTAACGCCAACGATGATATTGGTAATCGTGGTGATGACGGTAATGGCAATGGTGGCGGTGGTCATGAAAATCGTGGACCTCGCCGCAGTGGCGGTGGTCATCATCGCGGCGGTGGCCGCTCGGGTGGCCAACATCGCGGCGGCGGCCCGCGTGAATCAGGCAACAGCGAATAATTCCTGAGGGATGATCAGGAGCGGCCGCTATCGTCAGCACTGATTTATATTGTTTCTAAGGCCACCGTGTATCTGCTGTGTCAAGTGTTCGAGCTAGCGGGCGCGTTCTCCTGCGCCCATCTCTTGAGTGCCTAAGGCATCGGCCAGCCGGCTTTGTGCACTTCCGGGGCGCAGTGGTTGCTGTTGGCTTTGGTGCGGGGCCCAACCTGAGAGAAATACCATTTCAAAGGTCGTGCGTATTCGTCCATCAGCTTCGCCGAAATCCTCTTGATAGGTGCGGGCCATCTCCAGCAACAAATTTTTCCCGGTCATGGTTGTTTCACGCATATGCAAGGCTTGCGTTTCTCCCATCCCGCGCAGATCCTGCATCAGGCGGAAGGCATTATCATAGGTGACGGTGAGCCGTTCGGCATCGATCACAGGCAGGGCATAGCCCGCCCGCTGCATCAGGGCAGCGGCTTGCTGGCGGTCAATAAAGGGATGAACTCGCAGGCGGGCACCATTACGCTGGGCGAGCTCTGCCTTCATGAAAGACTGCCGCAACTCAATCAGGCTCTCGCCGCCGGGAAACGCGGCCAGCAACAGGCCGTCGGCCTTTAAAATCCTGCGCAGCTGTACCAGCGTGCCGGGGACATCATTTACACGGTGCAAGGAGAAGGGGCATAAAATCAAATCAAAGACATTGGAAGAAAAGGGGATGAATTCCTCATCCATGCATAAGGAGAGTGATGTCGCCGGACATAGGTCACCGGTAATCAAGCTCTCAGCCCCAGCGGCGCTTTTCAGTTTATCGTTTAAGGCGGGGTCATGACGGGCGCTCATCAGCAACACTTTAGGGAAGGTGCGTTTGATGTCCGCCAGACGCTCGATCAGGGTTTCAAGGTTCCAGTTGATCAGAAAGTTGTGTTCCTGTATCCGGGCTTGTGCGCGCTGCTGCTGGCGCCGGATACGGCGGCGATCAAATATCAGGGGGTGTGCTGACATTCACTTGGGATCCAGACGCTTATTGCTATCGGGGTCTGTCATTTTCTCAGCAGGTTTGCTGTCGTCGGTTTTACCTGTCAGACCGCGCAAATCCTCACTGTAACTGACCATGGGCTTGCTGTGGTCAACCGCGATTTTGAAAGCAAAATCACGTTTGACACTGTGTTCACTTTCCGCCCCGAGGCGGCCAAAGGTACGCGCTGCCATCACCATGAAGGGCAGATCGCAGTCATACCACATCAAGTTGCAGAGTTGAGCCAGCGGTGCGTATTGGGTCATGCCGTAGAGCGGCTTGGTCACGCCTCGGGCAACGCCGGTCAGAGCAAAGGGGAAAATGCGTTGCGGAGTGACGCCGCTATGGCAGAAAAAGCTTTCGCCCATTCGTGATACATTTTCAACCGGGACTTCGAACTTCTCGGCGATATAGCGGCGGGCCATCTCGACATTGGTGATTTCACGCGGCAGGTCGAGCGAGGGTGCGGTAATGGTCAGGCCGTTGCCGCTGTAGCGTTGCGGGATCGGCAAATGCTCCATGCAAAAACCTGCCATGACTTCGCCTGAGTGGCTTTTGGTCAAGGGTAAGATAACAGCTTTATTCACAGTCGTTTCATCGGAGATGACGAATTCCAGATCACGAGAGGCCAGGCCAGCGACGCCGCCTTCAACCCATCCTTCATCCACGAAGACGGATTGGATCGTACGCAGGTGGCCGGTAGTGCCTTTGATTTTTTTGAAACGTTCATCTTTGCCTGATTTGCGCAAGACAATATCTTTAAGATCTGCTTTCTTGTCCGGATCTTCATCGGCCAGAATGAGTGGGCATTCGTTCCAGCTTTCGGCGGTCATTCCCAGACGACTGAACAGCATGATGATTTGTTGTTCGAGGCGGGCATTCGGAATAATTCCTACAGAGATGGCATCAAGAACGCTCTGGGCGTTGACTTCACGAATTTTGCCTTTGCTGGCAAAGCCTTTGTAGGACTCATCTTCGTATTTAGGATCAAATACATTACCCTCACGGCTTTCGACACGCAGGTAGCGGGTCTCAAAACGCTCATCAATGTAATCCGGAGAAGGATAGAAAATCGGGCCTTCTTCCATGGTAGAGCCGCTGGCAGGTTTGAGCCCCAAGTGATCACGGGCAAATAGAATTGTCTTTTTCTGATCATCGCGTGGGACATCGCGCACCACCGGTCCAGGCAAGCAGATAGCTTCGGTCATGTGGCCTGACCACATTTTTTGGTCCAGGTTTTTTCCGTTGCGGGGTACTGCATTAACAATCCCGCGCGGCAGGCCTTCCTGAACGAAAATCGTCAGGCTGCCATTTTCGCTGATACGGTAGGGAATAACATCAATCATGTCCGAGTCGCGGCTGACGACATCCACAATTTTTCCAGTGACATCATTGCGCATGGCACTGACACGAAGGCGGTTTTGTGTGGTCTTGAGCGAAGGACGGCGCTCCTGCAAGCGCAAGGAACGACGGTTGGCCATCTTTTGAGCAACCGCGATGAAACTAGTTGGAGGGGAACCCAGCGGAGTGCCGTCATCGCTATAAAGGCGGAAGCGGCCATCAAAGCGTTCACGAATAACTTTTTCGTCCCAGTGCGGCGAGCTGTAGAGCAGGCGTGCTCCGAGAGCGCTTAAGTGACGGCGATAATCATGTTCGGTGAAGAACGCATATTCTTTGGGTAGTTCAACGTCCAGTGTGCTGCGGTTATCCTTACGCAGGATAAATTCATAAGCCCATTTGTAATGCAGACGGAAAAGTCGGGTTTGCGGAAAGCGTGGTGGCAATTCCTCAAGGAAAAAGCCGTGGCATCCGGGATCATCCTTGGGACGGGCATGCTCTGCATACCAGACCAGTAAATCAGGCTCAGAGAGTTTACCCGGATCGCTGCTGCGGCTTTGCACGTCAGGCATTTCCAGCAGGACATATTCGCCGCGCTGGGGCAGGGCAAAATCGCGGATCAGCATCAGTCCTTCATTTTTTAACAGGCTGAATTGTTTTTCGAGCGTATGGATAACCGGGCGGTCATTGTAGCGTGAATTGGAATAAAGTTCGTGCAGGATAAAAGAATTGACGATGGCATCCAAAGAGCCTTCCTTCAGACCAGCACCGGATGTGATATCACCCACTTGAAAATCAAGATTGGCCAGTTTCCAGGTTGATTTTGATTTAGAGATTTTCTTTTTGTCGAGATCAATTCCGGTGAAATGGATTTCAGGATTG
>JAMPXY010000017.1 GCA_023700945.1 Alphaproteobacteria bacterium | reverse complement strand
GATTTATCGGCACCTCCTTATAGTGTTACGTACATAAAGTGAAAAATCTTGACCTTGCGTTTTTTTACATATAAATTATTGCCGATTTCACCTGTTACGCCGCAAGGAGCTGCCTATGACCTCCCAACCCACGCCGGGCTACGCCCCCGCCTGCATTAACCCCGAAGCAGTTTACTGGCTGAATGCCCCAGAAAGCGCCAAAGAAGCTCTGCGTAAAGCGGGTGCCGCCGTGCCCGTAATTACCGCAGATGACATCTATGCTGCGCAGCTAGCCCGTCAGGCAACAACACAATCTGCGCCCAACCCCAAGCCATAGGCGGCCTAACCCAAAATCCAGCTTGCAGATCAGAATAGCCCTGTCAAAATCAGGGTGTCTTGATTCTTCAATAAAGGATTTTAAATGCGCCCTCCATTTCGTCTCGCTCTTCTGACCGTCTCGGCCCTCACCCTGTCCACATTGCCTGTCTGGGCACAGGGCGACCAGCAAGCCTTGTCCCTTGGGTTTGCCGGGGCGTTTAACGGCTATGTCCTCTATCACTCTCAAGATACCAGTGCCGGAAACCAAGAACGCAATGTCGACCTCCTGCGTGAAGCCGTCATTGATATGGAGGCCGAAACCACACTTGATAACGGCCTGACTGTCGGTTATTTCGTGGAAACAACTGTCGATATGGGCGAAAGCTTCCGGATCAATGATTCCTACATGTACGTCTCGGGGGGATGGGGGATGGTCAATTTTGGCGGCACTGATTGATGGTGTCGAGCAGTACATTAACCCTGTTAATTATCAATTGATGCTGGGCCTTGGTGCCCCGGTAGATGTCCCCTTACATTACCTGATGGGACAGAGTGCTGCGGATGATAAGGTTACTTATCTGACCCCCTCTCTAAACGGTCTGCAAGGCGGTGTATCTTACACACCTGAGGCCAATGATGAAGCCTCGCGCAGTCTGGCTGGGGTACTCGCCGATGACACAGAGGAGGATTTCGGTAGTAGCTGGGAAGCCGCCTTGCGCTACGAAGGCCAATTCAATGATGTTACCCTCACACTGGGCACCGGCTATGTTCATGTCGCTCTGGAAGAGGACGTCACAGGGGCGGGCACAGATGAGTTCGATGATCGTCGCGCCTGGAATACCGCTGCGGCCCTGAATTACAAAGGATTCGGTGCCGGGATCGCTTACGTCACAGACGACAACGGTCTGCGTAATAGCGATACTGACATTCTGGTGGTTGGAGCTGATTACACCGCCGGCCCGTGGCGTTTAGGTGCTTCCTATTACGACCGTGAGGATGAGCTGGAAAACCTTGATCTCGGTGGCATCAACATCGACACCCAGCGCTATAGTGCCGGGGCGACCTATACTGTGGGGGGTGGTCTTGAGCTCAAAGGATCTCTGCACCACATCGAGCATGATATTGCGGGCGGATCAGACCCCGAGGCGACTACTTTAGCCATTGGTTCACGTCTCACGTTCTGATCACACGACCTGCAGAAACCAGATCACTTACCAATACAAAAATCCCGGAAAATGACGTCGAGTAAATCCTCGACGTCAACCCGGCCGGTAATCCGACCCAACGCACGCACAGCCAACCGCACATCCTCCGCCATCAACTCCGGTAAAGGGGCCGCCTGCGCCCGCGCAAGCGCGTCCGCACAATCCTCCAGTGCTGTACGATGACGCGCCCGCGTCAGAGACGGAGCCTCGCGGTGACCGATTAAATGTTCAATCTGCCCCTGTAACAGTGATACAAGCTGATCAAGACCACGCTCCTCCTTAACCGACAACACAACTTGCCGACCTTCACTAAGGTGCGGGATTTCAGTTGTACAACTATCTATCTTGTTGAAAACCACCACACTGTTCTGATCTCTGAGCGCAAGTGTGTGTGGGTCAAGATGCGGTAACGCCGCGGCATCAAACACCAGCAACCTAATATCCGCGCTATGAGCCCGCTCTAAGGCGCGACGGATGCCCTCGCTTTCAATACCTTCCTGACCTTCCAAGCCGATCTCTTCCGGACGCAACCCAGCCGTATCAGCCAAAATAACCGGAAGGCCCCCCAGATTAAGGTGAACCTCGATAACATCACGGGTTGTGCCTGCGTGCTCAGAGACAATCGCTACATCACGTTGCGCCAACGCATTGACCAGTGACGACTTGCCAGCATTCGGCGCGCCTATAACCACCACCTGCACGCCATCACGCAATCTCTCACCACGTCGGTTATCATCCAGGTGGTGACGCAGCTCCTGCAACAAGTTTTCCAGCAACGGTACCGTTGCCTGCAGAACCCCCTCGGGCAAGTCCTCATCCGGGAAATCAATATCCGCTTCCAGATGGGCCATGACTCTTTTCAATCGATGCGCCCACCCTTCATAAATGCCGGAAAGCGATCCCTCTATTTGCGCCAATGCCTGTGTTTTCTGCACATCGGTTTCTGCATGAATGAGGTCTGCAATCCCCTCAGCTGCCGTCAAATCCATTTTACCGTTCTCAAAGGCGCGCCGGGTAAATTCTCCGGCCTCCGCCAGACGGTAGCCTGGCATCTCTGCCAGCACCCGCAACACATCACGGATCACCGCGACACCGCCATGAATTTGATACTCGACGACATCTTCTCCCGTGAAGCTGGCCGGGGCCTGGAAATACAGCACCAACGCCTGATCAATCAGATGGAGATCCTGAGGGTCTGTTAGCCGCAAAAATTGTGCTTGCCGGGGCAGGGGGCGGGCGGCAGCCGAGAGTCTTTGCAGGCCGCTTAAAGCCTGCGGGCCCGAGACCCGGATCACCGCGACACCGGCGACGCCCCAGGCGCTTGATAAAGCATAAATGGTGTCGCGATAATTCATGGCCAACAGACCAAAATCATTTACTGTCTTTTTCAGTGGCGCCAGCAGGCATGGGCATACCCATCTGCATCTGGCCCCAGAACATTTTCTGCATTTCGCCCCAGCTTTCCATGGTCAGGGGCAGCCAGGTTTTCATGAATGTCTCGGGGTCAAGATTTTGCAGATTATCGGCCATGCGGTTTTCCAGCTCCTTCATCATCCGCTCTTGCAAGGGCGCAATATTAGGCAGACCTATGAAGGCCCGCGCCTCTTCCGGGGTGCAATCCACGTTCACAGTGACTTTCATAACATTCTCCTTGCAGCAAAGATCCGGGAGAGGTGTAGCAGCTTTCCTGCAGACATGCTAGAACGGCACCATGAGTGCTGATCAAAACCCACCACGCAACCCGCCAGAGAACCCAGACGGCTTCGCCGACTTATGCGAAGCCTTGCTGTTGCTGAAAAACACAGATGAATGCCGCAGCTTCCTGACCGATCTGTGCAGCCCGGCGGAGATCAAAGCGCTGTCGGAGCGCTGGGTCATTGCTCGCCTGCTGGATCGTGGAGATGCCTCCTACCGTGATATTTCTGCGGCTACCGGGGCCAGCACCACCACTGTTGGCCGGGTCGCGCGCTTCCTTGAAAAAGAGCCTTATCATGGTTACCGCCTGATTCTAGATCGCCTCAAAGCCATACAACGCTAAGCATCCCTCAGGATTTTCGCGATTGCAGCAAAATTAGCTTGTCTATTATGTATTATTGTAGTAGTACATTAAAACAATTAATATGAGGGCGTTACCAAGACCATGATGACCGGCACACGTGACTATCAGGATTTTCGCCTGATTCTACCCGAGCAAAAACGGCTGCGCTGCGCCTTTGATCTCGTAACTCATGCTGCAGGATTCGTCTATGAAAAGACCAACGCTCGCGCCCCCTCCGGGCAACTATTTGATAGAAAAGGGTTATTGCAGGCGGCCCGCAGTTACGAACTGCGGGCCGATGCTGCGCTCGACTGGCTCAGCGAGGGGGCTGCCGATCTTGCCGTGGTCGGGGCTGATATGCTGGCCGAATACAAAGCCGCCCACCCGGACGCGCCACTCAAACCTGTACTCACGTTGGATCGCATAGCCAGATGCTCACTCTGGATTGCTGCCAGACCGGAAATTTATATCCGCGATATCACCGATCTGGGTGATATGCGTCTGGCCACGGCCTACCCGGCTTTTTTGCAGCAATGGCTGCAGCAAAACAATGTCCGCCCCAGTCGCATTATCGGCCAAAAAGGTAACGCCGAAGCCACTATCGAGGCCGGACGCGCCGATGCCATCCTCGAGGTCGTCGAAACAGGGGCCAGCCTAGCGGCCAACGGCCTCGAGAAAAAACTATGGGCGTTCAACAGTCAAGCATTACTGGTGCGCAATATAAATGCCTTTAGCGCAGCCGGCGAAAAATTCACGACCGCGCTGGTTGCAAGACTTGAGAAAGCCGCAACATCCGCAGACTCTGAAGTGAGACCAAACCGAGATCCCGCCTCCCGGACGCCCCGTCCTCCAGTCGGTCTATCCGCAAGGCCTTAAAAATTGGGGGTTTGCACTCCTCCTGCAGCAGCGTATCCTGAAGGGCCTTAAAAAAGGGAACCTTCTATGACCATGTACACCATTCCAGCTACCGATGGCGGCACCTTTCAGGCCTATGTCGCTTTTCCCCAGCAGAACCCAGCCCCGGCAGTCATCCTGATTCAGGAAATTTTTGGCGTCAATGCGGAGATGCGGGCCAAATGTGACGATCTGGCCGCTCATGGTTATATTGCCGTCTGCCCCGATCTGTTCTGGCGTCTGGAGCCGGGCATTCAGCTCACCGACCAGACCGAAGCCGAATGGACCCGCGCCTTCAGTCTTTACCAGCGCTTTGATGTCGATCTGGGTATTGAAGATCTGCGCAGCACACTGCACACGTTCCGCGGCCACGCCCAGTCTACAGGGAAGGTCGGCGTCATGGGTTATTGCCTTGGTGGCAAGCTTGCCTACTTGATGGCCACACGCTCCACGGCTGACTGCGCAATTGGCTACTATGGGGTCGGCCTTGATGAATTACTCAACGAAAGCCCCCGGATCAAAAACCCGTTGATGTTGCATATCGCCGAAGAAGACAAATTCGTCAATCACGAGGCTCAAATTAAGATCAAGCAGACATTGTCACAAAACCCGCTGGTCACGCTTTACTCATATCCCGGGACGGATCACGCCTTTGCCCGGGGCGGAGGTCAGCATTATAACGAAGCTGCCGCGCAGACCGCCAATCAACGAACCTATAATTTTCTAGACCAACATCTGCGGCAAGCCGCTGCCGCCTGAACCGGGACCTAAAAGCCAGTGAGCGACGATCCCTTTTCCCCGACTGAACCCCTGACCATCGAAAATCCCGAGATTTTTGATGGGCCCGAACCTGTGCCAGATGAACTGCTGGAAAAGGCCGTCAAAAAAGTGCAGGCCGTGGTGAAGGGTAACGGCATGCGTGGCCTGCAAGTAGCGCTCGCCGATTTTGAAGGTGAGATACTGAGATTCGAGACCTACGAAGTCTATAAGATGGATCCCCAGACCGCTGAAAAAAGGGTCAACGGCAAGCAAAACGGCGAGGTCGTAGGCTCCGCCACTGACATGAAAAGTAAAATGAATGCGCTGCTCGAGCGCGTTACAGAGAATGTTGATGTCAAAAAGAATATAATCGAGCTAATGAAAAAGCGTCCTGATCTCGGTTTCGCACTTGAGAATCAGACCATCGCATTAGACGCCTTCAACAAAACTTTTGTTGTGCACGAACTCTGTACTTCATGTTCCGGGGCACGCGCTCTCGCCTGCGGCATGTGTCACGGCGACGGTCGCGCTACCTGCCACCGCTGCAAGGGCGCGATGTTGGTCGAATGCCCGCTTTGTCAGGGTCACCGCACCATCTCGGCAGGCGGTGGGCGTAAAACCTGCACCAAATGCAACGGGAAAGGCCGCGCCGGCTGCCCGGTTTGCCGCGGGCGTGGCGTGACGCCCTGTAAAAACTGCAAAGGCACAGGTAAACTACCCTGCCAACCATGCGGCACCACGGGCTGGCACAGTTTGATCGGCTCACTGGTGGTCAAGGCCAAATGTAGTTTCTGGTATGACAAGGAAGCCTTGGTGGTCGCCGAAGAAGCCCCGGATCTACCGCCGTTGATTGATCAACTCGGGGCAGAAATGGTCACTGACCAGCACGCCTATATCACCATTATCGAAGATGAGGCCCGCCTCAAGGAACTTGACCGCGAGGTCAAGGGAGATGAATTCAAAATCCCCTACAAGGTGCGTTTGCCCTGGGGTGACATCAGCTTTCGTCTCAAAGACCGCATCATTAAAGGCAGGCTGTTTGGCCTGCATCCTGAACTCGTGCACATGGACCCCTTTCTTGAGGAACCGCTTTTTCCCGGCCTCCGCCTGCTCGATGAAGCCGCGCGTGCCCCGGGCGACGCCGCCGCCAAACTCAAAGAGGCTGCACCCTATCGCGCTATTGGCGAGGCGGTCGTGCTTTCGGCCCGCCTCAATCCGACCAAAGCCTATGAAGCGTTTGCCAAGCGTTACCCCTTTGGCCTTAAACTCGAGACCATGCAGAAAATGTTAATCAGCGCACAGATCACTCTGCGCAACATTACTAAAAAGCCGCGCCGCATCGGCCTGATCATGGGCATGCTATTGAATGCAGTCCTTATGGGTGCCTTTTATGCCCTGCCTCTCCGCCCACAACTCTATCAATACATTCCGGCCCTGCCACTGCAGGCCCTTCTGGATATTGTTCTGCTGGTGCTCTGCATGGGTCTGGTCTGGCTGATTATCCAGTCAACCGCCACCTCGGCCTTGCATCAGGCACTGGCGCATCTTCTGCCACCCGAGAAACGCCAAGGGCTAACGCCCAAGCCCGGAAAGACCGGGTGGCTCGGCCTTGGTCTTTCTGCTTCTTTATGGCTGGGTATGGTTCCCCTGAGCTATCAAGCCGGACAGGCAGCCCCCGCCTGGTTTGATCTACTAATGTCAGTGCTGTAAAAAAGAACGCCGTCCGTAACAATCATCTTAAAAGATGAGGTTACGAACGGCAGTTTCACAAGGGGCACAACAGATCGAACATTCAAGGAGTAAGGACAGGGGCGGGCTGCAGAACGCCTAACCGCGAACGCCTGACCGGCGGAATTTTATCTAAACATTATTGATGACTGGCCGTGTTGATTTCCTCCTTTGTTTTAGTCAGTCAGGGCCTGTAACGTGTGTTGGTTGCGGCAGGCACGGTAATCGGCAATCGCCAGCGCCGACAAACCCTGTGATCCCTCCTGATGGCCACCAACATGAAAGGCAGCTACCGGGCGGACACGCTGGCCCGGACGTACCTGTTCCTGTGGCCCGAGGGCAAAACGCACACCTAAAACCAGTCCCAAGGCCAGCGCCGATCCCGAAGCCTCGCGATATTCCCGATCCAAGGCCGCGCTGGTTTCTTGCGCCCGCGCCGCCGACTTCAGCAAATACAGACAAGGATCATCATGTGAAGAATCGGGGCGCAGGACTACCGGGGCCACGGCCCCTGTACGACCATGAGGCTCAACCGCCGTGGTGACCTCAAAGGCACCGGCTGCGGGCACAAGCACCCACATCATTAGAAAGCCCAGATAGATGGCGGCCATAAACCGGCCCGGCGTACGCATGCGTACGTCCGCGTTTGCTTGCGCATACATGATAAAACCCACCCACTAAAAATTTGAGAAACCGAGGCCGGACGAGCCCTTCCGGATGACAAGGCATCCTCTCTCGCCGACATCGTCGCACTGTCGCGGATCCACCCCCGCCAGCACGATAATCTAAATACCAGTGTATGACGGAAAAATCATTATGGCAAATAGTTTCGTTTCGAAATTGAATCGTAACTATCTAAAATTATTGAGAAATTTTAGGGGGCGGTACCATCCGCCCCCAATCAACTATTGCTCGATACAATACAGGCTGCGCGCAATATCACAGGTGGAGTTGCCTGAAATGTCAAACCACGACCCGCTCGACCCGCTCGAGCCAATCCGCGTTGCATAGCTATTCGAGTTTGAATTCGTCGTCCAGTCAAGGCAGGCGCTTCCTGCATAACGGCCATTATTGAAGGAGCCTGTCCACGCATAACTGTTCAAAATCGCATTGGTCTGGGTACGGTTGATCGGTGCCGCCACCGACCCGTCCCACAGATCAACCCAGCTGGTGGCCACGACATCGTTGTTCATATTGGTCAGCGTCCCCCAGTCGAGCGGAGCGCGGTTGATGGCATAGCCATCGACGCCCGAGTCACTCATCAACGCAACCCAGCCGGTCCCGAGACCTGCCGCATTTGCAACCGATGAACAGGTCGCATCCGCTCCGCCCAGTCCGCCGCGCGCCCCGTTATAGGTGCCAGAGGTTACGAAGATCCGCTTGGTGTTGGCTGTGTTACCGGCCCCTACATAAAAATACGTCGTATAAGCCCCCACCACAACCGTGACCTTGCTGCGCTGGTTGACGGTCACAGGCGCATCGGCCCGCACGGTCAAGGTATCGCCACGGTTGATCGTCCCTCCGGTCGACGTCCAACCACCGCCATTAATGCTGTATTCCGGGTTGCCGGTGCCGCTGACGCTGACCGAAACCGGTACACCAATCCCGTCGATTGTGACAGTCGACGATTCAACATCCGTGGCGCTCGCCGCCGCCTGTGCCGTCATCGGCTGGAAAAAGAACGTGGTCGGCAATGTATCATCGGCATTGGTTCCGCTTTCGATACAATAAGTCTGGTAGGAGGAGTAACAGCTTGTCGACGGCCCGGTCAGCCACGCCCCCGATGTGGCGCCCGATGCCCCGACGCTCGACCCCCAGCTACTGCTGGATGTGGTCCAGCCTATGCAATCATTCCCGGAGAAACGGCCATTGGCCAGCGAAGCCGTTCTCACCGTTGCTGCGATCGGCAGATAGTTTTCATCATACCCGACACCCACCGAGAGCGCCCCGTCCCACAAATCTTCCCAACTGCTGGCCAGTACATCGCCATTGAGGTTCTTGATCGTCCCCCAGTTCAGATTGACCTTGTTGACGGCAAACCCGTCAGGGGTGCTGTCACTCGCCAGTGAAACCCAGTTTGTACCCAACCCCACCGCATTCGCTGTTGTGGCACAGCGCGAATCCATGGTCGTAATATTGATCGTCCCGCTCCAATCCACCGCCGATCTTGCGAAAATACGCTTGGTCAGGCTGTCATCCCCCGCCCCGACATACCAGTACGTCGTGTAAGTGCCTGCTGTAATCGTGATCTTGTTGCGTGATCCATTACTGGCCGGGGCATCAGCACGGATCGTTAGTGTGTCACCGCTACTGGCGGTGCCGCCGCTGGTGACCCACGCCCCGCCGTTAATACGGTATTCCGGGTTACCGGTGCCGCTAACGCTGACGCTGATTGCGGTATCGATACCGGTGATCGTAACAGTGGGCGATACCACATCGGTCGTACTCGCCGCCGCCTGTTTGGTCATCGGATTGAACTCAAAGGACACAGGGGTTTCATCAGGCGGCCCCGCCGTATTCTCAAAACAGTAAAGACGGCCCACCTGCGTACAATCACGACCCGTATTGGCTACCCACGATGACCCGGTACCCCCAAGATACCCGGAATAGTGATAAACCGCTGAACTGCTCCCCGATGTCCAGGTGGTACAGTTATAGCCGAAATAAACAGACGGCCCGTGCGGCACCCCGTTAAAGGCCGTGTCGGTGAAGGTCGGTGTATTCGTCGTCACCAGCACGCCGTTTTCATCATAATTGATAGGATTACTGATCGATCCATCCCACAAATCGTTCCAGCCATTGGCGATCAGATCCCCGTTCATATTGTTAAGGACGGCCCAATTGAAATCGAGTCTCTGCCCGGCATGGTCGGACGCCGATGTCCGGTCGCTGATAATCGCTACCCACGTCCCGGTCAACCCTGCGGTGGTGGCTTCAGACTGACAACGCGCATCCGCACCGCCCATACCGCCAAGAGCCCCCGTTCCGGACTCGCTGACAAAAACGCGCCTTGTCCCGCTGGCGTTCGCAACCCCCACTTTCCAGCGCGTCGTGTAAGTACCCACGCTGACATCCACAGTATTGGCGCTGCCGCTGCTGCCCGGGGCCGTCATCACCAACTGGATCAGATCACCGTGCCCCACGGTACCGCTTGTGACCTCCGCCCCGCCGTTGATCTTGATCCGCGCCCCGCCGCTGCTATCGTTCGACAAGGAAATATTCTGGTCCTGCGTTATCGAGGTGATATAGGCGGTCGCCGATGTCACCCGGTTGCTGGCCGTCGTCATCACCGTGGGGAAAAAGAACGGATTCGGGTTATTATCGTGCTGCACGCCGGGCAAGGCCTGAGTTTCCCGGCGCACACAGCGCACGGAATAAAGGTTCGATTTAGAAAAAGTGGCCAAAGTACCCACTGTATCAACCCTGTACATATTCGACGCATCAAGTTGCCGCGACGTTATATAGCTACCCGACCAGCCACCAAGGGCTACGCGCTGCGCGTACATTAAAAGAATTTCATCGGAAGAGGGCAGATACCAGTCATCATACCCGCCATAGACCATATTCATGCAATACTCGGCTGCCGGATGCGCGCCCGGCCCCTCCTGTGATACATAACCTATCAAATTGACGCTGTTTTGTGGCCCGTCGGCAGAATTGGTCACATTGTCGCGCCACGTGCCATTACTGCCATACATCCTGAGCACCGTATCCGCGCCACCGCCGCACGTCGGGTAGAACGAATCCGTACAACCGCCGGGGGTCGCCACCAGATTATACGCCCCGCACGTTACATATTTCCCGCCGCCGCCAGTGGTGCCTGCCGCACAACTGAAACCCGAGGCCGTACCACGCAGCAGCGCGCTCGGCGCATTATTGTGAGGGATCGTCAATGACGCCTGTATCGTCCCGTTCTCCACCGCCTTGGGGCGAATGGTGATATCACAAAAGTCATTCTGGTTCAGGACCAACCCTGTGCACCCGTCCGAGATGATGTCGAAATTATCGGCGGGGTCAGAGAAATTAACCGTCAAACTGTCGCTAGGCGTCGCACCGAAATTCTTCACCTGAAAACTCTCAATTGCCCCATAGGCGGGCGCACCCGGCCCTGTCACGTTCATTGCCAGATTGCTATTCGGGATCATCGCCAGCGTCACACTCGGGGCGAAAGCAATAAAACCGGTCCAGTCCACGCCATCGCAGAACTGGTGCAGTTTCGAGACGGAATTATACCGGATCGCCCCCTCCAACGCAGGGTCGCACGCCGTTGTATCGGTCCCAAAAACAACAGACCCGTCTGAAAAATCGGCCGAAACACCCTGTGCCTTGGGTTGCTCCCCACCCAAAAAGAGAGTCAGCATCATGCCCATCAACAAAATTTTTCCTGATGTCTTTATCATTTGCCTACCCTTATCTTTTTGTTCCTGCGCGTCATTGTTCGATACAATAGAAGTAAAGTGAGTTATTGCACGCCAGCACGCCAGCACTCAGCCAGCTTGATGACGTCAGACTGCTGGTGCCGTATCGCGTACTCAAAGTACTGCTGGTTGAACTTGTCGTCCACCCCAGGCAGGTATTGCCAAAAACAACACCGTTCGCATCCGACCCCGTCCACACATTGCCCGAGGTCAGCATGTTGAATTCGCTGCGGTTGATGGCACTACCAATCGTGCCGTCCCATAAATCGTTCCAGCTGGTCGCTACCGTTTGTCCGTTCATGTTCTGCAAAGTGCCCCAGTCAAGCGGTACCCGGTTGACGGCGTACTGGTCAACCTCGCTATCACTGATCAAGGCCTTCCATGCCGTGCCAAGCCCCGCCGAGTTGGCGCGCTGGCTACACCAAGCATCAGCGCCACCCGTACCGCCAATGTTGCCCTGAACAGATGCACCCGTCACAAAAATTCTCTTGGTATTACCTGTGTTGCCGGCCCCCAGATACCAGTAGGTCGTATAGTCCCCAACCTTTATTGTAACCTTGTTACGCTGATTAGCCGTCGCCGGCGTATCGGCGCGCACGTTGAGGGTATCGCCGCTATTGATCGTACCGGGGGTCGAGGTCCACGCTCCGCCGTTGATCTGGTATTCGGGGTTGCCGCCACCACTGACACTGACCGCCGTTCCGCTATCAATGCCGGAAATGCCCACTGCCCCGGTCGCCACATCTGCTGTACTCGGCGCAGCCTGGCGCGTCATCGGGATATAGGTGAACACATTTGGCATCCTGTCCGCCGGGTTAGCGCCGGTTTCAATGCAATACAGGTAAGACGCCGTACCGCAGTTCGGCGTTGAATTTGTTAGCCATGTCGAAGATGTGCTGCCGCTGCTGCCCAGCTGCATAGGCAGCGACGTCGTACTTGTTGTCCACACGCTGCAAAGGGCGCTCGCCGCCCGTCCATTCGACAAAGTTCCCGTTATCACGCCGCCGCCGGTAATTGTTGTTCCCGCCTCTGTACGGTTGATGCCGGTTGAAATCGTGCCATCCCACAGATCATCCCAACTGGTCGCAATCGTGCTTCCGGCCAGATTAACAAGCGTACCCCAGTTTACGTTGGTTCTATTAACGGCAAAGCTGTCAACTCCGCTCTCGCTGATGATGGCACCCCAGTTCGTGCCCATGCCTATGGCGCTTGCAGTATTCCGGCACAAAAGGTCCGCCCCACCTGCTCCACCAAGGTTCCCGTTCGCCGTAGCCGAGCGCAAGAACACGCGGCGCGTAAGGCCAGTATCACCGGCACCAACATACCAGTACGTCGTATAGGTCCCGACCGTCACCGTAACCTTGTGGCGCTGGCCGTTGGTCGCCGGTGCGTCCGCCCTGATGTCCAGCGTGTCGCCATTATTGATCGTGCCGGGGGTCG
Organism: Alphaproteobacteria bacterium; assembly: GCA_023700945.1. Lineage (GTDB taxonomy): Bacteria > Pseudomonadota > Alphaproteobacteria > Micavibrionales > Micavibrionaceae > Micavibrio_C. The sequence continues at coordinate 12,660 of JAMPXY010000017.1, read as the reverse complement.
ACGTCCACCCGCCGCCATTGATCTGATATTCGGGGCTGCCGCCGCCACTCACACTGACAGGCGTCGCCGTGTTGATCCCCCCGATAACAATACTCGCCGCTGCCACATCGGCTGTACTGGCCGCTGCCTGTTTGGTCATAGGGTTATAATTGAACGCATCGGGTGTGGTATCGCCGGGGCTTGGTACCTGTTCAAAGCAGTAAAGCCGGGCTGTAGTGCTGCAGTTTGGCGTCGTATTGGCGATCCACGCACTATTGGTTGCCGTCAATAAGCCTGTCGAGCCTGTAAATAAAGTACTGCTCGTTAACCAGTTTGAACAATCCCGGCTGGTCGCGCCCGGAACGCCGGTGGTCGCGGTACCCGTATAAACTGCGGTATTGGTTGAAACCAAAGCGCCCACTTCGTCGTAGTTGATTGTATTGCCGATACTGCCGTCCCACAGATCGTTCCAGTCAGTTGCCACGGTCTGCCCGTTCATGTTGGTAAGCGTGTCCCAGTTAAAATCCATCCGCAGTGCGGGCTGGTTTGTTGCTGAATTAACCTCTGAAACCAAAGCAATCCATGTACCGCCCAAACCAATTGCATCAACTTCCGCCTGGCACCGCGCATCCGCAGCACCCACCCCGCCTATATTACCTGAGCCAGCTTCGCTGACGAAAATACGCCGCGTCCCCGTTTCGTTGGGGACGCCAACCTTCCACCGCGAAACGTCATCGCCCAGATTGATATCAACCGTATGGGCCAATCCCGTGCTGCCGGGCGCCGTCATCACCAGTTCGATTGTGTCGCCATAGCCAACTGTACCACTCGTAACTTCCGCCCCGCCGTTAATCTTGATCCGTGCCCCGCCGCTCGTGTCATTCGCAATAGAAACAGCGATATCCGTGCTCACTCCTGTAATTGTCTCGATGTTAGACGACACGCGGTTGCCTGTTGTCGTCATGACAGGAACGAAGAAGGTGTTGTCTGGTCGCAGATCGTATTGCGGGTCCGGGAGTGCTTGTGTTTCCCGCCTCACGCAACGCACACGATAGGCATTGCTTTTGGTATTGGCCGGCCAGGCCCCCGCGGAATCAATGTTAAAGGTGTTCGACGCATCAGACTGGCGCGACGACCAGTAAGAGGCCGCTACCCAGCCACCGATCACATTTCTGGCACCATAAAGCACCATGACTTCGCTATCGCTCGGCAAATACCAGTCACTAAAACCACCATAGGTCATGTCCCTGCAGTACTCAGCGGCCGGATGCGCGCCCGCACCCTCTTGCGCCACATAAGCCATCAGGTTCACGCTATTCTGCGGGCCATCCAGATAATTGCTGACGCCATCACGTAATAAACCCTGCGAACCCCACGCCTTTGTGGTCGTATCGGGACCGCCCGCACAAGTAGGGGTCGTTGAATTAGTGCATCCGCCCGGTGTCGCCACCAGATTGTAAGAACTGCCACATGCCGCATAAACGCCACCACCGCCCGCGACACCCGGCGCGCAGCCAAAGCCGGAGGCCACACCCTTCAAACTGGCCATCGGCACGTTATTCTGCGGGATTGTGAGAGTCCCGCTGTAAATCATACTGTCGTTAGCCTTGGGCCTGATCGTAATATCGCAGGACTGCCCTTCTGCGAGCGCCACCCCGGTACAATCATCGCTCATGATATCAAAGTTAGTCCCGGATTGCGTAAGGTCGACCGTCAGGTTCGAGCTGGTGGTGGTGCCAAAATTCTTGACAGTAAAGGTCTCGATCGCGCCGTAAGCTGGATTGCCCGGGCCATTGACATTCATCAACAGATTACTGCTCGGAATGATCCCAAGCAGTACGCTCGGTGGGTTGGCGGTAAACCCGGCCCAGCCCAGCCCGTTACAAAACTGGTGAATTCCGGAAGCCGAATTAAAGCGCATCGCCCCGGCCTTGTCTGCCGTACAGGTATCGAGATCCTGACCGATGATAACCGAGCCCGCCCTAAAATCAGCCGAAATCCCTTCAGCCTGCAAGTTAACAGGGAACAATACGGCCAGACATACTGCCGCAATCACTCCGCATAGCTTTAAATAGTCCAGCCTTATCATTGACATGGAACCCCCACATTAAAGAATAGCAGAAAAGTTTTTAGGGATTAATAAACAAAACCCTTGAATTACAAATAGTTGTTAAGGATTCATTTACTTTTAAAAACCGAAAACCGCGACAGATAAAAATAAACCCCCAAAATGGGGGTTTACGGAAAAATTACTGATTCATTCTGGTAAAGAAATCCTCGTTCGACTTGGTATCCTTGAGCTTATCGATCAGGAATTCAACCGCATCGACGGTGCCCATCGGCGAGAGAACCCGACGCAGCATATACATCTTGTTCAAGACATCCTTGCTGACCAGCAACTCTTCCTTGCGCGTACCCGATTTCTGGATATCAATCGCCGGGAAAACGCGTTTATCGGCGATCTTACGCTCGAGAACGATCTCCGAGTTACCGGTTCCCTTGAATTCCTCGAAAATCACCTCATCCATCCGGCTACCGGTTTCAATCAGCGCCGTCGCAATAATCGTTAGTGAGCCCCCCTCTTCGGTGTTACGCGCCGCACCAAAGAAGCGTTTCGGACGCTGCAGGGCATTGGCGTCAACACCCCCCGTCAGAACCTTGCCTGATGATGGCACCACCGTGTTGTAGGCGCGAGCCAGACGAGTAATTGAATCCAGCAGCACCACCACATCACGTTTATGCTCAACCAGACGCTTGGCCTTTTCCATCACCATTTCAGCGACCGCTACGTGCCGGGTTGCCGGTTCATCGAAAGTAGATGATATGACCTCGCCTTGAACACCCTTGTCACGGTTACGATCAAGAACGTTCCGCACCATGTCGGTCACCTCTTCAGGGCGCTCATCAATCAGCAGAATAATCAGATAGGATTCCGGGTGGTTCTGGATGATCGAATGGGCCACATCCTGCAGCATGATGGTCTTGCCCACACGAGGCGGCGCCACAATCAGGGCACGCTGACCAAAACCGAGAGGTGAAACCAGCTCGATAACGCGCTGGGTCATATTCTTCTTGGTTGGATCATCCAGCTCAAGCTTGATCTTACGCTCCGGATATAATGGGGTCAGGTTATCAAAGTTGATACGGTGGCGGAGTTTCTCTGGCGCCTCCCCGTTAATCGAACCCACTTTCAGCAAGGCAAAATAGCGCTCGTTATCCTTGGGCGCACGAATCTCGCCATCGACGATATCGCCCGTACGCAAACCAAAACGACGCACCTGCGAGGGTGAAACATAAATATCATCAGGGCCAGGCAGGTAATTTTCTTCCGGCGAACGCAGGAAACCAAAACCATCCTGCAGAACTTCCAAAACACCGGTACCGGAAATAGGCACACTTTGTTCTGCCAGCTGTTTCAGGATTGCAAACATCATGTCCTGTTTGCGCATCGCGCTGCAATTTTCAATCCCCAGCTCTTCACCAAAAGCCAAAAGGTCAGCGGGGGATTTACTTTTCAGATCCTGAAGGTTCATCAATTTTTTTAGTCCGTTGTTGGAAAATATCGGGGAGATATCCGAGAGGTTTGGGAAAATTCAAGGCCCTTCAAAAAATTTGGCGGCCTACTTACGGTTGCGTGGGGTCTTGTGTCTCGTCTGTTATAAGTCTATCAGGGAAATCTGTCTTATTGGTTTATAGCTAGCGTTTCCGCCCTGCCTTGCGCACCACCTACAGAGCGCGACCTAAACCCTTCATTTCATGGAATTTATTAATAAGACAGGTTTTTTATAACCAAATCATATAGCGGCGTCAAATAAAAAGCGAATCAACTTAAGCGTTCTGGAAATTTCAATCTGAAACGGGATCAAGCTCTAAAAGGGCTTAACCACAGCCAATATGACAATTCCGATCATCAGAATGGTCGGTACTTCATTCCATATCTTATAAAATTTAGCCGGATGCTGGTTTTGATCACGCAAAAAAACCTTGCGCCAACGGGCAAATAGACCGTGGCATGCCGTCATTACAATAATCAAGGTCAGTTTAGCATGAAACCAGCCACTTTGCATAAGATCTGGGTTAGCCCAGATCATCAAACCACCAAAGACGAAGGCGGCCATCATCGCCGGATTAACTATAATCCGCAATAAACGACGCTCCATAACTTTAAAAGTTTCCGACTTGTCAGAGCCTATAGCTGACTCAGCATGATAGGCAAAAAGACGGGGCAAATAAAACATCCCTGCCATCCACGCAATCACTGACATGATATGCAAAGCTTTCAGCCATAAATAATTCTCAAGCAGCCAACTGGCCATGAGGTAGTGCTCCTGAATTGACGTGACATTCTGCCATACAACATTGCCGCGAAGATAGGGGGCATATACGTACCCCGCCATACGGAGTAATTCCTGATTGCCGGGCATGAGCAGCAACAGTGTTTGCTAAATCTTGAATAAAACTATCTGCACTGCCTACGGTTGGCACTCGGACAAAGTAGGGAACGCCAAGATGTTGCGCTTCATGTCGATATTCAACCTCAATTTCAACCAATGTTTCCACATGTTCGCTGACAAACGCATGGGGATAGATAATTACGGGCACACCGTCCTTAGCAGCCTGAACCAAGGCTTCTCCCGTACTGGGGCTAAGCCACTTTTTGGGCCCCACCCGACTTTGATAACATATAGCCCAATCAAGCTCAGAAATATCCAGCTCTTTAACCATGGCTCGTGCTGATTGTTCACACTGAGCCTGATAGGGATCGCCCCCCCGAATAATATCCTCCGGCAAGCCGTGTGCTGAAAACAGAACCCGGGGAGGCTTGATTCCCTTGTCTTTTGTTTCCAGCAAGGCTTGCTGGTAAACCCGACGGATATTGTCAGCCGACGCCTTGATAAAGCCACGACTCTCCGGATAACAGCAGATCAGACTGGTGGGCAGATCAAGTCCTGCTTGCGCACAAGCCTTGTTCCACGCCTGCAAAGACGAGCGGGTCGTTGTCGTAGAATATTGTGGGTATAGCGGTAACAAAACAATGCGATCCGGATTCCATGTCTGTACTTTTTGCACAACTTCAGCTGACAGCGGATGCCAGTAACGCATGCAGACAAAAACCTCGTATTCTGCATCTCCCAAGGTCAACAAGGCTGCCTTCAAGGCTTGCGCTTGTGTCTGTGTATTAACCAACAACGGCGAGCCCCCGCCTAAAAATCCATAACTTTCCCCTGCTTCTCGACGGGAACGGCGCTGAGCAATCAGTGTGGCAATGAAAAAGCGTAACGGCAGGGGTAAGCGGATAATATTCTTATCCATAAAAAAATTGAATAAAAAGGGGCGAATACTTTCAGTCTTATCTGGCCCGCCAAGGTTAAACAGAACAACAGCAATACGTTTTTTCATCATTAAATCCTGCGAATTGTTTGCACAAGCCGTTCTACATTGGCAGGCGGCGTTTCTTTGATTATTCCGTGACCCAGATTAAAAATATGCGGGCCTTGCGACAGCGAAGATATAATTTCTTGAACCGCTTTTTCCAGTCCTTCGCCTGTTTTTAAAATTTCAGGATCCAGATTTCCTTGAACTGGTAAGCGCGCCTGATAACGCTGAGCTTTGTTGAGCGTTACATGCTGATCAAGTCCGACTGCATTTACGCCGCTTTCCTCAATATAAATTTTGTATAGTGGCCCGGCTCCTCGGGGAAAACCAATTACAGGAATCTCCGGAGCTTGCGTCTTTACCAGATCTACAATTTTTCTAGTAGGCTCAATCACCCATTGTCTAAATTCTTGTTCAGTTGGTAACAATCCTGCCCAGCTATCAAAAATTTGTACAATCTCTGACCCTGATTTAATTTGCTCGATCAGATAAAAAGCTGTGACCTCAATAAGACTATCAATCAGCCGTACTAAGGCTTCAGGCTTATGCTGAACCCAATGGCGCGCTAAAGCATAGTCTTTGCTGCTACCCCCCTCAATCATATAGCAAGCCACTGTCCATGGAGCGCCAGCAAAACCAATTAAAGCCGTATCTTCAAATCCTTCATCGACTAGCCCTTGATGGATACGTGCGACAGTCTCATAAATCGGATTAACAATAATCGGATTAAATTTTTTTTCTGCGAGCCGATTAATAAAATCATCACTAACAGGTTGTAAACGCGGACCTTCTCCCTCTCCAAAATGAACCGAGCACCCTAAAACTTGTGGCACAATCAGGATATCAGAAAATAAAATCGCAGCATCAAAACCAAAGCGGCGAATTGGCTGCAATGTCACCTCGGCAGCCAATGCAGGGTTAAACACCAGCTCGAGAAAACCACCCGCTTTGGCTCTGACTTCCTGATACTCGGGAAGATAGCGGCCCGCTTGACGCATTAACCAGACAGGCGGAATGTCCATCCGCTCGCCACGCAATACTCTAAGAATTTTTTTATCCGTAGCCATGACTAGATTACTCTGTGCTTGAAAAGACGGCACATAAAAGCAGAACAAATAAGAATCAAAAAGTATTATTTAATAGTAGTAGTTATTAGTAGATGGCTGTGAGTCATGGGGACAATAATCAGCCCCCAAAAACATGCACAGGCACGTAAGGAAACAATCTCAATCTTTCTCACGATTCGCATATCAGGGTAGTTTGCCCATACACAGGGATGAGAAATATCACCCACAGACTCATGACTGGTTTTGATAATCAATCAGGAAAATGGGATAATTCTTATCCCTGATTTATCCCGTTAGGTCATGCACGGATCCACACAGCCGACAGGGGATAAGTTACCCGATTAAACCCGAAATGATTTCAAAGCTTTACTCTTAAGGCACTTCTTTTTATAAAAAAACGGACAGGAGTGATTTCAAAGTATGGATATGAGTGAGAATACAGGCCCGGACCAGTTTGTAAAACTGGATTTGCTGGAATGTGAGACGGTACTGGAGGAGATTAACCCGGCGCTTAAAGGCAGTCATTTCCATCCCGCAACAGTGACGATCTTGGCGAACGAGCCCTCATTTTACCCCGGCTATCGTTTTCTTGATCTGGCTGATTACGAAACCGTTCCGAATATTCGCAAATTTGTTCTTTATAAACCAGGCCATGTGGTTGTGCTGAATTGGACCAACGAGCCTATTTATGCTTTGAACGAAAAGGCACCGATCGTGCTGACAGAAACCACCGTGGCTGATTATGTACGTTTTTTCTTTACGTATGTAAGGGGGCGTCACGGTCGTTTTATCATCACCGAAAGTGTAGAAGATGTGACCTGGCGGGACGAGCCCCCGCCGGCAGCCCGCAAAGCCATCGGTAAAATGCTTGAACCCCTGCACATTCAAGAGCGAGGCAGTGCCGGCGATTTTAAGTTGGTGGCGCGGATGATGTTTAAAGATTCGTTGTTTAAAACAACAGTCAATGTGCAGGCCAACGGTCTGGTCAATCTCTCGGATGAGGAATTATTGATCGAGGATATGCCAGTGATGGATGATACTTTCGGACAATAGGTCTTGTTTTATCCCCTGCCGATTGTGGGTATCTACTGTATAAAGCGTCCCGTTTTAACCAAACCGCAACAGTCTGTTAATCTCTCCTTAACTCTTTGAGAAAAAAGGGATTAAAAACCCTATCCTGAGGATAAGAAGCTGTTTTTGGTAGGAACTCGTTAACCCTCCACCCGCATAATAAACCCATAGCGACCACGCAGGGCACGCGTAGACGCTAGAAAAACCAGCAATCGGTTTGGGGTTCTATAATGAGTAATACGACAGATACAAATAACGTTACCCAGGGTCATTTCGGCTATCACCGCCGGGTGAGTATGGCCTACACGCTGAATAATTATCAGCCGGTGCGTTGCACACTGGTCGGTGACCAGCCTCTGTTTTTCATGGATTATGAAGGCAGCTTCGAGGCTGATCGTTTCGAGCCTTCTGTCGAGGATGATTTTGCCGACCTGGCCTCGCTTGAGGCCATTGAAAAAGGCGTAGAAAAACTGCAAGAGCGGGTTATGCGCGCGCTGGATTCCAAGCCGGATTCGCAGATTGAAAAAGCTGGTCTTAATCAGACCGAAGAAGTTATGGCGCTGTTTTTGCAGGATAGTTGTGAAGCTCTGCGGCAGGATGGGGCACCCCTATCCAGGGCAGAAGACATTGATTATCTATTGGCTGAGATTGCCAAATCCCGTCTCGGCGCGGCGCTGGTGGCTAATGCAAGCCGCTATGAAACCAAGTTTGTGATGGGGGGAGCGGTTTCGACCGCACTCTATGACCGTCGCCAGAATACTGTTTTTCTCAATCCGAGCCTCAATGAAACTGATCAGATTGTACTGCTGACTCGTGAGCTGCGTCGTGTCTGGCAGCACCGCAACGGGGCCTTGGTTCATCCGCTGACGTTTCATCCGGATCAGGCAGTGTTGGTACATCGTGCTCAGATTGCCGATCTATGTGTGGCAATGATCCGTGTAGCGTGGGAACAGCAACTCGCTGGGGCGGTTGCTCCATGGGAGCGTCTGGAAAAGTCATCAATGGACGATTTGGCTCGCGCCTTTGCGCGTGAAGCCTATATGGATTTTCGTACTGTGAATAATGGCGAAGCCAGTGCTGCCGTATTTGAAGCGTGGTTTCTCTCTGAGCGCTGCCGGCAGGAAGACCGTCGCCTGATTCAACAAATGCTGGCTGATTATCAGGGCTATGTTTTTGAGAATATCAATCCTTCAACTCAGGTGACCGCCGAACTGATTCTGGCGCTGGGCAGTCAGCCCGAGGGCAAAAATTACCTTGCGCCTTATGTCTCGGCCATAATGGCAGACGCCTTGTTTACGGAAATTCGTGATCGTTCCAATGCCAATTTTCTTTGGTTTATCAAGTTCGAACGCTCTTTCCGTGAAACGGAACAGGAATTGCAAACCCTCGAAACCAATCCGGTTTCAGGGGCTCAACAGAAGACCCGGCCGGATGCACAAGGCAATCACAGCAAACGGTTTGGCGACCAACATGAACAAAAAGCAGACATCGTCTCCTTGCCCCGCGGCAAGGCGCATCCCGGGCTTCTCAAAGGCAGCCGCACGGACGCCCCGGGCAGTGCCACAGTTATCGAATTCCGCAGCCAGCAGCCCGGACAGGGCGGCTGAAGACTGGCCTTATGACGAGGCCTTATGCGTAAAGACTGAAAGGATACATCGGGATACCATGAAAGCCGATGACAGATTAAACCGTAAAAACCACAGCCGTCGCAGTCATCGCGCGGAAGGTGCTTCACAGGACATTGAGATTTACGATCTGACTTTGCCGGATGAGGGTCGTGCCGACTTAATATTGTTAAGCGAAGTTAATCTCCCCGCTCGGCTGGATTATGACGCGATCTTAGCGCAGCCTTTCTCCTTCGAGGCAGATGACGATATCGGGGCATGGCTTGCCTCTATACTGGCTGATAGTCCCACAGCATCACGGCTGTGGATTGAAGCCGAGCGTGCCGGGTGGCTGGTGGGTTTTGCTGATCTTAAAAACAGTGGTTTTTATATTGATCTGTCCGCTCAGACGATTTTGCTCGATACTTATGGTTTGGGAGCTCAGGCGTTGGGCCGCTCGCCCTATTTCCGCAATGAACTGCTGACCTGTTTCGTTCGCGCTTTGCGTGATATTTGGCATGAACAAAAGCAACATGGTTTTATCGACGAATTTGCCCCTGAATCATTGCTGATGATCGAGCGTGTGCGCAGTGCCGATTGCGATACAGTCGCCTTGCTGGTGGGCTGGGAATTGCGCGGGGCAGGCTATACCGATGTTTGGCGTCACCTGATCGGTGCGGCTGAGGGCGATATGGCCCTGATCTTTACCCGTTTCCTCGAGCGCGACCCTTCGGCTTTGTTTGATGGTTCGGCTCTGGCTTACGCCTTTCGTCAATGGTATGCCGATGAAACCCGGGTCGATGGCTGTGATCACGATACCCTTGAGGCCATGGATGACATATTACTATCATATAACGGCAAAGTGCGACCCTTTGGGGAGCGCCGTGTGCAGATCGAGGATGTTGAGGCTTTGGCCACCTTGCCGGACGGGCGTTGTTACCTCAAGGGCTTGGCCGATACTATTCTGCGCGATCCGTTCTTTGCTGGTCTCCATGATCCGGTCAACCAGACCCATCTCTTCCACTTAATGTACGATATGGAGGTGGTAATGGTGAATAATGTACCGTTCCGCGATGCACGCTTGGCCCGTTTAATTTTCCCTGGGGCTGACCAGACCCGTATTCGCTAGATTGTTTCATTAGCGACCAGCAATCAAGTTTCATCTTTTCCCTGCGGGGCCGATCCTTTATGCTGCAAGCCATGAAAAAAGGCGAACCGCGGCGGCATTTTTATTTGCATCTGGTCTCTGACGCAACCGGGGTCACGTTGCAGGGCTTGGCCCGGGCGTGCCTAGCCCAGTTTGAAAATATTGATCCGGTTGAACGTTTCTGGCCACTAGTCCGCAGCGAACGCCAACTCGAACGGGTTATTGCCGATATTCACGATAACCCGGGCCCGGTATTATTCACGCTAGTAGATAATGAACAGCGCAAACGCCTGCAGCGTGCCTGTCAGGAACTGCACGTCCCTTGCATCCCGGTAATGGATCACATTATCAAAGGTTTGTCGGCCTATACGGGCCTGCCGAGCAAAGGCATCCCCGGCCTGCAGCATGCGCTTGATGATGCCTATTTCCGCCGTATGGATGCTGTCGATTTTGCGCTCGCCTTTGATGATGGGCAAAGTTATGAGGGAATCGAAGAAGCCGATGTTGTGTTAATTGGCGTCTCGCGTACTTCCAAAACCCCAACTTGCATTTTTCTCGCCCGGCAGGGAATCAAGGCCGCTAATATTCCTTATGTGCCGGGGATTGCTATCCCTGATGCAATCTTACGTCACCGCCATCCGGTCTTTATTGGCCTGACCGAGTCTCCGGATCGGCTGATCCAGCTGCGCCGGAACCGTCTCAAGGCTGACACCAATGATCGCCATCATGGTGAAAGCACTTATCTAGATCCTGAAAAAGTTGAAGATGAAACGTTACAAGCGCGGCGTTTTTTTACCCGGCAGGGTTGGCCAGTGATTGATGTTACGCGGCGCTCGGTTGAGGAAACCGCTGCCGAAATCATGGTCATTCTGCAGCGTCGCCGCGAGGTCGCTGACCAACGGGAGCTGTTATAATGATCAGGGCCGCAGTTATCGGACATCCAGTGGCGCATTCGCTTTCGCCCTCCATTCATAATTATTGGTTCAGGCGCTATGGGATCGAAGGTGAATATACAGCTTTGGATATAGAGCCTGCAGATCTTGCTGCGCGCCTCTCAGTGCTGGCGCAAGAAGGCTATGCCGGGTTTAATGTCACGGTGCCGCACAAGCAGACAGTTATACCATTGTGCCGCCATCTCGATGACAGCGCACGTGCAATCGGGGCGGTTAATACAGTTGTTATCCGTAATGGGGCCTTAGAAGGGCATAACACCGATGCCTATGGCTTTGTTGAAAATCTGCGTGAGCAGCAACCACATCTGGCGCTGTCCTCAACCCCGGCTTTGTTGCTGGGGGCCGGAGGGGCGGCACGGGCTGCGGTTTATGGTTTGATACAGGAAGGCTGCCCCGAAATAGTGCTGGCCAACCGCAGTCGGGAGAACGCTGAACTATTAGCGCGGGACTTCCCCTCTGTACGCGTAGTGGAGTGGAGCGCCCGGGAAGATGTTTGTGCTGAGGTGGGCTTGTTGGTCAACACCACAGTTCTCGGGATGAAGAGTCAAGATCCTCTTATGATGAATCTGACGCATCTACCGCCACATGCTGTGGTCTACGATATAGTCTATAAACCATTGATGACCGATCTCTTAAGGGCCGCACAGATCAGGGGGCATGCTATTGTCACGGGCATTGGTATGTTGTTGCATCAGGCCCGTCCTGCGTTTGCCAGCTGGACGGGGGTGCACCCCGAGGTTACAGCCGAGCTTGTGATCGACATCACGGAGCGTGCGCGATGATGGTCTTGGGCCTTACAGGTTCGATCGGGATGGGGAAATCGACCACCACGGCTATCTTGCGCGGGATGGGCATTCCGGTACATTGCTCCGACGAGGCGGTCCACCAGCTATTAGGGCCACGCGGTGCGGCAGTGAGACTGGTCGCCGCCGCTTTCCCGACCAGTCATGATAAGAGGCGGCAGGCGATTGATCGCCACATTCTTGGACAACTGGTTTTTAGTAATCTGCAAGAAAGGCAGCGGCTGGAGGCCATCATCCACCCTTTAGTCGTAGACTCGCAACGGCGGTTTCTTGCCCAGCACGCCAGAGGCCGACGGCCTTTGGCTGTGCTTGACATCCCCTTGTTGTTTGAAACCGGGGCCGAGCAACGAGTTGATTATACACTGGTAGTGACAGCCCCTGCTTTCATTCAGCGGATGCGTGTATTGACCCGCCCCGGTATGACAACTGATAAGTTTAAGGCTATTCTGGCGAGTCAGATGCCGGATCGGGAAAAGCGCCGACGTGCCGATTTTGTGATAGATACAGGTTTGGGTTTAGCCCATACGAGAGCAGCTTTGCGCAGTGTTTTAAAAAATGTGGGGTATGAGAAATAAGAAAACTATGAATGTTACGATCTTCCAGCATATGGCATCTAACGGACCGGGTACTTTACTAAAGTTTTTGCAACAGCGAGATGCG
>JAMPXY010000120.1 GCA_023700945.1 Alphaproteobacteria bacterium | reverse complement strand
TATCAGCCTGTTTGTTAAAACGTAAAGCCAACCATCCCGCCATAAACTCAGCCGCGGCAAAATCAGCCCCCTCTTTCATGCCATGCTTGGAGACAACGAGATAAGCGCTTTTGTAATCCTTCTTATCAATCAGGCGACGCGCCATAATGTTGCGCTCTTTCCACCAGTCATTCATATTCGGAATCTGCGCCGCAGGCGGCATTTTGTGTAGAATTTCAATTGCACCAAAATCCATGTTGTTTTTACGGCGCCACCGTAGTCTTTCCAGCATAAAACCGGGATCATCCTGTAACTGGGCCGGTACAGCATTGACCAATCTGTCAACACCGGGGGTGTTTTCAGCCAAGCCAATCCGTGCTTCAACCAACGCTGGATAGCCTTTACCAATGATAGTCGCTAGGGCGCGGGCATTGGTATATTGCTTGCGAAACAAGGTGGTATTAAAACGCGCCACATGGACATCATCGGAAATCATATCTCCATAACGTCTGATGAAGGTGGCTTGCTGCTGATTATCCAGTCTGGCCTTCGGCCACCAGTCCTCTAGCTTTTGCTTGGCCTGCGTGCCCTGCCCCTGATTGATCAGAGCCTGCGCATAACGGTTCATACCCTCTGCACTTTGTGGTTCATATTGATTGAACCAGCTGGCGACCTCAGCCTCAGCCATACCCTCAGGCATGGATTTTTCAGCAAGCTCCTTCAATGCGTCCTGACGGGGCCAATCCGGGTGATCCTTTATAAATTCTGAAATGCGGGAAAACTCAACACTGCCCTCGGTACGGGTAAAATAAAGCCAGTCATACAAGGCGATGGCCGATTTATCCTGCGTCTGTGCAAAAATCTGTCGGGCTTCGGTCCAGCGTTTCTGCTTTACAGCCTGTAAGCCTTGCATGATTAATTGGCGGTTTTCCTTGGTCATGGCGACTTTGGGCGTATCTTGGGTATCGTCAATCGCCTGTGCCGCTGACACCGGCACCCCCATGACGCACAGCATCAAAAATGCCAACCCCGTATTGCGTACACACTTAGAGGTCGCTACATTCAAAAGCGAGAAAGGAATATCCCTATCATGTTTCATGGTTCGATCACCGCTTTAATTACGCCGTTTAAAAACGGCGAGATTGACTGGCCTGCTTTTGACGATCTGATTGAATGGCAGATCGAACAGGGAACTCACGGGCTCGTTCTCTGTGGCACCACAGGAGAGTCTCCAACGCTTACCAATGACGAGCACAAGCGCATTGTCGAACGTGGTGTGGCGCTGGTCAAGAAGAGAATCCCGGTCATCGCCGGAACCGGCAGTAATGCGACCGCCAAAACTATTGAGCAAACGCAGCATGCCTTATCGGCCGGAGCCGATGCCGCCCTGATTGTGACACCTTATTATAATAAACCCACCCAAGAAGGGCTCTACGCCCATTATGAAGCCGTGGCTCAGTCTGTCAGTATTCCGATCATCATTTATAATATCCCCGGCCGCTGCATTGTGGATATGTCTGTGGATACAATGTCCCGCCTATCCATCCTGTCCAACATCGTGGGGGTTAAAGATGCCACCTCTGATTTAAGCCGGGTCAAAAAAACCAAGGCCGCTATCGGAAAATCTTTCTGTCAGCTATCGGGTGACGACATTACCGCGCTCGAGTTTCTGCAGGAAGGGGGCCATGGCTGTATCTCGGTGGTCTCCAATATTGCCCCGGCTCTGGCAGCCGAATTGCAGGACAGCTGGGCCGATGGCAATCCAGCAATTGCCGCTGATGTCAGTCGTCGCCTAGCCGCTCTTAACAAGGCACTGTTCGTCGAAACCTCACCCGCCCCGGTCAAATATGCCGCCAGTCGTCTTGGTCTATGCAGTGATGAGGTGCGTCTGCCCTTGGTTCGCGCCACGGCAAATGCTCGTCTGGCCGTTGACGCCGCGATGGAATCAGCCGGATTGCTCATACAAGGGCAACCACTAAAGGCCACGGCAAGCGCCTGAGAACACTTTTAAAATCTCTTCGCTTTCCTGCCGCTTCGGGGTAAAAAGAGCCCATGGCGCAGAAAAAGGACAAAAAATCAGGACTAATTTCAGTTAACCAGACCGTGGCGGAAAATCGCAAGGCCCGGTTTGAGTACCATCTGGAAGAGGTATTTCAGGCGGGGATCGTGCTGGTTGGCACCGAAGTGAAATCACTGCGTCTGGGCCAATGCAGCCTGAACGAATCCTTTGCCGGTGAACATGATGGAGAAATCTGGCTCTATAACTGTCATATCCCTGAATACATGCAGGCGGGGAAGCACCTGCAGCACCAACCCAAACGACCGCGCAAATTGCTCCTGAACCAGCGTGAAATCAACAAATTGATCGGCTCGATCACGCGCGAAGGCTACACACTGGTGCCGACTAAACTTTTCTTTGATGGGCGAGGCCGGGCCAAACTCGAGATCGCACTCGCCAAGGGAAAACAGTTGCACGACAAACGTGCCGCAACCAAAGACCGTGACTGGGGACGCGACAAACAACGCATCATGCGTGACAGAGGTTAAAGCCTACCCAGTGCGGCAAACCCACAATGAGCCTGTTCAACAAAAATCCGCACACGCTGAGGATCTTTTTCAACAGAGCCCGTCCGCCGTACCCCTGAATTGACATCCACCCCATAAGGGCGAATGGCCACAATCGCCTGACAGACGTTATCCGGACTTAGCCCCCCGGCATGTATCACCGGACAAGGTGTCACCGCCTCAACAATCGCCCGCGCCAATGCCCAGTCATTTAAACAGCCGGTACCACCGAGAGTTTGGTAATTTTGACCTGCAATCTGCTCGATCGCCTGACTATCAAGGATCAAAGCATCGACATACGGCAGCAGCAGGCGCGACTTAGCAAGCATCGCTGCCAGATCTGGCCCAGCCTCGCGCGGTATATGAAAGACCTTGATGATGGACGTTTTTGGCAAAGCCTGGCGAATACATGCCAGATCAGCCACAGGCATTTCATGCCAAGAATCATTGTGAATTTGCAAGGTACTGACGCCCGTCTCCTTGACACTCGCGATGATATCACCGGGCACCGTGCTGTGCGTGATCAAGACGGTCGCGACCATGGCCGGAACTGACCGCACAATCGCCCGTGCCTGTGCGGTCGTTATAGAATCGCCACGGGGATAATCCAGCATCAACAACAAACCCAAACCATCAGCACCAGCCTCAACACATAGCTGCGCTTCTTCAGGAGTTTTAATACCGGCAATCTGGATTTTGGGGATAGCTTTCATCCATCCATGGTATCGTCCCGGCAGCTTCAGGCAAAGATAAAAAGCCCCGGTCTTATCCGGGGCTTTTCTAAATAAGGCGTGCGGGAGAACAAACCTTTTTATTCTGGATCTTAACCAGCGATTTTCTTCGCCTTACGACCGACGGGCGCATCCTCATCATTAGCCAGCTCCGCGAGTGCCGGACCATCGAGTGCCTCAGCGGCTTCCTCATCGTTTTCTGGCCCGGTCAGCATGGCATCGGCCACCACCCCGGCCTGCTGCCGGATTTGATTTTCAAGTTTGGCAGCAATTTCAGGATTATCACGCATGAATTTCTTGGCGTTCTCGCGGCCCTGACCAATACGTTGGCCATCGTAAGCAAACCAAGCCCCCGATTTTTCTACCAGATTGCTCTGGACGCCAATATCAATCAGCTCCCCGGTCTTGGAAATACCTTCACCATACATAATATCGAATTCAACCTGACGGAATGGCGGGGCCATCTTGTTTTTGACGACCTTAACCCGGGTCTGGTTGCCGGTCACTGTTTCACCATCCTTGATCGAACCGATGCGGCGGATATCCAGCCGTACCGAAGCATAAAATTTCAGGGCATTGCCGCCGGTGGTGGTCTCAGGAGAACCAAACATCACCCCAATTTTCATCCGGATCTGGTTAATGAAGATCACCACACAGTTGGAACGGGAAATTGAACCAGTGATCTTGCGCAGAGCCTGCGACATCAGGCGCGCCTGTAAACCGACATGGGTATCACCCATTTCTCCTTCGAGTTCAGCCCGCGGTACCAATGCCGCAACCGAGTCAATCACCAGAACATCAATGGCGCCTGAGCGTACCAGCGTATCAGCAATCTCCAGTGCCTGTTCTCCGGCGTCGGGCTGTGATATCAGCAAATTATCGATATTGACGCCGAGTTTTTTGGCGTAGCCCGGATCCAGCGCATGTTCGGCATCGATAATGGCACAGGTGCCACCCATTTTTTGAGCTTCGGCTATCACCTGCAGCGCCAATGTGGTCTTACCCGATGACTCCGGTCCATAAATTTCTGTGATCCGACCACGCGGCAAACCGCCCACGCCCAAACCAATATCCAGTCCCAATGATCCGGTGGAGACCACTTCAACATTCACATGCGCGTTCTCACCCGTCAGCTTCATAATCGACCCTTTGCCAAAGGCTCGTTCAATCTGGGCAAGGGCAGCGTCAAGGGCTTTGGTTTTTTCGGCGGGGGACTGGCTCATCTGTTCACCTGATTTTAGCGCTGTTACGGACATGATTTGTTCTCCTTTTCTGTCATAGTTTCCACAGTCCGGCAACGCCGCGCTGCATAGGGATTCGAGTTATCACCATGCAAATGTACTCTATTTGTTCTTTTTGTAAAGCAAAAAGTGGAACACTAAGTGAACATTAATGGCTCCATCATTTATGTTAATAACAGGATATCAGATGACCACAGCCATTTCTTTGGCCTGAGTCAGACCTTGTAATCACTCCATTATTTGTGGCTTAAATCCGCACTCTGCTCACTCCGCCCTTTTTCTAGACTTTCTTTCATTTCTCACCTAAGGTTTTGCAATATGTTAATAAAAAACACTCAAATTGGCAGGAGAGAACCCCATGCACTATCAATCTATTCTGGTTGCCCCCTGCCGGGATCGAACAGGCAAAAATAAACCTGCCGAGGTCATGGCAGCCTTTACTGCGGCTGTCACCGCGCCAGAGATCAGCGCTTCCCATGGCTATTCAGGAAATGAACCTTTTCATGAAGTATTTATGGTTCCTGCTGGCTCGCTAACCGCGTTTAAAGAGGCGATGCAAAAGCACAACATTATTGAGCCGAACATTATCTTCCCACCGGCCCCCGCCTATAACGGTTAATCAGGCTCCGGGCCCCTTTTGCAGAGGAATCAGAAAGGTACCTATGGCTTCCGGTCTGTCATATCTCAAACAGCATTTTTACCGCGTTGCTGGAGTAGCCCTGCTCGCCAGTGCGATGCCACTGGCGGCACAAACCAGCAGCCAAGAAGCTGATCAAACACTCTCCCTGCATAACCTGCACACAGGCGAAACACTCACCGTCACTTACAAAAAAGGGGATCGCTACCTCCCCGAAGCCTTGACGCAAATCAATCATATCCTGCGCGATCATCGTCGTGATGAAGTCAATACAATTAAT
>JAMPXY010000119.1 GCA_023700945.1 Alphaproteobacteria bacterium | reverse complement strand
CTCATTTCCACATCGAGCTGGTAGAATTCAGCCAGACGGTCGGCGCGGCCATCTTCGTCGCGGAAGCAAGGTGCGATCTGGAAGTAACGGTCGAACCCGGCCACCATCAAGAGTTGCTTGAATTGTTGCGGCGCTTGCGGCAGCGCGTAGAACTTGCCGGGGTGCAGGCGTGAAGGCACCAGATAATCGCGGGCACCTTCCGGGGAGGAGGCGGTCAGGATCGGGGTGTTGAATTCCTGAAAGCCCGCATCCCACATACGTTTGCGCATGCCGGCAATCACATTGTTGCGCAGGCGGATGCGTTTGTGCATCGCTTCGCGGCGCAGATCAAGGAAGCGGTATTTCAGGCGCACATCTTCGCCCGCGGCATCGGCATCGGCCACTTGCAGCGGCAGCACTTCGGCATGCGACTGCACGGCCAGATCGTCGATATAAACTTCGATATCACCTGTGGCGAGGTCGGCGTTGGCCGTGCCTTCATGGCGGATTTTGACGCGGCCTGTGATGGTGATGACGGACTCAGGACGGAATTTTTCAACCGCGGCCAGCAGGGGGCTGTCCTGATCGATCACGCACTGGGTCAGGCCGGTGGTATCGCGTAAATCAATGAACAACACGCCGCCATGGTCGCGCTTGCGGTGAATCCAGCCCGATAATCTTACGGTCTGTCCGGCATGCTCTTGACGGAGTTCGGCGCATTTATGGGTGCGATAGGCGTGCATGGTCATCAGATCCTGTCGATTAAAAGAAGGGCACAAAATTCAAAGAAATCCTGCGCGGACAATAGCCCTGCGACCACCAAAATTCAAGAAAAACTATGATTTTTCAGGGCGTTTCGTGGGTTGGGATCCTCAATCTGTGAGGGGTCGGGGGCTGCAAAAAAAGACGTGACAATAACCATAATGTTCATATAAAAAGTAATTATCCATAATAATATGCTATAATTCAGGGACAGGTTGATGTGATGCTGAGTACTAATTTTAGAGAATTACTGGATATTCAAGAGGAACGGCTGGTGGCCATCAGGGCCGAATGCGCTCCGTTCACGAGCGGTCAGGATGCGGCTGCGGCGGCTCTGCATCAGCGTATTGTCGATGATATCGATCAGGTTCTGCAACTGACCCGGGATTTCCGGGCGGCGACGCCGCAAACAACCGAGGAAAAGCGCACGGCGCTGGGGCGTTACGGGGCAGTTTCAAAAATCAGTATGGAGCTTTGTTCGCTGTTGTTTTCAAACAGTCGTGACGCCGGGCCGTTTCGTCATCCGGCGTTGCAGAAACATGCGGTTCTTATTCATACCATCGCCCGCGAACAGGTTTTAACCTGCGTCAATACCGGCTGGGCTGTTATTGAAGACATGCTGGCTGAATCCAAAACCTTATCCCAGACTTTTACTCCCCAGACTCTGACTCCCTTGGGCGAACCGGACGCGAACCTTCAGGTAGCACCGGCGACGACGGATACACCCACGCGCGGCCATTTGCGTATTGTGGCCAATGACGGGGTTCTGGTTGATCGCCGCCCGCAGCCACGCCCCTAATCCTGTTTTTCTTTGCCGAATTTGATGACAGGCGCTGTAAAAGGCGCTACTCTGCCTGTTAATAAAATCATAAAAAAAGAACAGGGATCAATGTCCTCCGCCTATCTGCAACGCCTCTCACATCTTTGTGAGACTTTAACTGATTTTTGTAGCCGGATTGAGCGGCGCAGCCAGCGCACGGCTGCCTGTGCGGCGGATGCTTATGCTAACAGCCAGATGCTCAAAACTTTGTCTCCGGCACGGGATACGATGCAGGCGCACCATAATTTTTGCGCCGATCATATGGATGCGCAGGGACGTCTGCCGCTCGCGCAACGTGATCGCTATTTTGACGGGATCGTCAATGTGGCCGCGGTCGCAGACAGTCTTGAAACGCTGGCGGGCAGTCAGCTTAACCGTGTTGGTCATGCGCCGGGGTCGCTGCAGCGGCTTTCTCCGTTGTTTCGGGAAGTCATCCTGCAGGAGCGCGCAGCTCTTGACCGGGTGCAGACAGAAATCAGGATTTTGAACCGCGAGGATATCGAGCTTTTAAAAACCATGCCCCGCAGCGGGGTACGGGAACGTCCCCGTTTACAACTGGTCCATACAGCAGGATAAATCATGAGCCACACCTCTACCGCACTGTCCCCGGAATGCCAGAAACTGGAACACCATTTGTCTGCGTTGCTGGCACGGGTGGAACGGCGCCAGCAAGCCATCCCGGCCGTGGCGGGTGATGGCGAGATCAATAAAATTCTCCGTAGCGGCTTGCGGGATACTTTGCGTCTGACCGAACAATTTATGGCGGCTTGCACCCGCGGCTATTCACAGGAATATCAGGCGCGCAAGCTTTCTGATTTTGCCCATGGCATGCATCAGGTGGTGGCGATGGTGCATGCGCTCGAGGGAGAAAAGCAGCTTTCGCCGTTGTTCGACCGGATTGCCAACCGCGAATATGTCGAGCTGAAGTCTGTGGTCTTCCAGATGCGCGATGTTGTTTATGCCGATTCCGCACGCCTCAACAAACAGGCGGCGGAACCCCCGTCTGCGCCAGCGTCGGAACCGCTGGTGCTGGCCTGCACCTTGATAATGATGCCCGCGCTGCTGACTTGGGGGCTGCTGTCTGGATTTGCGGCCGGACTGCGCGAGTCGGCGGCCGCCCGCGAAGCGCAGGCCAAGCCAGCGCGTCATCTGAAGCTGGTCCACAGCTAATAATTTCCATATCTTGTAGTGCCCGGTGGGAAAGGGCCTTTCGTCCATATAAGTTTTATGGGCGGTGGGGCTGTTTTTTATAGAGGGTACGTTCGGAATACCCTCTATTGGGGGATGCATATGCGGGGCTAGTAGCTTTTTGTTGTATTTTGACTGCAAGTCTTGATAGGTTTCCGTATTATGATCATAAAAATATGAAAACTGGAGGATATGGGATGAATTCTTTCGCAAAATATAGCTTTGCAGGTTTGTTTGCTGCGGCCGTGATGGGTAGCGTTGTCTATCAAAAGGAAATCGGTGATGCCCTCTTGACCGATGAGGCCAACGCCAAACATGTGCTTGGAAATGATCCGCGTTTTAAGAATGCCGAGATTGCATATACAGGATATGAAGTCCTTGGCTGTTTGAAAAACGAGTGGAAAAGCACGGGGTTTGTGGCCAAGCATAAGGATGGCACCCAAACATCTGGCGTTGTATGTGATACCTTGTTTGGCACAGCGTCATCCATCCGTTTAAAATAGCGGCATATTTTATTAAATTGGCCATCAGGCGCCGGACGTCAAATTCTGGCGATGGTGCGTGCTGATTCTATTTTCATACATTCAAAATATGAAAATAGAATCACTCACACCTTATAAACAAATTCTTGATCTAATCACTATCAAAGTGGTGGGTATTATCTTTTGTTTTCTGCTTCTGGTTTTTCTTTCAAAGCCATGGCTTTAGGACCCCAAGGGCGATATAAAGAACGCCATGAACAGCGTTATTAATAATCAGGACGAATTGAATGCTTTGTGTGCCGAACTGGCGCAGGGGCCTTACTTCACCATCGATACCGAATTTCTGCGCGACAAAACCTATTATCCGCAGCTCTGTCTGATTCAGGTGGCCAGCCCCGAGGGCGAGCCCAGGGCGATCGACCCGTTGATGACAGGGATCAATCTGCAGCCTTTGTTTGCCTTGCTCGCTGATGAAAAAATCGTCAAGGTGTTTCATGCTGCGCGGCAGGATCTCGAGATTTTTTTCAACCTGACCGGCAAAGTGCCACACCCGATTTTTGATACGCAGGTGGCAGCCATGGTTTGCGGTTTTGGCGAGTCGATTGGCTATTATTCACTGGTGGCGGATATTTGCGGGGTTCATCTCGACAAGGGGGCGCAATTTACCGATTGGTCGCGCCGCCCGCTTTCGAAAAAGCAGCTGCTCTATGCGCTGGATGATGTCACCTATCTGCGTGATATCTACGAAGATCTGACTGAAAAGCTGAAGACAACCGGGCGATTGAGCTGGCTGGCGCAGGAAATGGAAATCCTCACCAGTGATGAAACCTACCAGAACAGGCCGGAAGATTCATGGGAGAGAATTAAGGTGCGCACCGACAAGCCCAAGGTGCTGGCGGTACTGCGCGAAGTGGCGGCCTGGCGCGAACGTGAGGCGCAGGGCCGTGATGTGCCGCGCCAGCGGATCGTCAAGGATGAAGTGTTGGCCGATATGGCGATCCACCCGCCCGAAACTACCGAAGAGCTGGGAAAAATCCGTGGACTGTCTCCTGATTTTGCCCGCGGTAAAATGGGCAAAGCCCTGCTGGAGGCCGTGCATAAGGGACTGGCGACGCCGCCCAAGGAATGTCCGCGGGTCGAACGCCGCCCTAAATTTCCTTCGGACATGACCCCGACACTGGAAATGCTCAAGATGTTGCTGCGGATTGAATGTGCAGAGCACGGCGTTGCTCCCAAACTCGTGGCGAACGGTGAAGATCTTGAAGCTTTTGTCATCAATCCCGAAGGTGATCTGCCGATCAATAAAGGCTGGCGCGCCGAAATTTTCGGAACCGCTGCCCGTAAATTGATGACGGGACAAATTGCCCTCTGCATGAAAAACAAACAGATTACCCGGATCGAACTCTAGGGGGTTGCGTCATGGATGTGCTCACCGACCTTCCTGAATTTCACGCCCTGCAGCAGCACCGCCAGAGCTTAAAGGGGTTTCGCCTGCGTCAGGCTCTTGCCGATCAGGCGCGCTATCAGGCACTGACCTTGCATGCGGGTGAGGTTTTGTTTGATTTTTCCAAGCATCTGGTGACGCCCGAGACCATGAATCTGTTGGTCAGACTGGCACAAGCCCGTGATGTTGCCGGATGGCGCGATAAAATGTTCAGTGGTGCAGCGATCAATAGCTCGGAAAAACGTGCGGTTTTGCATACGGCATTGCGGGCTGACCCATCGGCGGATATTCGGGTAGACGGCGTTAACGTTATGCCCGCGATTGAAGGCAATCTCAAACATATGGCGAGCTTCTGTCATCAGGTGCGGCAGGGGCAGGCCACGGGTGCGACCGGTCAGGCGATTACTGATATCATCAATATCGGCATCGGCGGATCAGATCTCGGGCCGCGTTTTGTCAGTGCGGCGCTGCGTGACGTTCATGACGGCCCGGCTTTGCATTTTGTGTCCAATGTTGATGGGCATGCGATTTCTTATGTATTGGCCGGGCTTGATCCCGCCCGTACGCTGGTCATTATCGCTTCAAAAACCTTTACCACCGAAGAAACCATGCTCAATGCTGCTGTGGCGCGACAATGGTTGCTAGCGGGATTGGGGCCGCAGGCTGATCTCGGTCTGCATCTGGTGGCGTTATCGTCCGCTCCGGATAAGGCGGCGGCTTTTGGCGTGCGGCCTGAGCGTATTTTCGGGTTTGCCGACTGGGTTGGCGGGCGCTATTCAGTGTGGTCGGCGATTGGCCTTTCGGTGATGCTTGCAATCGGTCCTGACCGGTT
>JAMPXY010000118.1 GCA_023700945.1 Alphaproteobacteria bacterium | reverse complement strand
CTAACGATAATTCGCCCAAGCCCTGATTTTTTTATAAGGCAGTGATATTATGACTGACCCGCTATTGTTGTTGTCTGCTACCGAAGTTTTAAAAAAATACAGGGATGGAAGCCTGTCCCCTGTAGAGGTGGCCAAGGCTTGCCTGCAGCAGATTGGGTCTAAAAACCCGCTGTATAATGCCTTTGTGGTTCTCAAGGATGAAAAATCCTTACTCGCCGAGGCACAAGAGTCAGAATCCCGCTGGCGGGCGGGCACCCCAAGCGGCAGCCTTGATGGCCTGCCTATTACCATTAAAGATGAAACCGATGTGATTGGCTGGCCCACGACCATGGGATCTTTAGTTCACTCACCCAATCCGGCCATGGCAGATTCTCCTTGTGTGACTAGGTTACGTCAATCAGGAGCCCTGTTTTTAGGCAAAACAACTCTTCCTGAATTTGGTCACAAAGGCGTAACAGACAGTAAGGTCAGCGGTGTTACCCGCAATCCTTGGAACCCCACAAAGACCCCCGGAGGTTCTTCCGGTGGCGCAGCGGTGGCGGCAGCCACCCGTATGGGATTTTTACATCTCGGCAGTGATGGGGGCGGCTCTATACGTATTCCCGCCAGCTTTAGCGGTATCTTTGGAATTAAACCAAGCAACGGTACAGTCTCCGAGGGAATACCCGGCCCCTTTGCTACTATTTTCTCTCTCGGGCCCATGGCCCGTACAGTTGAAGATGCGGCATTGATGCTAGATGTCATCACAGAACCTGACCCGATAAACTGGAACGCCCCACCGCACCAGAAATGCCAGAGTCATGCCAAACTAACAGACCTGCCCGATCAGCTAAAAGTCGCCTATGTCCCTAGTTTCAACAATATACCGGTTGATCCAGAAGTCAGCGATCTTGTTGCCAAGGCTGCCAGAGCTATGAGCACGATTGCCACAGTTGAAGAAATTAACCTTGATCTTCCTGAACTGGTTGACGTCTTTAATACACACTGGATGGTGATTGCCAACTGGCTAAAGAATAAAATGCCGACATCAGTCCATGACAAACTTGATCCATACTTATTGTCATTTGCCGAACGCGGATCTCAAATATCAACTACTGAATACGTCAATGCCGAGATCAGTCGCATGATGATCGGCCGCAAGATAAAATCCTTGTTCATTGATTACGACTTGATCCTGATGCCAACAATGGCAATGACTGCATTTGATGTAGGATTAAACGTGGCCAACAATCAAAGCGGCATGCCTTGGGATGATTGGACCCCCTTTACCTTCATCGGCAACCTGACAAAATGCCCGGCCTCTTCAGTTCCTTGCGGTCTCAGTCAGGCGGATTTACCCATAGGCGTCCAATTGATTGGTGATTACCTGCAGGATGAAAAAGTTATGCAGGCCAGCCATGCTCTTGAAAAGCTAATAGGCTTTGAAGATTTTTTGACACGTGAACACAACCAGAATGCGGCTCGTAAGGCTGTAGCCTGATATAAAACTTACTATTGAGGGTATGAAATGACACAAAGACATACATATAAAAATATTCACGTGAGCGGGGTTGATTACTATGGCAAGCATATGATGCTGACCTGTGAAAGCTGCAACGAAAACCTCCTTGATATACCAACCATGGGGCAATTTCTTAAGGATCTAGCGGATGCAATTGATATGATCCGTTATGGCGAGCCTTTGGTCGCCCGCTTTGGCGAAGGAATTGAAGAAGGAATTTCAGCAGTACAGTTGATTACGACTAGCGCCCTAACCGTCCATACAAACGATCAAGCGCGAGATTTGTACCTTGATGTATTCAGCTGCAAGTGGTTTGACGAACAAACCGTGATTAATCATGTCAATAAAATTTTCGCACCCAAGGACATAACCTTCCAAATTGTATTGAGAAAATAAATGGCAGACAACCAGAACAGCAATCGCTTTTATGAAGGCCGGTGCGCGCCCTTTGACCATGAACCCACCCGTGACAATCTCGCTGTCATCCAAAGTGACAGCAAAGGTGAAGGCCTGACAACATTAAAGGCGATCAAAGAAGGTGATGTTGTTTTTCGGTTCTGGGGGCCAAAAGTCAGCGAACAAAGCCTTTTCACCTTGCAGCAAGCACCGGGCGTCTATATCGAAGACCCCCTAGTCATGGGTAAGGTCCTGCACGCCTGCGATCCCAATATGATTTGTGATATGCAAACTCTCACATTCACCGCTACGCGACCGATTACAGCGGGGGAGTATCTGACTATGGATTACGACACAACCGAGGATGTGTTATTCCGTACTTTTACCTGTCGTTGTGGCAGCCCAAAATGTCGCGGTCCGATTCAAGGCCGCCTAGCACAGGGACAACCCGTGGTAAAACAATCACACCTTTCTTAAGACAACCGACCCGGCTGAATAACCGGCACCGAAAGAGCATATAATGCCAAGGTCGCCAGACTTCATGTCCTGATGATACTTGTGGAAAGCGATGATAGATCCAGCCGAACTGGTGTTCGCATATTCATTCAGGATTACTGGGGCCTCGCCTTCCTGCGGTTCACGACCCAGTACCCTTTTGCCAATCAACTCATTCATGTGAATATTGGCCTGATGCAGCCACAAACGCCTTAAATTTTTGCCCGGAACATCCAAAGATTGCAGATGACTTGTAATCATATCCGAAACCATCGGTACGACCTCCTTAAATACCTTCAAACCTTCTTGCATGAACAATTTATCCGGCTGGCCGATACCTTCAGGGGCGGCATTGTTAAGAAAACCAAAGTTGTTGCGGATATTATTAGAGAATTTTGTCTGCAGTTTCGTGCCGATGATCTCAAAAGCGTCAGCTACCGTACATGTTTCTTTCTTTTCAAGAACAATCGCCGTTGCCACATCGCCAAAAATAAAATGGCAATTGCGGTTTCTGAAGTTCAGATGTCCCGAACATATTTCGGGGTTCACGATCAAAATCGCCCGCGCATGACCAGCACTGATCATATCTGCGGCTGCTTGCATGCCAAAAGTGGCTGAGGAACAAGCCACGTTCATATCAAAACCAAAACCTTCAATACCCAGAGCGTTTTGCACTTCTATGGCGATAGCCGGATAAGGTCTTTGGCTGTTTGAGCAAGCGACAATCACGGCATCAATATCAGCCGCAGTCTTGTGTGCCTGCCTCATAGCCTCCTGTGCAGCAGCCACGGCCATTTCGGCCAGAACCGATATTTCATCATTGGCGCGCTCCGGGATACGCGGGGCCATAATGTCCGGGTTCAGCACGCCCTCTTTTTCAACCACATAGCGCGCCTGAATGCCCGAAGCCTTGACAATGAACTCAACACTCGACGGTTGCAGCGCCTCTATAGCGCCATTGGCAATTGCCACGGCATGTTCTGAATTATAGCGTTCAACATAGTTGTTGAATGAGGTCACAAGCTCCTCATTACTGATCGAATGCGGTGGCGTATACAGTCCAGTACCGCTGATCACGATCCCTGTCATGGTTCCTCCCTGAGAACATTACTGCTAATGGGGTCTGAAATTTGGCTGGAGTTTAACGTCTTTACCAATCAATTTCTATAAATTTGCATGTGATATATTGCATTGCAACAAAACTATGATTGGGGGCCAAAATCCAGTCTTTGCATTTTTAGCGGCGGCACAGGAACGCCAAGATCAGACGTCGCCCCCAAGGGCTTCCGGCCCAAAGCCGCCTCCAGTTCACCGTAAGCCAACATCAACGATAAAATATAGAGTTGCCTGTCTCGTTGCTGATGACCACCACCAGCATGAACATCGCGACGCCAGTCATCGATCAGCTCAACTACACCTTGCTCAGGCGTCTCCCCGCGCAAACGGGCCCCCGCAGCGCGGACATGAACCAGAGTCTCAATCGCTCGTTTTTCCTCAGGGCTAATCTCTTTTAAAATATCAGTCGCGTCGCGATGGCTCGCCGAGTCATTCGACCGCTGGCGTTCTACTATTTTCCCCTGATCAACCAAAAGACGTTCTTTGGCTGCCATCGCCTTTGCCTTTACACCTGATAAAAATTCATGTCGTTTTACTGACTCGCGATTACCACCTTCAGCTTCACCTCGGAGTGATGAGAGATAAACATCGCCCCGCGCATAAAAATCAGTCAGTAACAAAATTTCTTCTTTATTCAAAGCAGCAGATTCTGTGATCTCGGCGGCAATCCGCGCAATATCCATCATGCTGTAGGCAGACAATTGTGCTGTCCCCACATTCTGAATATGCTTGTGCATCAACTCTTGCGCACGGCTGATAAAATAAGTGGCTCCTTCATAATAAGATTCATCAGTGGGCCTGGCTCCTTTAACACTATTACGGCCATTCCAGTATGAGCTCAGCGCCCGAATATCGGCCATGTCACGGGCTATCTCAGAATATCCCATAGTCGCCATTGTCAGAGTTGCAGCCACATCGGCAAAAACTTCAGCCTTATGCATGCGCAGGACATTATCAATCGCCTTATCACCCCGTACGACATACTGCTCGCGGAAAAATTCTGTATCAAGGCAATGCCAAATTTCGTGCCAGGTAGCGCGCAGCATCAGTGCATGGGGTCCGGGATCATGGCGAGCCTGCATGTAAGTAGGCCCCGCCTGCCCCAGCCAATTCTCGAGATGTTTCTGCGAGGAAACATCTGCAACCGGTGGAATAACGAGACACATGAACGACTGAGTAATGCCTACGTCCAGCGGATTGGCGCTGGCGGCATACATATCAGGGGTCACGCGAATGGCCACAGGATATCGCCCCTCCGGCCCCTTAAGTCCACCCAGAGCCTGTAAAACATCTGATTTAAGATTCCAGCGCAGCTGGATATTGCGGTCGCGCAGAACCTCTTCCAGACGAGTACGGAATGTGGGGTCGTTATAAGTGTAGCGTAGATTTATTGAATCATCATCCAGAATAGCAATCGGAAAACGGGGTGATTCGGCATTCACCTTACGTTCGATCTGCCGCATCATCCGGCTGACCTCTGTCGGGCGTATTTGCTGATATTCAGGGGTCGACGGTGTGAAACGAAAGACCTCAACCTTGCTGTTCTCTGGGATAGCCGCAGGCACCCGTGGGGAGGGATCAGCTTCCTCTACCTTGTTAGGGGGACCTGCCTGTGCCGTGCCCAGCAAGGCTATGCCCAGTAAAGCGGCCCTGAATAGGGCGGGCATACCCCGAACACGGCTAAAGTCAGCCCTTGCGTCTGGCCCTTTCATTTATTCGCTCCCTGAAACAATTTTTATTATTACCGCTAGTGATAAAGAAAAAATGACCCGCTGTCACGGGCCATCATCCTCTATATTTCTGCAGTGCAAAAAATGCTTAAGGCTGGGACTTAAAAGTCACCGACACACCGCAGCCGCAGCGTCCGGCCTCATTTGGGTTAATAAATTTGAAACATTCACTACCAACATTCTTGGCATTTTCTTCCGGCCCAAAATCAATCGTAATCCCGAAAAGGTTAAAACTGTCGATTACCGGGACAAAGATTGAAAAATCATCAGTCAGCTTGATTTGTTCATGCCCTTCCGGCACGGCTTGGACAAATTGCCCCCATTTATACTCATTACCGCCGCAGCCCTT
>JAMPXY010000117.1 GCA_023700945.1 Alphaproteobacteria bacterium | reverse complement strand
TCTGCCTTATGACGCCCATGACAGCAAATATCTGCACAGCCCGATTGAGCTGCTGGATTTCATGACCCAGTATATGATGCTGTTCCGACTGAAAGCGATCTAGAGCTTCGCTTTCACTGCCTCAGCCACGGCTTCCTTGGTGATACCAAAATGATGGTACAGGTCCTTGATCGGAGCTGATTCACCAAAGCTCTTCATGCCGATAAAGAGGCCGTCAAAACCGAGCCAGCGATCCCAGCTCTGGCGTACAGCCGCTTCTACGGCCACCCGGACCAAGCCACGGTCGCCCAGAACCCGACTCTGATAATCGGCATCCTGCTCGGCAAACAATTCCATAGAGGGCATGGAGACAACGCGGGTCGGGATTTTGGCATCCTCCAGCAAGTCGCGGGCGCCAAGAGCGATCTCAACTTCGGAGCCGCTAGCCATGATGACGACCTTGGGCTGACCGCTACTGGCCTCTTTAAGAATATAGGCCCCTTTGGCACTGTAATTATCTTTAGCATCATCCGTCCGCACGGTGGGCAGTCCTTGCCGAGTCAGAGCCAAAACCGCAGGGCGGGTTTTCTGCGTCAGCGCAATTTCCCAGCACTCGGCAGTTTCTACCCCATCAGCCGGACGTAAGGTCAGCAGATTGGGAATTACACGCAGAGCCGCGAGATGTTCAACCGGCTGGTGGGTGGGGCCGTCTTCACCCAGACCAATTGAGTCATGGGTCATGACATAGACCACGCGTTGCTTCATCAGCGCCGATAGGCGAATGGCCGGGCGGCAATAATCAGTAAACTGCATAAAAGTGCCACCATAGGGGATGACACCACCATGCAAGGCCATGCCGTTCATCATAGCAGCCATGCCATGTTCACGCACACCGTAGTGAATATATTGGCCTTCATATTTTCCGGCGCTGACAGCGGAGGGGCCTTTGACCTGTGTATTGTTAGACGGCGTCAGATCTGAGGAACCCCCAATCAAGTGCGGCAGAACTGGTACAATTTTCTCCAGTACTTCACCCGATGTCTGGCGTGTTGCCAGTTTGGGTCTATCCTTGAGATACTTATCCTTTAATTGCTGGAGCGGGGCCTGAATATCGACGGAAACATCCCCGGCCATAACCTTGAGAAAATCAGCCTTGTATCGGTTTTGATCAAGGCGGGCCAACCAGTCTTCCATTTCCTTGACGCTATGCTGTCCGGCCTGACGCCACATCAGCAAAACCTCTGTCGGGATAAAGAAAGGTTCATGCGGCCATGACAGTTTTTCACGTGCGCCTTTGATTTCTTCATCACCCAGCGGGGAGCCATGACTGCCTGCCGTGCCGGCTTTGGTTGGAGCGCCATAACCAATCGTGGTTTTGCAGCATATAATGCTGGGCTTATCTGCCAGTTGGGCCCGGGCAATTGCCTTTTCAACCGCTCCCATATCATGGCCATCCACAGTTTGGACATCCCAGCCATAAGCTTCAAAACGCAACTTCACATCATCGGAATATGACAGGGAAGTCGGGCCATCAATGCAGATGCCGTTATCGTCATAAAGCACAATCAGACGGCTGAGTTTCAGGTGTCCGGCCAAGGCACAGGACTCATGACTGATCCCCTCCATTAAATCGCCGTCGCTCGCGATAACATAGGTACGGTGATCAACCAGGTCGGATCCAAAGCGCGCATTCAGCAAGCGTTCAGCGAGCGCAAAACCCACAGCGTTCGAAATTCCCTGACCCAAAGGGCCAGTGGTAGTCTCAATCCCGGCATCCTGCATGACTTCGGGGTGACCGGGGGTTAGACTATGCAGCTGACGGAAGTTTTTAATCTCATCGAGGGTGATTTTGTTATAACCCGTAAGCCAGAGCAAAGAGTAGAGCAGCATCGAGCCATGGCCGGCGGAAAGAATAAAACGGTCACGGTCAGCCCAAGTCGGGTTTTCCGGATTGAATTTTAGAAACTTGGTAAAAAGCACAGTTGCGACATCCGCCATTCCCATCGGCATGCCGGGGTGGCCAGATTTAGCCTTTTCGACGGCATCCATCGACAAGGCCCGCACAGCGTTGGCCATCTGCGCCAAATCCAGCTCCTGCGCGGATGTGGCGGTTTCGTCGGCGTGGGCGGGTTTAAATTTGAATTTCATGGCGGCTCCGGTTCACACATTAATATGCAGCAAAAAAATGACACCCCAAAATGCCGCTTTAGGGCTAAAACGTCAATTGGAATGAAAAGTATGGATTAACAAAGTTATCTGTGACTTTTCCCCAAGAATATGGTGTTCGGGCCTTGACCTGCCGGGGGAGGGTTGCTATCCACTGTTATTCTCATGCGTAATCATAAACGTCTTTGATAACTTCTTCGGGAAGGGGAGTTTCCTGTGTCAGCGATCCTACAAGCCGTCTCTCGTCTGAATGGTGCCGTCAACAAACTTGAGGCCGCAGCTGTCATGCAGGAAAGAAATCATTCCTCGGTCAGAAAATCAGGTGCTATCCAGCAAACAGATTTGTTCACCCAGCCCGCCGCTAACGGCTCGCGTGGAAAGTACGTCAATGACCCGGCTGCGCTAGCTCGCAAACTCGATGTCGCCATCGAAAGAGTCGAGCAAATCCTGCGCGAGGCATAATCAATGGCTGATGTTAACTTAAATATACATGGCAAGAATTATAGCGTTGCCTGCGATGCTGGGCAGGAACGCCGCGTGGCCGAGCTGGGCAAATATGTTGATGCCCGCCTGCGTGAAATTGCCGCAGCGGGTGCGGCCTCCAATGAGCCACATTTGCTGGTTCTGACATCTTTGGTGCTGGCCGATGAAATCTATGAACTACGCGACATGGTGGCCGAATTACGCAACCGCACCCCCAAAGTGGTTCACGAACAAGTAGAAACTGCGCAACGCGTTTCCGAAGAGGAAGAGCTGGAAATTCTGGCTGCGATCGAGCAACTGGCCAGCCGGATAGATACGGTCGCCGAGCGTTTGCAGAAAATATAATCATCCTAATTTTAGCTAGGGTCTGGTTTAGGAACTGTCTGAGGAAGAGCGAGGGCTGGCCTGTGCTTGCACGCTTATAACTAACCTCTTAAAGAGCTTTTTGATTATCCCGACCCTATATTTGCATAACGTATTATTGTGTGGTCAATTTTGCGATAATAAAACTCTCGGCAAACGAGCCATATTATTGCTATAATCCTATTGGGGCTTCGCTGCGGTTCTCGTGATACACCTTCATCCCTCGGGCCTATGCTTTCTTTGCTCGGGAGCTGTCCCTGCCCGGACCGTGGTTCGGATCATACGGCGCCCACCTGGTTGTTTGGCCAGTAGCGGATAAGCTTGCATGTACACGGTTCGCGTGGCGACCCCACCTTTTCTTTTTAATTAACTTCCCTATAGTCTCACTCCATGAGCAGCAAAAAAACCTTAAGAGAAGAAGCTCTTCGCTTCAGAAATTCAATTGATCCTTTCTCCGAAGACGGGGATTTGCTGGTAACTGAATTTTTTGAATGCCTCAACCCGCAACCTGGACAGGTGGTTGCACTTTACTGGCCCCATGGTCGGGAATACAACACAGGACTGTTGATTGAGGCCCTGCTTAAAGCCGGGATCACCTGCGCCTTACCGGTGATCCAGAAAGATAGTAAGGAACTGCGCTTTGCGTGCTGGGATGAATCAATTCCTTTGGTTCCTGGCCTCTTCGAGATTATGCAACCTGAAATCAGTGACAAGACCATCTGGGTTGACCCGGACATTGTGGTGGTGCCGATGTTGGCCTTTGATCGTCAGGGGCACCGTCTGGGCTATGGTGGCGGTTATTATGATGTTACTCTGGCGGCACTGCGTGCGCGCAAATCAGTGCAGGCCGTAGCTATTGGCTATTCAAAGCAAGCCGTGCTATTCAATCTGCCCAGCGAAGATCATGACCAAAAAATGGACTGGATTATTACTCCCAACAAAGTGCAGAGACATACATGAGAATACTTTTTGTCGGCGATGTTGTCGGACGCTCTGGCCGCGATGCGATTGACAAGCATTTGGCCAGCTTGCGGCAAAATCTAAGAGCCGATGTTGTGATCGTAAATGGCGAAAATTCATCTCATGGTATTGGTATCTCATCTGATATCTGCAAGGGATTTTATGCCTCCGGTACCGATTGCATAACACTCGGCAATCATGCTTGGGATAATAAAGAAATTTTGACCTATATCGATCGTGACCCGCGCCTGATCCGCCCGATCAACTATCCCAAGGCCCTGCCGGGCAAGGGACATTATCTGCATAGCTTAAATGATGGCCGTAAAATACTGGTGATTAATGCTATGGCCCGCCTGTTTATGGATCCGCTGGATGACCCGTTTGACATGACAATGTCTCTGGTAAAAGCCCATCCGCTGGGCAGCGCCGTACAGGCCATCTTTGTCGACTTTCACGGCGAAGCCAGCAGCGAAAAAATGGCGTTCGGCCATTATCTGGATGGGTATGTCTCGGCAATTGTGGGTACCCATACACATATCCCGACGGCAGATAATCACGTCCTCAATGGCGGCACCGCTTTTATGAGTGACGCCGGCATGACAGGTGACTATGACAGTGTTATTGGCATGAAAAAGGATGTGCCCATTCAGCGTTTCGTAAAGAAGATCTCGATGGATCGCCTGAGCCCGTCTGAAGGTGAGGCTACGCTGTGCGGCTGCCTGATTGAAACTGACGATAAAAACGGGCGTGCTTTGAAAATTGGCCGAGTAAGAATTGGCCCGCGCCTGCAATCCGAAATGCCTGATTTTTAAATTTTTACGCCAAGCAGATTATTTCCAATAATCTTGACTTTTTATATCTCATAATGTATATTTTTTGTAATAATATTACATTATGAGCTAAGGGGGTCGGGATTGGTTGCTGCGTCTCTGAGTATTTCTGAAATCGGATCTGTGCGCGAGCGGTTTGCCATCGCGAGTGATGTCTACGAAAATTCCTCTAAAAAAATGCTGGCGGGTGGGTGGCACAGGGTTATGTCCTCACAGGATGTGCCGGAAACTGAAAGTAGCGACTTTTACGGGGCCCTTTATAAACGCAATCTCAATGGCCGCGACCAGTATGTCATTGCATTCCGCGGGATGGACGGACTGCGCGATCTGGATGATGCAGCCAGACTGGCCCTTGGCAGAACCCCAGGGCAACTGAACGATGCCTATAAATTTACCAAGGAAGCCATTGCCCGCCACAATATCAACCCGGCAGATGTAGAATATGTCGGACATTCCATGGGTGGCTACCTGTCCAAAGCTGTGGGGCTGATGATGGATTCTCCCAAAATGTATTCTTTTAACGGGCCGGGACTTTTTCAACGCGACCTGAAAAATCTGCCTAAAAAAATCATGAGTGAATTTGGTGAAAACAGGGCTGATATCACGGAAAACCGAGTTGTCGAACGCGTGCTGTCAGTCAACTCGAAATGGGATCCGGTGTCGTGGCTGGGAAGCTTGACAGGACGCACAGTCAATATTGAAACTGAAGGCCGCCCTCATAAACTCTCCTCGCTTGAGCGTAATTTCAATCGCGTGGCGTCCGGTATGGCTGATGCAGTCAGCGCACCCATGGCCATTTTGTCGACCCCGACATTCAATCGTGGTCTGGCCATGGCACCGCAGGTATAGCAATAAATCAGAATTCTTCTGTGTAATCCAGCCTGTAAGAACTGTGATTATAAGGATAGCGTTCAAAATAACGCATGCAGGCATCATTCAACGCAGCTAACAACTCTTGGCCATGCCGTCCACCAGTACCGATAATGCGCCCCATAACC
>JAMPXY010000116.1 GCA_023700945.1 Alphaproteobacteria bacterium | reverse complement strand
GAAATCCGTGATTTATTAAAGAAGTAGACTCTACAAAAAAATTCCGAGGCCGTGGCCACAGTTGCCACGGCCTGATTTTTTGCGTAGAATCAAAGTGATAGTAAGGATCAATGATCTTGCGTTTTCTGCCTTTTCACCGCTCGGAATATATTTTTTTACTGATGGTGGCCGCCTATGTTGGCATATGCGGTGCCGTGGCTCATTTTTATGGACAGGGTGACCGCTTCCACCCCCTCATGTACATGGAACGTTGCGTGGTAATGACCACGTTTTTAGGGCTGGTTTATTTCTTTTATCTTTGCTTGCGCATTATCTATATCATGACGGCTATTCGGCCACGCAAACTGATCCGCTTTATCTGGGACGACTGGCGGGCGGGTCCTCTGAATTTTGAACGCCATATACGGGCTCTACCTATCTTTATAGGGTTTGTCTTTTTCTTTTCAGCCTTCACCAGCATGAAACAAATGATCCCCGGGATTAATCCCTTCTCGTGGGATGCCGAATTTGCCGCGCTGGATCACTGGTTACACTTCGGTATCGATCCTTGGCGTATTCTGCACCCCGTATTCTCGCCCCCGCCCATGACCTATCTGCTGAATCTTAATTACAATATCTGGCTGGTCACGGTATTTGCTGCGCTCTACTGGCAGTTATTCAGTCTGGCCAATCCTCGGGTCAGGATGCAATTTTTCTATACCTTTTTTCTATGCTGGATTATCAACGGCACCTTGCTGGCGATAATCTTTTCTTCTGCCGGCCCCTGCTTTCTGGAGAGATTAACTGGTAACACTTACTACAATGAATTGATGGGGCATCTTAACCATGCCAATCAATATTTCCGAATTTTTGCCGTCAGCACACAGGACATGGTGTGGAATGCCGCCAGCAAGGGGCAATCGATGATGGGGGGCGGCATTTCTGCCATGCCCAGCATTCATGTGACCTCGGCTTTGCTGTTTTGGTTGTTGGCAATCGCGCTTAAAAACAAATATGAGCGCGGCTTCTGCCTGTTTTTTGTGTTTATCCTGCTTGGCTCGGTGTATCTGGCTTGGCATTACGCAGTTGATGGGTATCTGGCCATTATCACCACTTTTGCCCTGTGGCGAATCAGCGGCTGGCTGATTGATAAAGTGGGTACACCCGAAAAATCACAATAAATTAAGATAATATTAACGCGCCCCCTCTAGGATAATCTAATCCGGAGGGAATGAATGAAGAAAGACAGCGCCTACAACGGCACATCTATCGGCTTTGTGACCAACACATCTGAAGGCTCCCTT
Source organism: Alphaproteobacteria bacterium (assembly GCA_023700945.1). GTDB lineage: Bacteria > Pseudomonadota > Alphaproteobacteria > Micavibrionales > Micavibrionaceae > Micavibrio_C. Next base: position 4,551 of record JAMPXY010000116.1, on the reverse strand, counting down.
CTGGACTCACACAATCTTGGCCAGGCCTTTTCAGGAGCCTCATCGCTTTTAGATCGCACCTTGGGTAGCAGAGATTTTTCAGCCCTGCGCAACTTAAATATCATCGATAGAATTCCGGGAAAGCATCTGATGGCAGCCTTCCTTGTCAGTGCGGCTGCAATCACTGTTACGGAGCCAGAAATTATTGGTGCCGCCGCTGGTGACTTCTCCCGTGCCCGAGCTGAGGCCCTGCAAGGCAATAAACACTGTGGACCAGAGCAGACCTGTACAGGAATAGAAAGACTTGGTGAATTTTCCGGTAACATCGAAAGGCGCTTTGAACAAGGCTATCGCGATGGTCTTAAGAAAACGCTCGGCGCGGGCACCCTAGCTCAGTAAATCGTTCCACCTATTCTTTACCGTTACCACCCATGGCACTCAAAACCTCGCTCAGGTTCTGTGGCATGCCTAGAGCATTAAAGCCACAGTCAACATAGTGCGTTTCGCCCGTCACAGCGCCTCCCAATGACGATAGCAGATAAACCGCCGTACCGCCCAGCTCTTCAAGCTCCACAGCGCGGCGCAAGGGTGCTGTCAGAATATTGTATTTATAGGTTACGCGGGCGCTGCCAATTGCTGACCCCGCAATTGTCCGCATGGGCCCGGCAGATACCGCATTGACCCTTATCCCTCGCGGGCCCAGGTCAGCGGCAAGATAGCGGGTGGAAGCCTCAAGCGCTGCTTTGGCCACACCCATGACGTTGTAGTTCGGCATTACCTTCTCGGCACCATAATAACTTAAGGTAATTGCAGATCCACCATTCTTCATCAACGGGGCGGCACGGCGCATAACCGAGGTAAAGGAATAGCAGGAGATATGCATAGTATTGAGGAAGTTCTCAAGCGTTGTATCAACATAAAGTCCTTTGAGCTCTTCCTTGTTGGAATAAGCTACGGCATGCACCAGAAAATCAAGCTGGCCCCACCTTGTTTCAATTTCTTTAAAAACCGAGTCAAGCTGCCCCTCATTCACCACGTCGCAATCAAGAACAAATTCTGATCCGGCCTCCTGGGCTAGAGGTTCAACACGTTTTTTAAGAGCGTCGCCCTGATAGGTAAAGGCTAGCTCAGCCCCCTGCGCGCGCAAGGCCTTGGCCATACCCCAGGCGATGGAGTGATCATTAGCAACACCCATGACCAGACCACGCTTGCCTGACATTAGGCCGCCTTTATTCACTGTGATAATTTCTGACACGGCTGATTACCCCTGATAACGCGCAAAAGCCAGTGTGCAGTTGGTACCGCCAAAGCCAAAGCTGTTTGATAGAATAGTTTGATGTTCAACATTATCGATGCGCTGACGAGCGATGGGCATGTCAGCAAAATCCGGATCAATGGTCTCGATATTAATGCTCGGGGCCACAAAATTGCCCTGCATCATCAACAGACAATAAATAGCTTCCTGGACGCCCGCTCCGCCGAGACAATGGCCCGTCATAGACTTGGTCGAACTAATATGCGGAGCATCCTTGCCCGTAAAGACTTCCCGGATAGCACCGATTTCCTTGGTATCCCCCACCGGCGTAGATGTGCCATGGGTATTAATATAAGTTACAGGGGTGGTCACGGTAGACAGCGCCTGCCTCATACAGCGGACAGCGCCTTCACCGTTCGGCGCGACCATATCTTCCCCATCTGATGTGGCCCCGTAACCCACCAATTCAGCGTAAATCTTGGCCCCGCGGGCCTTGGCGTGTTCCAGTTCCTCAAGAACCAGAATGCCACCACCGCCCGCAATCACAAAACCATCGCGGTTGGCATCATACGCACGCGAAGCTTTGTATGGCGTCTCGTTATATTTGGATGACATGGCGCCCATGGCATCAAACAATGCGGAAAGGGTCCAATCGAGATCCTCACCACCGCCGGCAAACATGATGTCCTGTTTGCCCCAAGCTATCATTTCAGCAGCATTGCCAATGCAGTGTGCGGAAGTTGAGCAGGCGGAAGAAATTGAGTAGTTCACACCCTTGATCTTGAAATTGGTGCAGAGCGTGGCCGATGTTGTAGACGACATACATTTTGGCACGGCAAACGGCCCTATTTTTTTCGGGCTTCCGGTTTCAACTACCGTCTTGGCCGCCTCCACCTGATAATGTGTTGAAGGTCCGCCGGAGCCGACAATCGCGCCTGTGCGGACGTTGCTGACTTGTTCGGCCGTCAGACCTGCGTCAGCAACAGCCTGTTCCATCGACAGGTGCGTATAGGCTGCAGCCTCGCCCATGAAACGGAACAGGCGGCGATCAATTGCGGCTTGCAGATCAATATGGGGCTTGCCATAGACCTGAGAGCGAAAACCTAGCTTTGTGTATTCTTCAGACGCAGTAATGCCAGACTTCCCTGCCTTGAGTGAAGCTGCCACCTCTCCGGCATTATTGCCGATACAGGAAACAATACCCAAACCAGTGACAACGACACGACGCACGTTTGCTTGAATCGGCATCAGATAAATCCTTTCAATAGAAGGAATAAACTAGAGAGATCTTGGATTATCAAACAAGCCGACTTTCAGATCAGTGGCTTCATAGATAACTTTTCCGTCAGCAATCACCTGACCATCAGCTACGCCCAGCACCAGTTTGCGGTTAATGATGCGCTTGATATCAATATTATATTGAACCAGCTTGGTCTCCGGCAAAACCTGTCCGGTGAATTTGAGTTCACCCAGCCCCAGTGCCCGGCCCGAACCCGGCGCACCTGTCCAGCCCAGATAAAAACCCAGCAATTGCCACAGGGAATCCAGCCCCAGACAACCGGGCATAACCGGATCACCTTCAAAATGGCACTGGAAGAACCATAGGTCGGGTTTGATATCAAACTCGGCCTTCAGGAACCCTTTATCCAGCGATCCCCCCGTCATCGAAATTTCGGTGATACGGTCAAACATCAGCATCGGCGGTAGCGGCAGTTTTGCGTTACCGGGGCCAAACAACTGGCCATGCCCACAAGAGATCAGGTCATCGTAGGAATAGCTGGATTTTGGTTGGAAGCTCATAACACTCTTTTCAGCCAGATGGGACATCAGCGTTAACCTTTAGTTATCTGAGGTCTTTTATACGAAGTTCGGCCTAGGGGTGGCAAGAGCCGATTAACCATTATCGCAACCACTTCCCCAAAAAATGTAAATTATGTAAAAATAAACTTGCCCGCTTAAATCCCTGAAGCCTATAGTTCAACCAAGATACCTTAATAAGAAGTACCGCTTTTAATTCATGAAAAACGACTGGAAACAAGCTGTCAGAGAGTGGAACCAATATCCTCAAGAATTGAGAGATAGAGAAGACACAGACCTACAAGGTCTACTGACTACTCAGAACCGGATATACACACACCTTGGCCCGCAGGGGGCAGAGTTTCTGCGCCTGATTGAAGCAACGCGCCCCCTCGAAGTTTTTGACCCGGAACTGGAAGTAATGGCGGCCCGCTATAGCAGTCATGCCGATGATAGCAAACCTGGTCACATGATTATCTATGGGCCGCTGGCCCTGAGAAGTCCAGGTGAACTATTCCAAACCCGCACCCATGAGTTTGTCCACGCCATTCACTGTCATACTCTATCTATGTTTCAAGCCATACCGGGAAACAGGAATAGCCCGGTTATTCTCAGCCCGGCTGACGCCTGCCTGCTGATGGAACTGACTGAACGCGCCGCTTTCACTATTGAAAGACTCTTCAGGCTAAAACAACGGCTTGCGTTACGCCCCACAGCCGAACTCTCAGCGATGGAACATGGCTTTATTCATTCGCCAGAAGTAACGATTCCCCAATATGCACAATTATGCTTGCAGAATATAAATCTGGATCAGGACGGCTATACAACACTGATGCATTATCGTGATAGCGCACTGGCTTCCTATCAGGCCGCGCTATTGGATCGTGACAGCACTACAGGCCTAGAGGACATTACGATTGCCAAATTAAGCAACGACGATATTCTCGCCGTCGGCCAGCTATTGGGACTCAATCTATTTGAACCGCAACCCCACATCCCTGCCTACAGCTCTGCAACCTTGGCCGTGAACTGTCAGCAAAATTTAAAACTGCAGGATCTTGAAAATCAGCTCGGTATCAGCAGGGATCAGGATCTCCCGACCCTCCGTGAAGCACTTACGGATATTGGATATACACCTGCGCAATATTTGCAAGAACAGCGCAGCCTGCACAGTACAAACAGCCGTCCTCTCCTGCTTGACCGGACAGATAGATCTAAAAAATCCGGCCTGTACACGCCCGATAATTATTAAGACTCAATCTTGGCAAGAAATTGCCAGCCATCAGGAACGTGACTAAGTTTTAACTTTAAACCGAAATACTCAATGACTTAAAATCATTGCATCCTGATAACCAGTTGATCGGAAAGTTTCCGTCATCGCAGCCATCGCCAACGGCTTGGCTATGACAGGCTCCAGTTCCGGCGCATCACCCCCGGCGGCGACAGCCAACATGCGTCCCGCAGCCTTGGCGCAGGCCACAGCCTGATCCATCAAATCCATCATCCCGATAATCCGAAAG
>JAMPXY010000115.1 GCA_023700945.1 Alphaproteobacteria bacterium | reverse complement strand
GCGTGTCGTGATGGAGTCGCGTCACGCCCAGTTGCGCGAAGCTTTGTCCGCTTTCAAACTTGAAGTGGCCAAATCTTATGCTTCGGTTTCAGATATGCGCGATCTTGAAGGAAGACTGGTTTCGCATTTGCTGCGGATTGAGGCCAAGCTCGACACCACGGCTTTGAAAACGGAGGCGCTGACAGGCGTAGAGACAAGATGAATGATAGCGAACTTTATTTTCATGAACTGGAAATTGACACGCTGGCGCGGACCATGTGGGGCGAAGCTCGCGGCGAGGGTAGCTTCGGCATGCAGGCGATCGCGGCTGTTGTAATCAACCGTGTGGCGGTTAGTCACACCCGGGGGAAATTCTGGTGGGGTAATTCAATCATTGGGGTTTGCCAGAAACCTTATCAGTTCAGTTGCTGGAATCGCAGTGATCCCAATTATCGCAAAGTGCTGCACGTTGATCGTCGTGAACGTCATTTTGCTTGCGCACTGGCGCTGGCCCGACAGACGGTGGCGGGGACATTATCAGATCCCACCCACGGGGCCACCCATTATCACGCTGCAGGCATTTATCCATTTTGGTCGCGGGGGCAATCGCCGACTGCAGTTATCGCACATCATATTTTTTACAGGATACTGACATGACAGCACCTTTGCTTTTACAACTTGGTCTGCCGCTATTGGCAGAAATTTTGGGCGGCGCCTTGAAAAAAATCGAACATCCTGCAGCGCAGGGAGCCGCGACCTCGCTGGATGCTTTGGGTGATATACTGGCTTTGGGTCGAATCAGTCCGGAGCAAATGGCCGAAGCGCACCGCCATGCCGAAAAATTGGCTGAAATGAAACTGGGCGAGGCGCAGGCCGCCTATCAGCAGATCAATGAAAGTCTGCGTGCTGAAGTAGCCTCGCCTGATGCGTATGTTCGGCGGATGCGTCCGACATTTGGTTATCTGATGGCACTGACGTGGGCAGCACAGATGTTTGCAGTGGCCTATGTGATTGTCTTTCGTACAGACCAGTCATCGCTGGTGATTGAAGCCATGGAGTCGCTTGGTATGATCTGGGGGATTGGGCTTTCAGTGCTGGGGGTTTATGTTTATCAGCGCAGTGAAGAGAAAAAAATTAATGTTCAGTCCGCGCTGCCGGAGCAAATCAAGTCTCGGGCAATACTGCCGTCCCGGAAGCCGATATCGTCGCTGAAGCTGAATGATTAGCTTTGTGGTGCAGATACTCTCTCCAGAGCATATAAAGACCGGCGCTGAGAATAATCAATGAGCCGATGATCGTTGAGGGCTGAGGAATATCGGCAAACAGGATATAGCCGAGCAACACCCCCCAGAGCATCTGGCTGTAATGAAAGGGGACAATCACTGCGGTTTCTGTGGCGCGGGTAAAGCCGAGGCTAAAGAAAATGAATCCGGCGAAGGCGAGCAAGCCCATGCTGCTGGGGCCGAGTAACAGCCAGGGATTATCCGGTACTTGAAAATTCCCCGGTAACAGCATTAAGGGGCCGTAAACCACTGTACTGCTGACAAACGGGACAAAAGCAAACAGCGTTGTTACCGGTTCACGGCCGATTTTGCGGATGAGAATGGTGACAAGACTGCCACCGACCATGGCTATAAAAACGCAGAGCAGACCGAGTGGATTGCTTTGCATCTGGGGTCCCGCCAGCACCAGAACTCCTCCAAACCCCACAACCATGGCAATGACCCGGTGAATTCCGATTTTTTCCTTAAGCAAAAATACGGATAGAATCGTGACAAGAAAAGGCGACATAAAAATGATGCCGTAAAAATCTGCAAGTTCTATGAGGGAGAGGGCATAAACCACAAGATAAGATATGGCAATCACCAGTAAACCACGCAGGGCAAATAACTTCCATTTCGGAGTGAGAAAGCCGCGCCAGCCATGACGATATAAAATCCATCCGCCTGAGAGAACTGTTCCCACGATACTGCTCATCCCGATTAGTTGGATGGTACCGAAATCATCGGTCATGCCCTTGGTAAAGGCATCAGTAAGGGAGAATGCGAACCAGCCGAGCAAGGCCAATAAAATGGCGTGGATATTCTGGCGGAAGAGAGAATGACTCAAGCGATAATGCTTTCACTGATAGTGGGGGTTTTGGTAATACGTTCGTCTGGGGCGCCGATGATATAGGCTTCGCGGATCAAAAATTCGGCGCGGTCCATGCTGTCTTGGTCGCGACCAATGAGCAGACATAACGGGTCTGTACTGCCGACATTCTGGCCGATAGCCGCTACGCTGCTTAATCCTACGCCATGATCGATCTTATCGGAAGCCAGACGACGGCCACCGCCAAGCTCAATCACCGCAAGGCCAACTTTACGGGTATCAACCGCCGTAACAACCCCGGCGCGGCCCGCGTGAATTTCCCGCGTCAGGGGGGCAAGTGGCAGATGGCGGCCAAAATCGTCAACGATGTTGGCAGGGCCACCCAAGGCTTTGACCATACGCTCGAAGAAACTCGCGGCACGGCCGTCACGCAAATGACGTTCAGCCATCTCGCGTCCGGCCAGAGCCGTGTCGGCTAGATCGCCGATCATCAATAACTGCCCGCACAGACCGAGTGTGACTTCGTAGAGGCGGGGATCGATATTCTCACAACGCAAAAATTCGATAGCTTCGCGTACTTCAATCGCGTTGCCTGCGGTGCGACCCAGTACTTCGTTCATGTCCGTCAGTAGGGCATGGCAGCGCAGACCGGCACCATTGGCCACCGCGACCAGCGTTTCTGCCATGTTTTTGGTTTGGGCATAATCGGCAAACCAGGCGCCGCTGCCGTATTTGACATCCAGCACCAGCCCTTCAAGGCCTGCTGCGAGTTTTTTGGAGAGAATGGAGGCAGTGATCAGATCGAGGCTTTCAACTGTACCGGTGACATCACGGACGGCATAAATGGTACGGTCAGCCGGGACGATCTCTGCTGTCGCTCCAACAATCGCGCAACCAACATCGGCCACAACATCTTTTAATTTTTTGAGGTCGGGCTGGCTGACATAACCTGGAATTGAATCCATTTTGTCGAGCGTACCGCCGGTATGGCCCAGACCACGCCCTGAGATCATCGGGACATAGCCGCCGCAGGCGGCGATCATCGGGGCCAGCATCAGAGAAACTTTATCACCCACCCCGCCGGTGGAGTGTTTGTCGAGTATCGGGCCGTCGAGGCTTTCTGCTTGCCAGTCGATGCGACTGCCAGAATCAGCCATAGCCATCGTCAGGTTGACGCGCTCTTCTTTGTCCATGCCATTGAGCAAGATGGCCATGCACATCGCCGCAATCTGGCTTTCGCTGACGGATTTATCTACGACACCTTTTACATACTGCTGGATCTCGTCATGACTTAAGCTCTTACGACTACGCTTCTTGATAATGATTTCTTGTGTCAGCATGCCTGTTTCCCTTGCCTGAGCGGTCTTAAAAAATCATAATAGCTGCCACGCTGATCATACATATTTTATTGGAAAAGACCATGCGCCAGTTTTTTGTCCGTACGATGGGCTTTACGAAGGACTTCATGCATATGGAAGCCGCCGGGGGGATTGTACTGGTGGGTGCGGCTCTACTGGCGTTATTGATTGCCAATACGCCGTTGTTTGGCATTTATGATCATCTGTTGAATGGTATCAAATTCCGTTTTGGTTTTGTTTCGCCTGAGACCGGGTTTGATCTCCAACTCGAAAAATCCATTTTATTGTGGATCAATGATGGTTTGATGGCGCTGTTTTTCTTTCTGGTCGGGCTTGAGATCAAGCGTGAACTGGTTGAAGGCGAGCTGTCGACCCGTGACCGTGCCTTGTTGCCAGCGTTGGCGGCCGTAGGCGGGATGCTGGCTCCGGCGGCAATTTTCTGGTTCATTAATCAGGATTATCCTCATAACATGGCGGGCTGGGCCATTCCTTCGGCCACGGATATTGCCTTTGCCTTGGGTGTGCTGGCGTTGCTGGGTAGTCGTGCCCCGACCAGCCTCAAAATTCTGCTGACGGCGATTGCGGTGATTGACGATCTGGGTGCGATTATCATCATTGCCTTATTCTACTCGCATGGTTTGCATCCGGTGCCGTTTTATTTTGCCGCTGCTGCCTTGCTTGGCTTGTTTATCCTGAACCGCCGTAATGTCAGCAGTATTCCTGCTTATGTGATTTTGGGTGTTATTCTCTGGGTATCGGTGCTGCAATCAGGCGTTCACGCGACGTTGGCCGGGGTTGCGGCCGCCTTGTTTGTGCCGACGCGCTGCCGGCGTGATCCTGAGTATTCTCCCTTAAAAACGCTGGAACATACTTTGCATCCGTGGATTGTTTTCGGGGTTTTGCCCTTGTTTGCCTTTGCTAATGCCGGGGTGCCGTTTGCCGGGATGGGGCTGCACAGTCTGGTTGATCCCGTTACGCTCGGGATTGTGTTGGGCCTGTTCTTTGGCAAGCAGATTGGCATTTTCCTGGTACTGGTGCTGGCGGTTAAGCTGGGGTTGTCGCCCCGTCCGGCTGGAGCCAGTTGGCTGCAGCTTTATGGCGTTTCGATCTTGTGCGGTATTGGTTTTACCATGTCCTTGTTCATCGGCGGGTTGGCCTATCAGGATGTGGCGATGCAGGCCTCGGTCAGGCTCGGGGTGCTGTTAGGTTCCCTGATTTCGGCTGTGGTTGGGTATATGATTTTATCCCGCTGTGCACATACAAAACCAGCATGACTGAGTGCTTGATTGAATGGAACAAGCTAAGCCTGACTGAATGGGACATCCTGTTTCAGCAGGTGCGCCGTTCGACTCTTTTGCAATCTTATCCCTATGCTCAGGCGGCTGGGGCCTGTTACCGTCAACGGGCGCGTTGGGGTTTGATCCGGATTGAGGGTGTCCCCGCCGGATTGGTGCAGATGCTGGAAGCGGGTTTATTCGGCCCGTGTCTTCATGCTGTGATGGTTGACCGGGGCCCTTTATGGTTGCCGGGTTATGGCGCGCCTGAACATCATGTGGCGTTCTGGACGCGGTTTGATAAGGATTTTCCCAGACGATGGGGCCGCCGTCGTCGGATCATTCCTGAAATCGAGCAGCCATTTGCCATGCTGATGCCGTTTGCAGCGGTGTCGCATGTGAAACCCTATCAGACTCTCTGGCTTGACCTGTCAGGGGCAGAAACCGATTTACGACAAGGGTTGGACAAGAAATGGCGGAATGCTCTGAGCAAGTCGGAACGCAGCGGTTTGCGGCTGGAGTGGTCTGATAGCGAGGAAGCGTTGTCATGGCTTTTGCTACACCATGAGGTTCATCGTGCTGAGAAAAAATTCCACGCCGCTTCCCCACGCTTTGTCAGATTGTTGGCGCGCTATTGCCGGCCACGTGGTGAAATGCTGGTTGGGCGCGTTTTTTGTGGTGATGATCCGGTGGCGGGGGTGCTGTTTTTCCGCCATGGCCAGTCGGCCACCTATCAACTGGGCTGGAGTGGTGAAGCCGGACGGCAATACAATGCTCATCATTTATTGTTGTGGCAGGGGGCCTTGACCTTGCAGGAACGCGGTGTGCGCGATCTGGATCTGGGGGGCATCAACGAAGAAGCAGAAGGGGTACGCCTTTTCAAGCAAGGTATGGGCGGTGAGAGTGTTATTCTGAGCGGACTCTATACGTAAGTGCGCGGACGTGTGGCTTTAATTTCCTGTTAAATAATGTAGATTTATAGTGCAGTGCCGTTTTGGCCGTTCACTTCCTGTCCGGAGATTTTCTTATGTCCAATCGTACTCCTATCACCGTGGCTCGTGGCGATGGTATCGGCCCTGAAATTATGGATGCGACCTTGCGGATTCTTGATGAGGCCGGGGCGGCGCTGGATATTGAGGAAATCAAAATCGGCAAGGATGTTTATGAAAGTGGTGTGCCAAGCGGTATTCCAGATAGCGCGTGGGAGTC
>JAMPXY010000114.1 GCA_023700945.1 Alphaproteobacteria bacterium | reverse complement strand
TGCAGATATCCATCGCCATCGTTCTGATCGACTGAGGCTTCGAACCACCCATGTTCTCTAGCGTGCTTAAGTACTTTCTTGATTTGATCAGGGCTATATTCGCTTGTAAGATCATCTGTGCCTGAAATCCACTGGCCTTTCAGCGATGCTTTAATATTTACACCCAGCGCATGTGCCATGCGCTTATAGTTTGAAAGGCTGATTGAGCGATATTTGTCCGCTTCATAACGCTGGATCTGCTGTTCTTTAAGGCCGACCCTTCGAGCTAGATCCTTTTGGGAGAGCCCCTTTATAATGCGAGCAGCAATCAGGAAAACGCCAATATCATCTTCGGCAGAGCGAATAAGGTCGTCGGTGTCGCCGGACTTAGCTTTTTCATAAATAGAGACGCCTTTTTCCAGATCAACTTTCTGTGTTGTCAGGGATCGGCGATAACCGTTGACAAGCTCTAGAGGAAATCCCTCAACGATGGCATTGAATTCGTTCTCCGACGTAAGCGCTTCGTCGATTTGCTGGATAACGTTTTTCGCTGCCTTTGCGTCACGCTCATTAAGAATCATTATGTCGGTCATGATTAAAGCATACACAACAAAAGTGTTGTGTTCAAGCGTGAGGTGCGCCCCGACCAAGTTTTCCCCGCATAAAAAATGATTGTCAGAATTTAATCTGTTACCCCAGTGTTACCCCAGAACAAAAAGAGAGAGTGCTCTAAAAGAACACTCTGGTTATCTCTTTGATTTAATGATGATAAATGGTGGCGGTGAAGGGACTTGAACCCCCGACACAAGGATTATGATTCCTCTGCTCTACCGGCTGAGCTACACCGCCATCATGGTGTCTTTCGAGGCTGCGTTTATCGCCGCTTAAGGCGTTTTTGTCAAGCTTTCCGCTGGGGTGGGCGGAGGGCCCTCATTTCCGGTCTTTTTAAAGGCTTTTTCCAGAAAAGAGAGGCTGCGCTGCCAGCTTAAAACATCGGCCTCCTCGTGATAGGCGGCCCCTGTGGTCGGGTCGGTGCCCGCGGCCTTGTCGGTAAAGCTGTGGACGGCCCCTTTATAGGCGTAAAAGGTCATCTGCGCCCCGGCGGCGGCGATTTCCTGCTCGAAAGCGGCCACTTCGGCGGCCGGGACAAACGGGTCATCGGCCCCGTGATGAACCATGAGCGGGGCGGTGATCGCCCCGGGGGTGGCTGGTTCCTTGGTCGCCAGACCCCCGTGGAAGCTGATCGCGGCAGCAAGGTCAGATCCGGCACGGGCGGCTTCGAGCGCCATGGTGCCGCCAAAGCAATAGCCGATGACCGCAATCTCCGGGCCGACACTGCTCATCGATCTCACGAGGTCAAGCGCGGCTTTTACCCGCTGCCGCGCCAGTGCCGGGTCACTCTTGTAAAGCCCGGCCTGCTTGCCGGCGTCTTCTTGTGTTTGCGGGCGGATGCCCTGACCGTACATATCAATCGCGAAGGCGTTGTAACCTTCGGCGGCCAACATATCGGCGCGGTGCTTCTCGTACGCGCCCAGACCTTTCCATTGATGGATGATCAGCACAACTGGGGCACCAGCCTTTTCGGCGCGGGCCATGTAACCTTCCAGCTGCACATCGCCGTCTTTATAAAGCAGCGGCTCGCCGGCAAAGGCGGGGGCGGTGATCAGGCAGAGAAGGCAAACGAAAAGGGCGCGCAGGGACATCAGAAACCTCCGTTACAGACGGGAGGGATTATAGCTGCAAAGCGGTCATGGTGAAAGATGGGGAGTCAAAGGCGGGGCTTTGGCCAGCGCCCGGTCTAGTTGATCCCGCTGGGTGGGGTTCTGCAGATCAAGCTGCATCGGCAAAGAGAGGCTCTGGCGTGGCCAGCTATATTCCGGAATCATCGAGGTACGTTCAAAGCCCAGTTTCAGGTAAAAACCTTCGCTGAGGTGATGGGCCAGCAAGCGGATATGCCGGGTGCCTTGTTCCAGCCAGAAGGGCAATTGCGCCGCGATCATGGCACTGCCGAGGCCGTTATGGCGCTGGGGCCCGGCGTGAATCCGGCGGATCACCACCGAACCATGATCGGGATGGAACTGGTAGCTCAGTTTGGGTTCGTCTTCTCCGGCGTGGGGATGGATGCAGGCGGCGATGCCGTCCTCGTTCTTATAAAAACTCACTGCCGCCTGATCGGGCAGGGTGCGGGCAATTTTATCAAAGGCCTGACGCAGGCTCAGGCGCGGGTTGTCGTGAAAGAGGTTTAATTCCGGATGCGGATTGTCAAATCCCAGCATTTGCACCGTGATGTTTTTCATGCGGCCTGTGCCAGTGTGGAATGGCTTGTGGCGCTGATCCAGCCGCCGCCGATCATGCGTTCGCCGTCATAGCAAACGGCGGCCTGACCGGGAGAAATACCGTACTGCGCTTCTGTCAGGGCGAGGGTGGCGGTGCCATCATCGTTGCGGATCAGGGTCGCTGGTATGGGCTGCATCATCGAACGGAATTTCAGCAAGACGTTTTTGTGCGCACCGGCCAGCCAGTTGCAGTCTTTGAGGTGAATCGTATCGCGGGCCAGCGCCTCTTTCGGGCCGACGACGACACGCGCATTCGCGGCATCAACCTTCACGACATAGAACGGATCGTTGTTGTCGGAATGACCGCCGCCGATGCCAAGGCCTTTGCGCTGGCCGATGGTGTAATGAATGATGCCTTCGTGCGTGCCCAGCACGCGGCCATCGATATGTTCGATGGTGCCGGGCTTTTGCGCTTCGGGGCGCAGGCGTTTGACCACTTTGGTGTAATCGCCGCCGGGGACAAAACAGATATCTTGTGAGTCAGGCTTGTCGGCGGTGATCAGGTCAAGGCGCTGGGCGTGCTGGCGGGTAATGTCCTTGGTCCAGCCACCCAAGGGGAAGCGCAGAAAATCCAGTTGCTCTTGCGTGGTTGCAAACAGGAAATAGCTCTGGTCCTTGCCGGGATCGACCGCGCGCAGGAGTTCGGCACGGCCTGTGTCGGGGTTCACCGTGCGCTGGATGTAATGGCCGGTCGCCATGCAATCGGCGCCGAGGTCTTTGGCCACCGCCAGCAGGTCGCGGAATTTCACCGTCTGGTTACAGCGCACGCACGGGATCGGCGTTTCACCGCGCAGATAGCTGTCGGCGAAATCCTCGATCACGCTGTCTTTGAAATTATTTTCGTAGTTGAGGACGTAATGCGGGAAGCCGCGGGTCTCGGCCACGCGCCGCGCATCGTAAATATCCTGCCCCGCGCAGCACGCACCTTTTTTCTGGAGCGCCGCGCCAAAATCATAAAGCTGCAGGGTGACGCCGATAACCTCGTAACCTTGCTCGTGCAACAGGCTCGCTACCACGGATGAATCGACTCCGCCCGACATGGCGACCACCACGCGGGTATCTTTTGGTTCCTTGTCAAAGCCCAGTGAATTCATAGGCGGGACTATAGGGGAGCCTTGGCATAAATATCAAGGATTATTGACATAACTTATCAGCTATTCTGCTGTAAAACCGGGGTGGCCTGGCGCTGCCAGGGGATCAGTTTGCTGGCAAAAAACTCGGCGGCCTGCCCGTTTTTGTAGGAGGACAGATGAACGCCCCACAACACATCGGTGGCCGCCCCCAGCAAGGCCACGCGGTTTTGCAGACCATGGATAAAATCATAAAGGCCCAGTTGTTCTTGCTTGTTCTGGCGGATCAGGCCTTGTTCGGTCATCTGCGCCAGTAGTTGCTCCTGCGCGGTGGCACCGCCGGGTTGCCACGACCGGACATGGGGTTTGCAGTTCATGATGCCCGCGCTGCGATAATTCAGGCGCAGCCCGTCCTGACGGACAACGGGTACCGTGAACAGGGCGTTGGGCTTTGTAATCGCATCTTCCTGAATCCGGCCACTGACCTGCAGGATGCGGCCCTGATCCTTGAGGTTTTGGTAGAGAGCTTGCATTTGTGGCGAGACGGCTTGCTCCAGCATTTTGATTGCAACCCGCTGCAGCTTCAAGAAGGCAGTGTGCGACTGGGCGGCCGCCAACGCATCAGGCCGGTGCTGGGCCTGCCAGCGTGCATACAGTGCAGGGGTCTGGGAACTGACGAGGTTGAGCAGATATTCAGGACCCATTTCAAACCGGTTGTGCTGCGGGTCCTTGAGGTCGTCGATATCCTTGAACAAGGCTGCGATCAGTTGCGATTCCGTGACTGGGCAGGGCAGGGCCTCGGCTGAGAGGTGACGCGGGCGGTAATGGGAATCGTTGGGCACCGGGCTATTGCGCTGGATCGACCAGAACGGGATATTCGCCCGTCCGACCAGAATATATTTGCCTTTGAAGCCAAATTCTTTCTCCAGCAGGGCCATGCCGTCAAAGCACGAGGGGCCGGGGCCGAAACAGGCAATCTGGGTTGCCGGGTTGCTGAAATCTATCCCGGAGTTGGCAAAGGAGTTTGCCCGGCTGGGGTTGTCGATAAAACCGGATTGTCCGCGCAAATGATCGAGCGCCCGGTTGCGGGCGGGGCCCGTCGCCAGCGCCAGATGATCAGCCTGCCAGCGTTGCCCCTCCGCTGATACCAGTTGCAAGGCGCGTTGCGGGGTTTTGTGGATGGCGGTGATCGTGGCTTGCTGTCTGGTGATCGTGATGCCCAGATGTTGTGCCTTCTCGAGCAGGGCCGGAACCAGATCCTGCAGAAAACGGCCATAGAGATTGCGCGGAATAAAACCTTCAAGATCATCCGATCCGGTCTGGCCGCGATAGTAATTGTGAAACAGATCCGGTTTAGCCAGCGATGGGCGCAGCATATAGGTCGGACCGTTCATCAGCAGGGCATCTGATTGTTGCGGGTCAAAAGGGTCGGCATGGCCAAAACGGCCCCCGGCATCAAGCCAGAGAATGGCTGGTGGCGTCCCCGCTATAGAAGTTTTGTTTTTCTCAAGTTGGTAGAGATAGTCATGCAGAAACATCGTTCCGCATTGTCCTCCGCCGATAATGGCGACTGTGGTGGGTGCTTTGCTCAAATTCTTTCACCTAAGGCACTCATTATAAAATATTATTCGCTTCCAGAGCAAATTTGCGACATTTTTGGTCCGGTGTCGGCGTTCGTGCAGTGCGGGATATGAAAACTTTGACTTTTTACATGATTTTTTGCTAATCCTCGCTTCATAAAAACATGAACTCTTACTGACAGGGACAGGGTATGACTATTTCAGATAAACCAAAGCGCATTAAGACCGTGGGTGTTTTCTGCTCATCGCGTATGGGCAATGATCCGATTTATGCCCAGCACGCCGAAGAGGTCGGGCGCTTGCTCGGTCAGAACGGGTTTGATCTGGTTTATGGTGGCGGAGCTTCGGGCCTGATGGGTGTGGTCGCCAAGGCCGCCCGTGATAACGGCAGCCGTGTCTTTGGTGTGATCACTCAGGCGTTTAAGGATTCGGCTACCTATGCGCCGGTTGATGGTACTGTCGAAAAAATTGTGAAAAGCCTGCCGACACGTAAAGCGTGGATGATGAACAAGGCCGATGCCTTTATCACCTTGTTTGGCGGCATTGGCACTCTCGATGAGAAATGGGAAATCGCTGCGCGCAACGATATGCTGATTGCCGCACGGTCGAAAGATTTCCTGACCCCGATTATTGTTTTGAACACCAATGGTATTTATGACGATGAAAAACGCCTGATGCGCAAATTGATTGCGGCGGGCGCCATCCATCCGGGTCGTGAAGAAATGATCCGGGCCGTGAATGACCCGCAACAGGCCATCACCAAACTGAAAAAATGGAGTGATGAAGGTGTTATGCGCGGGATTGATCTGGCTACACCGGTGGTGGAATCGGCGGTTCATGCGGGTCCCCAACTCAAGCCCTAAAATTTTGCTGTTGTTAGATCGTGACTTAAAAGTTTAGAATTCCCCACCAGATTAAACAGCGTGGGGAATTTTTCTTTGTCGAGACTATCATTGGCGTTATATGGCGGCTCCCGG
>JAMPXY010000016.1 GCA_023700945.1 Alphaproteobacteria bacterium | reverse complement strand
GATGCAGGGCTGTATCACCTGCACGGCTGACGGCTCTCATCATTATTTCAGGGTGCTATTGGCGCGTTAGCTATCAGGGCATCGAGCAATCATCACTATCCGGCATATACACACAGGCCGGGTTAGAGCATATTTTTTCTGCAAACGGCGTGTTACCCATCGGCGAGTTAAGGTCAGTGACCATCATCCCGGTCGGAATCGGATCCTGACAAGAACCCGGCGTATACATATCCGTCTGCAAATCGATAGGATCCGCAATATAATCAGTCGCATCCTGTAGATAGGGCGGCATAGTCCAGATCGCCGTGTTGTTGTTATAAGCTATATCGAGTGCCATATTGAGTCCGGCAAAAGGCAGAGCCCCGCAAGCCCCCAAAGATGGCGGCAACTGACGTGGCTCATTCGCGGTATAGTGAGAAAGATCAAAAAAAGCATCCAGGTCGGTGCGGTTATAAAAATTGATACAACGCCCCGCTTCCCAGACACTGGCAATTGCATTGCACATATCAGCCGGCGGAGCCGCCAAACCGGGGTCGACATAACGGCTGTTCAAATAGACATCATTATAATTGGCGAAGGTGAAGGTGTTGATCGGGTTAACAGTCACCGAGTTCAAGGACCCGGCACGGAACAAGGAGACGGCATTTGACTGAACGGCGGGCACGTGATCACGAAAACAGCTATATTCGAAAACACCATCCGGCTTATAGATCAAATTTTGATTCTGAGCATTCTCACGCGCAGCCTCAACAAACCCCCGCGCCTCAATCGCGTCCATAAACTGGGGATCGCAGGCGGTTTGAGCATATGCCTCCGGCCCTGGCACTAGTACCGCCAGCCACCCTGACAGCAATATCACCATAAGAGACCTGATTAACCGCCGCTTGCCGTTGATGATGATCACGTCTGTTTGCCTGCACATTATTTATGACTCTATATATTCTGCCGCCGAAAGCACCCATTTGTCTAGAAAATGATCAGCGCGCGGCACAGCAGCGTAGAAAAAAACCTTTAAAAATCAAAGAGTCCGGCCTTCTCTGCGCTATCCTTTGCAAGGCGCGGCGCGCTCAGCATATCGTTAATCTGGTTGGTAATCGGCAGATTATAGTCATAAGCGCCCCAAATGCGCCCGGTACCCATATCCACCAACCGCAGATTGATCAGCACATCAGAACCACTGCGAACATAATGACCCGTCACCATAGCCTGCACATTCCCGACACTAACAGCCGTACCCTCCAATGGCGCCTTAATCACCGGTTGAGCTGGACTGGCCGGCATATCACCTGCAGATACCGTCCCAATATCATCGGGAATATTGACGTTATAGCCTAGTTGTACCAGACGGGCCCCGACCTGACCCGCCACCATTTTCCCAAACGGCGCACGGCTCTCCGGGTCTTTCAGATCGGACAAAGCACCCAGCGCCAGAATAGTATTTTGCGAAAGATGAGCCTGTGACTGCTGCACCAACATATCGGCAGCGGCATAATTACTGCTGGTCAGATTGACGTCAGGAGATGACAACAGCCGTAATGTCCCGGGATCGCAGGCACTCAGCAAAGGAGCGGACAACATCAAGAGCGCCAGTCCGGACTGCAATAAACGGCGCACAAAAACAAACATCATCAAAAATTACCTGACGGGAGTAAGATCAACCGGATCAGTCACAGGCGCGGATGCCCCGGTGATTGTGTAAATGCCGCTTTCCTCAATGACAAAATTCCCGGCAGAAACAGTCAGCCGCACCGTCAGATGCTGGCGCGCTGGATCATTTGGATCAGCGGGCGTCACACTGTAACTCATGTGGAACGGGCCGGAGCCGCGGCTAGCGGCCCCAGGCCAACCTTGTTCCGACGTCACCAGCTTCAACGCCGATTCAAAGCCGGGAACAGACTGGCCGTTCATTCCTTCAAAAAAAGTGGGCTCCATCGGCTGGCCAAGGCGACTTTTAATTTTAGCCACCAGTTCACGCGCTGCTGGAATCCAGACCTGCGCTTCACCGGTCATCATCAAAGTCTGACTTTCAACACCGGTCGCCGTCTGGTGACCCGCATCCTGCGGTGCCAATTCTGTTGATTGGGCATGACGCTCGCCATTACGCTCCCACGCAGCCGGTTCAGCCCCCGGTGCATTTTTATAGGTACCATTATGGTGCTTGTAACCGGTCGGCATCGGCCCCGGTTCAATACTGCCTGCACAGGCTGACAAGAGGAACGGCACGGCCACCGCCACCACATAAAGAAACTTGATCATGGATTTCAGTGTTTTACCTGACGTCATAGAGCACCAGCCTGCTGACCGCTTTTGCGGGATGAAAAACCTAAAGAACATCCCGTGATACGGGATATGGCCACCCCCCGAATCACCGGGAAATAACTGCTCGATATTATCAAGTCTTGGCCATGCGGTATAGCCCCGTTTCAGGAAAAGGGGGGCTAAATCCAGCCCTAGGCGGTCTTCTGCATTTTCCGAATCGCCGAGGTTGTGCTGTGACCTTCATAAAGCGGCATAATTTCAACAATCCCACCATAGCCGAGAACGACAGCGGCTTCCGGCAAATCCTCAACCTTGTAATCCCCCCCCTTGAAACAAATATCCGGCCGCAGGGCCTCAATCACCCGGATTGGTTTGTCATCGTCTGCCGGGTCATCCCCAAAAATTGCCACCATATCCACCGCCCCTAGGGCCGCCATCACCGCGCCACGCGAAAGCTCCTCATGTACCGGACGACCGGCCCCTTTCAGCCGGGTAATCGAAGCATCCGAATTCAGCCCCACCACCAACCGGTCGCAACGCTCCCGTGCCCGGTTGAGGTAATTCACATGGCCATAATGCAGAATATCAAAACAGCCATTGGTAAACCCGACCCTAAGCCCCTGTGCCCGCCACAAATCAATCTGGGCACGCGCCGCTGACCAGTCATGATAAACCGGAGCCGCCCGGGTTGTTTCAGCTTCATCTGCGGCCCCATCCCCGGCCATCGCCACACCCCAGTCCTCCGGCGTCAGCGGTGTTGTTCCCGGTTTTTGCACCACCACGCCCGCGGCACGGTTGGCCAAATCAACGGCAACAACCAGATCCACGCTCACCGCCAGCAAAGCCGCCAGAGTAGCGATCACGGTATCACCCGCCCCAGCCACCCCACGTACATAAGAAGCCGTAGCTGTAAAATGGACGGGAGGCTGATCTGTAATCACGCTCATCCCCTTTTCTGAGCGTTTGGCCACCACGGCCGCAATCCCGGTGGACTGGCGCAAGCTTTGTGCTGCCGTGATAATCTCTACATCTGTGACAGTCGGCAACCGGGTGGCCGCCGCCAGTTCCTGAGAATTGGGCGTGATCAGGGCCGCCCCCCGATAAATCGTAAAATCTGTGCCCTTGGGATCAACCAGCACCGGGATGCCGCTCTGCCGGGCCGCCGCGATCACCGCCGCGATCACCGCCGCTGTCAGCGTCCCCTTGCCATAATCAGATAAAATAACCGCCCCGCAGTCTTTGAGCACCTGTGGAATCCGGGTAATTAAATCAGCCTCGGCCCTCGAATCCAGAGGGGATACACTCTCATGATCCACCCGCAGCAACATTTGCGTACCTGTAACAAAACGCATTTTAACAATCGAAGGTCGGTCATGAGCCTCGGTTAGGGTGGTATCATCCACCCCCTGAGAACGTAATATGGAACGAATGCGCCCACCGGCCGGGTCACCAGCCACCATCCCCAGCACCCGGGTATTTACCTTAAGCCCAACCAGATTGGCCACCACACCGCCCGCACCCCCCAATATGAACTCTTCATGGGTTGCCGCCAGCACGGGCACGGGTCCTTCCGGAGCCAAACGGCGCACATCGCCATAGACATAATGATCGAGCATCAGGTCGCCCACCACCAGCACCTGCGCTTTATCCAAAGAAGGGGGAATATCCCGAGATTCTGACATTTTCTTTCCTTTTGATGATTATAAGCTCTGTTCGCACCATACCATACCAGTCTTTAGGCCATGAACCGCAGACTCTGTAGCAGAGTAAACACCCGTCTTAATATTGCTAAAGTATTCATTATTAAGAAAAATTTATAAAGCTGACGGTCCAGACCTGTCAACAAAACCTGCCTCCGGATTGTGCTTATATCCTTAGGGGATAGCTCCCCTCTCTCAAGTCTATTTTCAGAATTCCTTAGTCTTTGTGCGGTCTAATGGAACGATGAGGGCCCCGTTAGGGTCCACTGATAAACAGTCGCCACAGGCAAGTTAGGACACGTTCTTCAGAGCATTATTCATATTTTCGTAATAATTTTCTGTTCTAATGTAACAAAACCAAGGCGTAAAGCCAGTTATGAACGGATATTAAAAAATTAGGCATCGGTAATAAAGGAAGCAGGGGTTGTGTAGCATTATGGAAGATCAGGACGCAGTTTGCAAAAGGCCTCAGGCCCGCCCCGCCCGTTACGGAATTTTTTCTAAAATCAAACTGATGATGCAGCGCCAACGTCTGGGCGAGTTGCTGGTCATGAACGGTCATCTCACCCCCGGCGAATTGCGCTATGCGCTCGCCTATCAAAAAAACAACCGCCAAAATCTGGGGCGCATTCTGATTGAACAACGACTGGTGTCGCAAAGTGAACTCTATAGTGTGTTAGCCCAACAGCTAACACTGCGCCTGCTCGCAGGTACCACAACACTGGTCATTGCGTTCAGCTGCATGGGGATGAAACCAGCCAAAGCGGCCTCGATCAAGGACGTGCCGGCACAAATGAGTCTGGTCAGCACCGCCAATCATGCTTTTGCGCCGGTATCAGTCTATCCGGCTCTCTTTAATGCCGAAGAACGACGCTCGGGCAACCTCGATCCCTTTACCAAGTGGACCAGCATGTTTGGCCGCTTTGAAAAGGCAATGAGTCAACCCTCCGGCAAAAAGGTTGTCGAAGACTGGAAACAGGATCTACACGCCTATAAAGGTCTGCCCCTGCGCCAGATGGCTGAACAAGTGAACAGCCTGATCAACCAGATTGAATATATCGAAGATAGTAATAATTACGGACAAAGCGACTACTGGGCGACGCCGGTAGAATTTTTCAAGCGTGGCGGCGACTGTGAGGATTTTGCCATCGCCAAATATGTATCGTTGCGTGCCTTGGGCGTGCCGGAGGAGCGTATGCGCATTGCCATTGTGCAGGATCTGCAAAAGGATATCCCGCATGCCATCCTGATCGTCTACACTGATGACGGCGCTCTGGTACTAGACAACCAGAACAAGCGGACTTTGTCGGCGAATAGTGTCAGCCGTTATAAACCGATCTTCTCGATCAATCGCCATGCATGGTGGCTGCATACAAAACCGACCTCAACTGTTCTGGCCTCGGCACAGTAAATATTTTAGATTGTTGTAGTGACATAGTTTCTACGGCCTGCCGTTATCCTGCGGGAGGTCGTTTAACTAAGAAGGATACAACTCTCAAAAGAGCACAAGGATGAGCAACCAACTACAGGGGAAGATAGGCCCGCATCAGGGGCAAGAAGCCGAGCTTCTGCTGACAGGAAGAAAGCCTGTTGCCCTTTTTTCTGCCCCTTTCATAAATCATCAGTTCGAACAAATCAAAAGGCTGGATCATGCCGTTGATCAAGGCCTACTCTGCAAGGCCTTTGTCACCTCAGCAATAGCCGAGAGAACATTTTATTGTCTGCCTGAATCTCAGGCGCAAATGGAAGAACTGATCGCCATCTACCAAAGGATCGACAACCAAACACCCCCCAATCCTACAGAGATGTCCATTTCTCTCGCCGATCATCACCGGATCGGGACACTTCTGGGTTATGCCCCGGAAGATATTGCTGCCTTTCTAAAACAGCAATATCAACGCGAACAAGGCCGATGCATACAAGCCCCCTGCCCTCAACCTTGATTGCTTCTGATAATTATTATTCCACCCACGCTACGCGCAGGATATTGGTCGAACCCGGCGTCCCAAACGGTACACCCGCTGTCATCACCAGCCGTTGCCCTTTTTCAGCCAAGCCCAGTAATGCTGCTTGCTCAACCGCGGCTGCTACAGCTTCGCCAAAGGTTTTTTTATCCTCGGTATAAACTGCGTGCACGCCGTAACACAGCATCAGACGTCGTGTAGTCGCGCGCGAATGAGAAAGACTGAGAATTGGCATCGGTGGTCGCTGGCGGGCAGTGCGCAAGGTGGTTGAACCCGAGGATGTATAATTCGTGATACAAGCCGCCTTCAGGGTTTGCGCGACCTGACAGGCCGCCACCGTAATCGCATCCGAGGCTATGGTTTCGGCATCAGGATGATTGCTGTCCATGCTGCGGCGATAAACCTCATCTGATTCCACTTTCTGACAGATTCGGTCCATGATCGAAACGGCCTCAATCGGATATTTCCCGGCAGCCGTCTCCGCCGAGAGCATCACCGCATCGGTCCCGTCGTAAACAGCTGTGGCCACATCGGAGGCCTCGGCCCGCGTGGGAGAAGGGCTTTCGATCATCGATTCCAGCATCTGGGTCGCGACAATAATCGGCTTACCGGCATAACGCACCTGACGCACAACTTTCTTTTGCACACTGGGAACATCTTCCGGCGGAATTTCAACGCCGAGATCACCCCGCGCCAGCATGATGCCATCAACATGGTCAAGAATGGCATCAAACATTTCAATTGCCGAGGGCTTCTCGATTTTAGCCATCAAGGCAGCGCGACCAGCTATCAGTTTTTTGGCCTCGGCCACATCTTCAGGGCGTTGAACAAAGCTTTGCGCAATCCAGTCAACACCCATATCAAGCGCCGCCGTCAAATCCTTGCGGTCCTTTTCGGTCAGAGCTGCGATCGGCAACACTACATTCGGGACATTCACACCCTTGTTATTGGAAAGCTTGTTGCCAGACACCACCTCAGCCAATAGGAAATCAGAACCCTTGTCGATGATCTTCATTCGTACTTTGCCATCATCGCACAATATATAAGCCCCCGGTGTCAACGTGACGATAATCTCAGGGTGCGGCAGATTAACTCGCTTTTCATTCCCCTCAGTCTTATCCAGATCGAGCCTAATTTTCATCCCAGGTTTAAGCTCTATATGGCCGTGTTCAAATTTTCCCACCCGCAATTTAGGTCCCTGCAGATCAGCGATAATGCCGATCGGACGGCCATGGCGCTCCTCGACAGCCCGGATTGATTTGACGCGTTCAGCATGATCGGCGTGAGAGCCATGGCTGAAATTCAGGCGAAACACATCCACCCCAGTGAGAAACAGCTTCTCGATCATTTCCTCACTATTAGAGGCCGGACCCAGTGTTGCCACGATTTTGGTCTGGCGCCTGCGAATCACGGCTTTCGAAGGGGCGGTGACGGCATGTGACATAGTATTTTCCAAAGCGTAAGGGGTTAAATCAAGGCGCAGGGAGTGTTTAGCACGAAGGGCTGTGGCGGCAACACCCAAAAATAAACCAGCACCGGAACGGAACCACGCGTTTCAAAAAAGGATTATAGTCACAGAAGCCTTATACCCCGATCCGGGTTTTTTCTATATCTAACAACCACTTTTGTGACAGACAGCCTCCCTCTCGCCGCATCCTCCAGCCTGGCTATGGCAAACCACGCCGCATCCCCCAGCGTTCAATAAAAATATTCTTTATAATCAACATACTAACGGATAGTGATTCGCGCACGCCCCTCGCCGTGCACGCAACAAACACTATGTTACTTTTGGTAATCCTGAAATCGTGTTGCTTTTTGTCCTTTTTGTGGCCCCGCCGTTTTGTGGACAAGACAGGGGACAGGCGGGGCAAACCCATGAAAATCAAAGGGTGGGGCCACTGATCAATCCCCGTAGCCAGATAAATGGGAATATAGTCACACTTGAGGGAGACACGATATGTAGTAGTATGTGGTTGGACATACCGCAATGGATTGTGTTGTTATCCACACACCGTCCACAGCCACCATGTTAAAACTGTGTATAACCTGCTTGTTCGTGGGAGAGTAAGCTTATGTTTGATATCGCGCAAATGGAACGAGGAAACCGGGTACAGATTGACCGGTCCCGGGACGATAATTTGACAGAATTCGGCAAAGCGACCCTGCAAGACCGTTATCTGCTGCCCGAGGAGAATTTTCAGGATCTATTTGCCCGTGTGGCCATGTATTACGGCGATGATTCGGCTCACGCCCAGCGCCTCTATGATTACATCTCCAAACTCTGGTTTATGCCCTCAACCCCGATTCTCTCAAACGGCGGCACTAACCGCGGTCTGCCGATCTCCTGCTTTCTCAACGAAACAGGTGATGCGCTCGAAGACATCGTCCACCTCTGGAACGAGAATGTCTGGCTGGCCAGCCTCGGTGGCGGTATTGGTTCCTACTGGGGCAATGTCCGTTCGATTGGCGAGAAAGTCGGTCGCAACGGCAAAACCTCCGGGATCGTCCCGTTCATCCGCGTGATGGACTCCCTGACGCTTGCGATCTCGCAAGGCTCACTCCGCCGCGGCTCGGCAGCCATCTATCTGCCAATCTCGCATCCGGAAATTGAAGAATTTATCGAAATCCGCCGTCCGACCGGCGGCGACCCCAACCGCAAGGCATTGAACCTGCATAACGCCGTGGTCATCCCCAACAGCTTCATGCATGCCGTTGAACGTGATGAGGAATGGGCGCTGAAATCACCAAAAGACCAGCATGTCGTGGGCCGGGTCAAAGCCCGTGATTTGTGGGTTCGCCTGCTGACTGCCCGCATTGAAACCGGTGAGCCCTACATTCTCTTCATCGATCACGTCAATGACCGCATCCCGTCACACCACAAGATGGCGGGCCTGAACGTCAAAATGTCCAACCTGTGTTCGGAAATCACATTACCAACCGGAAAAGATCACCTCGGCAATGACCGCACCGCCGTGTGCTGCCTGTCCTCGCTCAACCTTGAAACTTTTGAGGAATGGCAGGATCATCCGACCTTTATCGAAGACTGCATGCGTTTCCTTGATAACGTCTTGACAGATTTCATCAACAAGGCCCCGGATTCGATGAAACGCGCCAAATATGCCGCAATGCGCGAACGCTCGGTGGGGTTGGGCGTGATGGGTTATCACTCCTTCCTGCAATCAAAAATGATCCCGATGGAATCAGTCATGGCCAAGGTCTGGAACCGTCGCATGTTCCAGCATATCAAACGTCAGGTTGATGATGCTTCGGGCAAGCTGGCGCACGAGCGCGGCCCCTGCCCGGATGCCGCCGATTACGGCGTCATGGAACGCTTCTCCAACAAGATGGCCATCGCCCCAACAGCCTCAATCTCAATCATCTGCGGTGGCTCTTCGCCCGGGATTGAGCCCAACGCCGCCAATGCCTATACCCACAAGACGCTCTCCGGGTCATTCGCGGTCAAGAATCCGCATCTGGTCCAGTTGCTCGAAGAAAAGGGCATGAACACCGAAGATATCTGGTCATCGATCTTCACCAATGAAGGGTCAGTGCAGCATCTGGATATCCTCTCGCAAGATGAAAAGGATGTTTTCAAAACCGCCTTTGAAATCGACCAACGCTGGCTGATCGAGCATGCCGCGGATCGCACCCCCTTCGTCTGTCAGGCCCAGTCACTCAATGTCTTTCTGCCTGCCAATGTCCATAAGAAGGATTTGCACCATATCCATCTCGATGCTTGGAAAAAAGGGGTCAAATCCCTTTATTACTGCCGCTCGAAATCGATCCAACGTGCTGAATCAGCAGCCAGCTGGCAACGATCCAAGGATGCCGAGAAGAAAGACGCCGCCACATTGGCCGGTAACCGTGAGCCAGAGTTAACCGAAAATCGGCAAGAGCAAAACAAATACGAGGAATGCCTCGCCTGCCAATAGATTTTCTTCAGTAAAATCCCAAAGGGAGCCACAAAGGCTCCCTTTTTTATTGCCTGATTGAATAACTTTGATAGGCTTATGCGTAAGCGGCTACCCCCTTCATCTCACGCGAATATACCTCCCTATCATGACAGAAAGCCACGATGAGAATCGCTATAAGGTACTGGATGGACTCCGGGCCCTAGCCATTTTATTGGTGGTCGCCACCCACGTCGCCTACCCCATGCACAAGGAAACCAGCCAAGACCTAACTATGCTGGGTACAGAATTTCTCACCTGGTTTTTTATGAACGGATGGGTCGGGGTCCATTTGTTTTTCGTCTTGAGCGGCTTTCTCATCACCGGACAGCTTCTCAAGGTGGGGCGCCTACCACGCGAGAAACAGGGAGAAGGTATCAAGGACTATTTGAAGCGCCGCTTCTGCCGAATCATCCCCATCTATTATGTGATGTTAACCATCGCCCTCTATGTCAGGATAAAACTCGATCCACCAGATTCGTGGCTCTGGGTCACGCAAGAATATCTACGACACATATTCTTTCTGAATGATTACTATGTTTCCTGGATCAAATTGTTATTCTGGTCGCTGGCGGTAGAAGCAAAATTCTATTTGGTCGCTCCCATTATTGTCTTGGCCCTGCTCAAACTCTCCCCCAAAAATATAGGTTTGTCATTGCTGGTATTGATGGCGGGTCTTCTACTTATAAAAATCTGGACATTCCATCACCTCCCCCTGCCTATCAATCAATTTTCCTACTTTACCCAGATACGTTCACCGTTCCACATGGCGCTCGACAGCCTTATCATGGGGGTCATATGTCAGTTTATCTGGTCTTCGGCAAAGGGCAGGGCCTGGTTAAGTCAACCCCTATGCGCCAACCTGCTATTTTTTACCGGCAGCGCACTATTTATTGCACTGACAGCTTTTACCAAGCCTTATTTTTATTTTGAAACAGCCCGTATATCCCTCACCTTATTTTATTGCACATACTATTTTACAGCGATGTCTCTGGCGTTCGGGATGATGCTGCTGGGCTTGATGGGGCGCTCATACGGTTACAAAATATTCGAGAATATTATATTCAAGGGGATTGCCCTGATATCCTATAGCCTCTATCTCGTACACACCTCAGTGATTACATATATGGGTCAAAAAGCTGAAATCATTCTCGGAAGCGCCACCCCCGGCTTCAGTCTCTGGCTTCTCACTTTCATGCTGACCTTGCTGGTCTCCATTCCTTTATCAGCGACTCTCTATTATTTTATAGAGAAGCCTTTCATTGACTGGTCAAAACGAAAAAGATCAGCAATCACGCCTTAAATTGAAACCGCCCCTCTATAGGGGAGAGGGAAATTTCATGACATTTCTTAACGGATCACGTCTGGCAATATGACGTGTGGGGCCGTCATAAATTTTCTGCACCTGCCAGCCCTGATCACGATCTTCGATCACAGTGACATCGCCGTTATTCTGCAATTGAATGTCTTTCCACGATGAAAAAGGCAAACCCATCAGATGCATGATGATATGCCTGTTAGTGGCACCGTGAGAAAAAATCAAAATATCACTGATCCCCTGACTCCGCTTCTCCTCCTCAACCCGGTCAAGGAAGTGGCCTACACGGGCATGGTGAGTAACAGGCGCCTCGCCGAAAGGTGGGCACGCAAGAAAAGGATCGTTTTTATAAACTTCCTCTGAAATCTCAACGAGCGCCCGGATCAAGGCATCATGGCGCGGATTATTTTTGCGCAGAGCGTAGGGCAACAAGCCATAGCTTTGTTCAACCAGACGGCGGTCGCGCCGGATATCGAGCGCCGCTCCGTTAAAGGCCTGCAAGGCCTCGTAAGCCGATTGTTCGGTGCGGGTATAAGGACTGACCCAGACGCGCTGAGGCATTTCATGACCCTGCCATGGATTTGTCCGGTAAAAATAGCGCAGGAAAGCCCCGGTATCTTTTAGCTGCTCTCGCCCCTTTGCGGTCAGGGCGATACCGGCATCACCCCTCTCGGCATATTGGGCGCCGTCGATATTACCTTCTGATTCACCATGGCGCACAAGAACAATACGCATGAGGTTTCCCTGCTTTTTTAATTGATATCCTTAACTTAACAGGCACGCTGACCCCTGTCAGTCAAAAAAAGCCACCTATTGCAGGTGGCTTTTGATCTAGAAGTTAACAGCGGTCAGATTCGACTGACTAGGCCGCTGCTTTATATTCAATCTGCTCGATGGCCAGTGCCTTTTGATAAGCAGGGCGCGCTGTCACTTCCTTAAGGACGCGTTTGATATTGGCTCCCAGTGTAACTGGTAAGCTCCAGTTCGCGATCACCGCCATCAAGATATCGGCGGCAGTCACCTGATCCCCGGCCAGATATTTGGTTTTTGCTAGGCGGGCCTCAGCCTCATCCCATAGGGCCTGAATCTGGGCGATAAATAGCTGACTGAGTTCCGCTTTGGTTTTTTCATCGAAGTTCTGGCGACTGAGCCAAAACATCCGGCTGCAGGCCGGGTGCAAAGACGCATTACCCCACATCAACCACTCCAGCGCCTTGGCCCGGGCGATGCCGGATTGCGGCAACAGGTCATTGGCATGGCTATCCAGCAGCCATGTAATTATGGCCGCCCCTTCCTTGATCGGTTCACCATCAACCAGCAACAAAGGCACCTGCCCGCGGGGATTTAATTTCATGAAATCGGGAGCTTTGAGGTCGCTCTGGTTAATCGCCGTGAACGGCACTCCCAGTTCGTTCAAAATCACATGAACAGCCATCGAACAGGCGCCGGGTTTATAATAAAGCTTATAAGACATCAGTGAATTTTCCTTTGTTGTGAACAAATTGATCCATGACAACCTAGTGCAAGATTCAGCAATAACAAGTGACCCTAGGTCAAGAAAGCCAAAGCGTCCGATACAAGAAGGTTAGCCCCCCGGCGAGAAGAAAGGTGGTTGGGATAGTTAAAACCCAGGCCCAGATAATATTACCGACAATCCCCCAGCGTACCGCCGAGAGGCGCTTTTGTGCCCCCACCCCCATAATAGAGGTGGTAATCACCTGCGTCGTGCTGACCGGAATACCAAAGTGAGACGCCCCACCAATAATCAGGGCTGCAGTAGTCTCAGCGGCAAAACCCTGTGCCGGCTGCAGCTTGATCATCTTGCTGCCCAGTGTATGAATAATCCGCCAGCCCCCCATCATCGTCCCGGCCCCCATCGCAAGCGCACACGCAATCTTGACCCACAACGGCACAACAAAAGCCTCCTGTGGCGCAACCGTCAGCAACGCTAGGGCGATGATCCCCATAGATTTCTGGGCATCATTGAGGCCGTGAGTAATGGCCATAAACCCAGCCGAAACAATCTGCAGACGACCAAACAGACGGTTCACCCGGGCAGGACTCAGGCGGTAAATCAGCCACACCAGCGTTCCCATCAGGACAAAACCCAAAACCACACCCAAAACCGGCGATGTGAACATCGGGTAAATTACCTTTACCAGCAATTTATCAAGATGAATGTTATCGTGACCGGACGTACTGGAAAAATAAGCAGCCCCCAGTAATGAACCAATGATCGCATGAGAAGAACTGGTCGGCAGGCCCTTATACCAGGTAATCAAATTCCAGATAATCGCTGCCACAACCGTACATAAAATCGTATGCAGAGTCACCGTCGCCGTATCCACCAGACCGCTACCGATCGTGGCGGCCACTTCAGTCCCGAGCAGCGCTCCGATGAAATTGAGGATACCCGCATAAACCACAGCTACAAGCGGAGAAAGCACCCGGGTAGAGACAACGGTCGCAATCGCATTGGCGGAATCGTGAAAGCCGTTGATAAAATCAAATACCAGCGTCAGGGCTACCACTACGGCCAGCAAGAGCATGACATCATCCATGCCAAACCCCTAGCTGTGTTTCAAAACGATTTGCAGGGCTACCGCCGCCGCGTCACGATAGCGGTCGATCACTTTTTCCAGCATGTCGTAAATATCCTTGCGCAAGATCAAATCGCGTACATCGCTTGGGTCCTTGAACAAAGCCACCAGCAGTTCACCAAGAATTTGATCGCCGCGATGTTCCAGTTCCTGCAACTGTGCAGCTTTGGCAATCACTCTTTTATCATCATGGCCCTTGGTCAGCTCGCGTACCATATCTTCCATGGCCTCAGCTTCCTGCACAATCAGATCAATCTGGCGCGAAAAATCCCCCTTTTGACTAACCAGCGCGTGGGCTGAGAGGCGCTCCCTGATTTTATCAATGGTCTTGGGAATTTTATACAAATCGACAGCGATATCCTGAATGTCTTCACGGTCAAACGGAGTGATATAGGTACGGCACAATTCCGCCGTCACCTGCCCCATCAGAACTTTGGACTGGGCGCGGCAAGCCGCCATCGCGGCGGCGGCTGTCTGTTGTTCTTCTACCTGTGTACTCTCCACAAAGGTTTGCAAATGCAAGGCGCAGCTGCGGGCCTGTGTCGAGAGCCCCTCGAGCAACACACAAAATTTGTTATCTCGGGGTTTGAGAAATGGCAGATTCAGCATAAAGACCCCTTTGGTGCAGATGGATTATATCCCCAAACTAGCCGTTTTTATTGCGAAGCACAAAGCCCGGCAAGCATAGGGGTGCCTCTCTGCCCAATCCCTAGGCTGGATTTTCGCCAGAACGATGTAGTAAATCTATATATAGTATTTAAATCATCAGCAAACACCTATATATTGATAATAAGAATGATTCGGATAGTTTTCATATGCTGCTCGTTTTATTCATCTGCCCCTGTGGATGAAACCCTGAAAGGACTCGGACTCATGGGCAGATTTCCTTATGAGTCAATCTAGATCCCCTTATCCGCCAATGGAGTATACCCATGTCCAGTAAAGCCGTCCTGTCCGATGCCACCACCACCCCTTCGCCGCTATTGCAGGAGCGCCATGTTTATAAGCCGTTCTTATACCCATGGTGTTACGAGGCGTGGCTGACGCAGCAACGGATTCACTGGATCCCGGAAGAAGTGCCGCTGGCAGAAGACGTCCGCGATTGGAAAAAGAAACTGACCCCATCAGAGAAAAACCTGATGACGCAGATTTTCCGCTTCTTCACCCAGTCGGATGTGGAAGTGAATAATTGCTACATGAAGCATTACTCCCAAGTGTTCGGCCCGGTGGAAGTGCAAATGATGCTCTCGGCGTTTTCTAATATTGAAACCGTGCATATTGCCGCGTACTCACATTTGCTCGATACCATCGGCATGCCTGAAGTCGAATATTCGGCGTTCATGCAGTACAAGGAAATGAAGGACAAGTTCGACTATATGCAGAATGCCTCGATGGCCTCCCGCCGCGATATCGCCAAAACCATGGCCATGTTCGGTGCTTTCACCGAGGGACTGCAATTATTCGCATCTTTCGCGATATTGATGAACTTCCCACGCTTCAATAAAATGAAGGGGATGGGCCAGATCGTCACTTGGTCGGTGCGTGATGAAACACTGCACTGCCTGTCGATGATCAAGCTGTTCAACGCCTTCATCCAAGAAAATCAGGATATCTGGGACGAAGATCTCAAGCGCGAGATCACCGAAAGCTGCACCACCATCGTCGGCTTCGAAGATAAATTCATTGATTTGGCCTTTGAACAAGGCGAGATCGAAGGCCTGACCCCACAGGAAGTAAAAAACTATATTCGCTTTATCGGTGATCGCCGCCTGCAGCAGCTTAATCTCGAACCGGTTTTCGGGATTGATAAAAACCCGTTGCCATGGATGGATCAGATGCTCAATGGCGCTGAACACACCAACTTCTTCGAAAACCGTGCCACCGAATACTCTAAAGCCTCGACTCAGGGCACATGGGAGGAAGTGTTCTCCGATGATGTTTTCAGTGGCAATTACGCCAAACCCCAAGATGAAAAGGCCGCTGACGCCGCTGAGTAATTCGTCTCCGCATGACAAAAACCTCGCCTGATCAGGCGAGGTTTTTTTATTGTGCCCTATCAGAATTGTTAGTCAGAGGCCGGGATAGCCCCTTGGCGCAAGCGTCCCCACATCTCTTCGCTGATATAATTGCATCCCCCCGGCCCGGCATAATCCCAGCCGCCGCCCTCACGGGGATTGAAAAGATATTCACCCTGCTGACCCGGCTGCAGATGAGGTCCCCAGCTTCTGAAAAACGGCGACAAATGAGCCTTGAATTGTTTGGGTTGCCCGACCGGAGCCCTGTAAAAATCAATCACCTCGAAAGTAATGATTTCATCTTGGTGCCGGGCGTCTTGAATGAGCGGTATATGCCCACCCACCTTGATATCAAGTACCTGCGCCTTCACGATCAGGGCGTTTTGCGGCATCACCTCTGGTTCTGGCGGCGGGGCACAACTGAGCGCATGAGCCTTTGATGCCAATAAACACAACGCACAACATAGAATAACCTTCAGAAATCTCATGATTTTCTCCCTTGTCTCCACGTGATGACTTAAGGATATGACGAGGGCTAGTCCCGATTCCTTGGGGCGATTTCAAGAAATAAAATTCAAGGGGCTCAAGCCGCCTGCTGACGACGCGCCGCCGCATGGAGATCGACCCAGCCCGCAAATTTATCGAGGAACCCCTGCAGGAATTTACGGGTCCCCTCGTTAATGACATTGTGATCAGCATCAAAGTAATCATCCTTATAGGTGATATACATTTCCGGCTGACCCATGGTCGGCATATCCAAGAAACCCGAGGTAATCGAGCGTAAATGGGTCTGGGCCACCGCCGTACCGATTGCCCCTGGCGAGGTTCCACAAATTGCCGCAGGCTTGCCCGCCCATGAATTTTTACCGTAGGGGCGTGACCCCCAGTCAATTGCATTTTTAAGAACACCCGGAATGGAACGATTATATTCAGGGGTGACAAACAAGACTCCGTCAGCGGATTCAATGTCAGCTTTTAATTTATGAACAGTCGCGGGAACATCAGATTCAAGATCTTGATTAAACAAAGGTACACTGCCGATATCGACATAGGTAAAAATCATCCGGCCTTGTGCCAATTTCTCCAGTGCCCGGGCCAGTTTCTTGTTATATGAATCCTTGCGCAAACTTCCTACAACCACAGCAATCTTCAGCATGTTTATTCCTTTTTTAGGTAAGCGGGCAAAATATGC
Organism: Alphaproteobacteria bacterium; assembly: GCA_023700945.1. Lineage (GTDB taxonomy): Bacteria > Pseudomonadota > Alphaproteobacteria > Micavibrionales > Micavibrionaceae > Micavibrio_C. Next base: position 11,219 of record JAMPXY010000016.1, on the reverse strand, counting down.
CCGATATGCAACATATACAGCAACACAAAGTAATATAAATAGAACTCGATCACTTCGCTGGCACGACCCAATATATTCAGCCCCGTGATATCGCCCAGTTTATCAGCTAGCTTGAGACCCAAAACAATCAAGGCAATCACAAAAAATCTATCCGGCGGACTGATTGCCGTCAGCCATGCGGGCAAAGGGCGGCGACCGATGCGCCGATAGAACGGCAACAGCAAGCCCCCCACCAGTACCCCCAACTCCAGCAGCAAACGCGGCTTCTGGTCGAGCCAGGCTGACGTATTATGCAGGTTGGTTTCTTCCTGATCGTTCAAAGCCTTCCAATAAGACGGTGTATCCCAGTTGAGAAAATGCTGCCCCCAACTCACCTCCTCCCCCGCCACATAAAAACAACCCAGCACCGCCAGCAAGACCCACACGCTAAAAAAAGCCGGGGGCCGGAAGCGCAAACGCCATAACAGCCGCACGGCCGCCAGAAAGGCCAGCACCAGCACAATAAACTGCAAGGTTTCCACCGGGCCATTTTCAGTATGTAGAGCAACGTGAGCGGCGCCTGAGACATTCAACTCTATGACAAACTGCGCCAGCAGCAATGCCAGCGGTACCAAAACGCACCAAAAACCGGGCGAACCTAAACGGGATAAAATTTTCATGGCCGTCAGAGTAACGCTCTCTCCCCCGGAGGGGCAACCACCCCTGAGTGTAATTTTATTACGCTTTTGACTGGTTATCAGGCAGAAAACCAGATTTTTCTTGACGAAATCAGTCATAAATCAGCATAACTACTTCTATGGAATGTAAAACCCTAGTAATTTCCAGCCTTCTGCTTATTGGCGCCTAGCGCCAATACATCCGTCTTTTCCCCTACATGACCGGCTTTTTGTGATCTCCCTGATAAAGGGGCTGTTAACGGGTATCTGCTATCCTTCCGGAGAGAGATTTCAGGGTTTTGCAGACCGAATTAGCAAAGAGACCGGGGAACCCCCCTAACCAGAATGCGGTTCCAGACCACCAACCCGGATAGAGAATTGCGTAATAGAGCCAAGACAGAAAAGAGAGAATTATCATGAGCACAACACCCACAGGTTCACCCACACTGGATAAAATGTTCGCCAGCTGCGTCAAGGCCGAAGATATCGAGGCCGCAGCCACCACGCAGTTGCGTGGCCCTTATCATCATGGGGAAATGACTGCCTTCGTTTTTCGAGGCGCGCGCGATAACGGCATGCCACTGCAATTACATGTGCAATCCGATACAGGTATCGCCTGTGGTGAGGGTGCCAGCATGGAAGTCGACATGAATCAGCTTGATCTCGCGGATATGCGCGAAAGCGCACAAAGATGGTATGTCGCACAGGTCGGACAGGGGAAGTTTTCCCTCAACCAGAAGGTCGCCGTGGTCTTTGACGGGGCCCGCAATGGATCGCCTGAACTGGATGGCGAAGCCAACACAAAGCGTTTTGCACAAGAGCTGGAACGCACCAGTACACCGGGATTTATGGAGCGCGCCGGGAGCGCATTAAGACGGCTAGTCAACGGCCCGGCCAATGCCCCGGTATAAATTCTGAAACACCCCTACAAGAAAAACCCTTGCTACGGTAGGGGTTTTTTCTTTTACAGGGACAAGCTTTAGAACACCGCCGGATCAAACACGGCGGGACGCTGGCCACTCCGGCACGCCATAAAGACATAGAGCGCATAGGCCATATCTTTTTCTTCATCAAGATCAATAATGCGATCCGTTTCGGCCTCAGGTATACCGACGGTCGCTGATTGCTGACGAAAAGCCTCACGGATGGCACCACGCTCACTTTGCTGGTGCGCGATATAGTGAGCGGCACAATGATCGGCACGATCAAGAGAAACACCTCGGTGTGTCAGTCGGCCCAATATTTCCTGCTTCATCTGCTGACCAGCACCAGATAAAGGCGGATAGGGATCAGAGAGCACCGCTACACCCGCAGAACCAATAGCAACACCGGTTGCCAGCACAGCAAAGACCTGTGCCAGATGTGAAGTTTTCAAGGTCTGATAAAGATTGCGCATACATCACTCTAGCCTCAATCAAGAAACCAACGCAAATTCCAAGACAGCGGCAATAGAAAACCCCGCGTTTGCGGGGTTTTCAAAAGCTTATGAGCGCATCTGATTATTCAGCAACTGGAGCCTCTGCCGGGGCAGCCGCCGGTGGGTTCAAAACAGTATCTATCACGTGGATCACACCATTAGACGCCGCAATATCAGCTTCAAGCACAACGGCCTCACCTACTTTAACCTGCTCTCCGGTGCCATCAACCTTAAGCATACCGGACTGGACTGTCGTCAAATCAACCGCCGCACCTTTGGCATCAGCGGAGGCAATTTTGCCGGGAACTACGTGATACTTAAGAATATTTTGCAGTTTCTCAACGTTTTCAGGCTTGGCCAGGTCAACCAAAACGGCTGGGTCAAGTTTCAGGAACGCTTCATTAACCGGCGCAAAAACTGTGAAAGGACCTTCCCCTTTCAGAACGTCTGTCAGCCCGGCACCTTGCAGCAAACCCGCCAGCGTACTGTAGCGGGCATCAGCGGCAATCACATCTGCGACTGTTTGAGCCTGAATGGTTTCAGCGGCGACCGGTGCGGTCTCCGTTGTGGCTGCCGGTGTGGTCGCCGCATGGCCATGGTCTTCGGCATAAACAGGGGTAAGGCCGAGAGCCATCACAGCGGCAGTTCCGAGAATTAGTTTTTTCATGTCTTATAAGCTCCTTGTATAAACTGTAAGCATAACGTGGGGAATGGAAGGAATGTGGTCCCTCTCAAACATCTTGTAAAGGCCCCTGCATAAAAAAATTTCATTACATATCAAAGTGTTGCCTAGTTTTCGCCATCATCCGGTCACAGTTAACCTGCCAGCCCCACTCAAGCGGCATCTCTCTCGATGCTCATTCGTAACAATACAGTTCGTATTGTTACGAATCGTGCTAGGTAAGGCCGCGCGAATCAGATAGAATCGGAATCAGGAACGGTTCTTATCAAGGACAATCATTGCCCTCATTCTCTGAACCCCACGCTCTGACTGTGTGTTCCGGTGCCCCTTCAAACAGCACCAGAGAGTTCCTCGTCACTATGCCTCCCGCCTGCCGCCCTCCTCCCTGCTGATACCCCTCTGGTATCCGTATAAAGCGACTATTTCCGTCCCACCTTACAAACCCAGGAGTCTGACATGTCCAAGAAGCCCCGCCGCAGCAAATCCAATCAACGGCCAGTAAGGGAAGGGAATGTCATTCATCCGGCGTTTGATGATCTCGACTGGCACCCGCTCGAGGACCAGATCGATGACCAGCGCGATAAAAAATACGTCAAGAACGTGCGGGCCCGCACCGAAGGCCAGCAAGAACTGATGAATGCGATCAACACCTACAATCTGACAATGGCGATCGGCCCCGCCGGTACCGGTAAAACCTATCTGGCCGTGGCCGCCGCAGTTGAGAAACTGGAAAAAGGTGAAGTGGAACGCATCATCCTCTCACGCCCGGCGATGGAGGCCGGCGAGTCAATCGGCTTCTTGCCCGGTGATATGCATGAGAAAATGGCTCCGTATTTGCGCCCACTGTATGACGCCCTGGGGGATCGTCTCGGCGGCAAGCGCGTGCGCCAGTATCTGGAGGACGGCACGATTGAAATCGCCCCGGTCGGTTTCATGCGAGGCCGCACTCTCAACAACGCCTTTGTTGTGATCGATGAAGCCCAGAACTGTACCTACCAGCAACTGAAAATGCTGCTTTCGCGTCTGGGCTGGAATTCCACCATGGTCATCACCGGCGATCCCCATCAATCGGATCTACTCGATGGGCTTTCAGGACTGGCAGATACCGCCAACCGCCTTGCCCAAATCCCCGATATTGGCGTAGTGCGCCTGCAATCAGTGGATATCGTCAGGCACCCGCTGGTGTCAAAAATGCTGGATGTCCTCTAGTTCGGTTTTTTTACAGGCAATCTCCTCCTGTCTTGTATGAAACTTCCCCCTGTACGGCCTGCCGTGCAGGGGGATTTTTCGAATCTTTACCTATATGTATTTCAGCTTGATTTAGCCCACACTCCGGCAGTATGTATCAGACCATGAAAAAACAACATTTCCAGATACTGATCGCCGGGCTGCTTGTGGTGCTGGCAGGCGTTATGTTCCTAACGTTAAAATCTGTGGTACCTGCTGCACCTGCCACCAGAGCAGAAACAGCGTCACCGACCACAGCCGGAATTGAGGGACTGGGCGGAGAGTGGGCATTGCTCAATCATCATGGCCAGAACGTGAGTCATCGCGATTTCACAGGTTCATTCCGTTTGATGTTTTTTGGTTTTACCTACTGCCCGGATGTGTGCCCGACAGAACTCAAACGTCTGGCGCTGGTATTGCAAGGGCTGGGCGCGGAAGCTGACAAGATCACACCGATACTGGTCACGATTGATCCCGAGCGTGATACACCAGCAGTCTTGAAAGACTATCTGGCCCGCTTTGATGAACGCTTCATTGGCCTCACCGGCAGCGTTGAACAGATCAAGCATATGGAAAAATTATTCAAGGTCTATGCTGCGAGAAACGACGACCCGACTCTCAGCGATTACATGATGAACCATTCTGCGCTGGTTTACCTGATCGGTCCGGATGACCGCGTCCTGCATCTTTTCCATAGCCAAGATACGCCAGAGGAAATGATCGCTGTGTTGCGCAAAGCCCTCGCCCAACCCTAATACAACCGTATTCAGATACCTATCGTCCCTGCCGATTTTTTGCAACGCGGCAGCGGTTTGCTGTTTGGCCGCGCTTAAAATCTGCATAGAATGGTGGACAAAGAATTTACTGGAACAATAAACATCACCCGCAGCCGGAGGTCCTTTATGTCTGTTACCAATTACCGCAAAACCCTTTTGATAACCACGCTCACGCTGGGGATAGGGGTGGGACTGGCCCTGACCACAACACCGACACAGGCCGCAGGCTTTTATATTCAAGAGAGTTCGATTGCTGGTTTGGGTTATGCCTTCGCGGGCGCATCCACTGTTCTCGATGATGCTTCTGTCGTCTATTACAATCCGGCTGGCATGACCCAGATCCATCGCCCAACCCTGACACTGGGAGCATCAGTACTGATTCCCAAATCAGACCTGAGCAACACTGGCACCACCTTTGGCGGCGCAGCTTTTAATGGTACCGGCGATGGGGGCAACCCTTATAGCGTCACGCCGGTGCCAACCATGGCTTTTGTCTATCCGCTGGTCAAAGATTTTCTCTGGACCGGAGTCAGTGTCAACGCTCCGTTTGGCCTCGCCAACGAATATGATGAGGGCTGGTTTGGCCGCTATGATTCAACCAAAACCGAACTGACAACTATCAACGTATCACCCTCGGTCGCGGTCAAAATCGATCAGCATATTTCAATCGGTGCCGGGATCGATATTCAATACGCCGACGCCACCCTGAAGGCTGATGTGAATGCTGGTGGTGCCGGGATTGGCGTCAGCACCCTCGAAGGCAACGATTTGAGCGCCGGCTTTCACGCCGGTATCCAAGTCAGGCCTTGGGAAGGCACAACTTTGGCTGCCCACTATCGCTCGAAGATGAACCATAATCTGCAGGGGCGCATCAAGGTCGAAGGCTTGCTGGCCGGGAACTCCAATACGCTTGGGAACGCTGAACTCAACCTGCCGGATATGGCGACCTTTGGCATTGCTCAGCAACTCGACCCACAATGGACAGTCATGGGCCAAGCCATGTGGTTTGGCTGGAACGAGTTTGATGAAATTCGTGCTAAAAGCAACGCCGGAACAACCTTAAGCAATGTCGTACAGAACTATCAGCCGACCTGGGCGTTTGCGCTGGGGGCCGAGTATGTGATGAACGATACCTGGATGTTCCGCGGCGGTCTCCAATATGATCAGACTCCGACCACGGACGAATTCCGCACCAGCCGTACCCCTGATGGTGATCGCATCTGGGTGACAGTCGGAACAACCTACACAGTGAGCGAACACTGGGATCTTGATTTCTCCGCTGGCTACATCAACATCGCCAACGAAGATATCAGCGTCAGCCGCAACAGCGGATCGGCGCAGGTCCGTGCAGAAACTGAAGGCCATGTGGGACTGCTGGCTGCCGGTTTCAGCTATAAGTTTTAGAGATATCAGTTCTAGATTGGCCCTCAACAAGGTCACCAAACACCCGCTATATAGCGGGTGTTTTTTTATCCTGATCTAGACTGCGGAGGTCACCGCTTTCAAATGCTCTTCAGCAGCTTGCCATTCACGAATATGATCAGGCATCCGCGGGCTTTGCTTGTCGAGGTGAAGTGCGCGCAACAATTCAGGTGTCGGCACTGTAATTTTATCAATCGTATTGTAAAAACTACCTTTAACAATACCGATGGCCGCCACCGCGCCATCTTTAAGGCCACCGCGAATAATGAAACGCTGTTCCATATAGACCCACTTGTCATCCCAGCACACCACTCGGGTTTCAAGAGTGAATTTCTGAAAAGGATTGAGCGATAGCCGCCACCGCACCTGCGCTGCCGATAAAACCGGCATTGCCTTTTGCTTCATCATATGGGCGAGCAAACCCGTGCGCAAAACAAGGTCAAACCGTCCAAGATCCATTATGGTCAGATAGCGCCCATTGTTCATGTGAATGTTGGTATCAAGATCGTTGGGCAGCACATAGAAATCCAGCGTCGCCACATCCAGAATATCTCGAATACGCGGACGAAAGAGCGAAAAAATGTAAACCCAGAGGCTGCGGAAAAAGAGGCTCATAGCCTTACCCAGCTAAGCCAAATCAGAGACCCTGTCTAGGGGTCGTAATTTGCCTCATTATGTCTTTTCCGTTACAGCCTTCACATAATTAAGAATTTGAGGGGTTTGATAACCATGGGAACAAAAAGAGGCCGCCGGGCTAAGGGAACCTGCAGTTCGCCCGGCCTGCCCCTAATCCTCAAGTATGGCGTTGAGTTTCATCGCGAGGCCCATGGAGCCGCGCACTTTAAGCTTACCCATCATAAACGCCAGACTGGGATCTTGGCGCCCAGCTAGGATCGCTTCAAACGTTTCGAGCGTACACTCAAATGTCACATCCGCCTCGCTATCATCCTGACTAAGCAGAGGCGGCGTTTGCGTGCTGTCGACAAACAAGCGGCCATCCTCACCGAAATCAAACTTAACCCGTGCCGACAACCCCACGGCACGGGCCATTTTGGAACGAATTTTATCGGTCACATCTTCAAGGCTCATGTTTTAATTGTATCACGACCCCGGTGTCAAAACCAACCACCCCGTAAGCCATCATGTACTTGTTTATATTATAAAATTCTCCCACCAATAGATTCCATATTGTCGGGTCGTCGCCTTTGCCATATAAAGGTTACAACCATAACAAATCTCACAGGGATATAGATCACATGACCACCTCCACCCCCGCTTTAAAAAACCGCCACGACTATAAAGCACCTGATTATTTCAGCCCGGAGATTGATCTCGAGTTTGATATCCGTGACGGCGAAACCTATGTCACCGCCACCACCAAGTTTGTCAGAAACGGCCAGCATAACAACCCGCTGGTACTGGATGGCCGCTCGCTTGAGACGCTGGATGTCGAAGTCGACGGCCTGCCGCTCGCCCCTGTTACCGGGTATCAGATCACAGACGAAACCTTGACCCTGCAGCCCGCCAATGACAGCTTTACCTTGAAGACCAAGGTCAGAATCAAACCGGAAGATAACAGCGCGCTAGCCGGACTTTATAAATCGAATGGTCTGTGGTGTACCCAGTGCGAGGCACAAGACTTCCGCAACATCACGTGGTTTATCGACCGTCCGGATAACATGGCCTCGTTCAAGGTCAAAGCAATTGCTGATCAACCAGCCCCGGTTTTACTCTCGAATGGTAACCTAGTCGGGCAGGGTCACACCCCTGATGGCCGCCATTACACCCTGTGGGACGATCCGGCCCCTAAACCTTGTTACCTGTTTGCATTGGTGGCAGGCGATCTCGATCATATACAAGACACATTTACCACCATGAGCGGTCGTACTGTGACCCTGCGCGTCTATGCTGAATCCAAAGACAAGGACAAGCTTGCCTTTGCCATGGACTCACTGAAACGCGCGATGCGCTGGGATGAAGTCAATTTTGGCCGCGAATATGAACTCGATCTGTTCAATATTGTTGCGGTTGATTACTTCAACATGGGCGCCATGGAAAACCGTTCCTTGAATATATTCAACACTAAATATGTTTTAGCCCATCCGCGTACACAAACCGATAGCCAGTACGCCGGGGTTGAAAGTGTGGTTTCCCACGAATTCTTTCATCACTGGACTGGTAATAATGTTACAGTGCGCGACTGGCCAGAATTGACCCTGAAGGAAGGCTTGACTGTCCTGCGCGATAATACATTCTCTGCCGATATGGGTTGTGCCGATACTGTACGAGTCGATCAGGTCATAACACTCCGTCACGCCCAGTTTGCAGAAGACGCTGGCCCCAAAGCGCACCCGATTCGCCCAGAGCAATACAAGAGTATCAATAATTTCTACACGGCCACCGTTTATGAGAAAGGTGCCGAGGTTATCCGTATGATCAAAACCTTGATCGGTGACCAAGATTTCCGCAAAGGTACAGACCTTTACTTCCAGCGTCATACCGGACAGGCCGTCACTTGCGATGATTTCGTACAATGCATGGAGGATGCGTCCGGCTATGATATGACACAGTTCAAACTGTGGTACTCACAAGCTGGAACACCGGTTGTTGAAGCGCAATGGTCACATAACACGCAAACAAATCAGCTAACACTTACGTTGAAACAGACAATCGCGGCAACGCCTGACCAGTCACATAAATTGCCCATGGTGATTCCTGTGCGCACAGGAATTGTCGGCCCCCATGGACAAGACATTGCCCTTAATCCTGATGGTGACAAAACCGTTGTTCTTGAATTAAATCAACCTGATCAGACATATGTATTCGATAATGTGCCGGCAGGCTCTGTGCCCTCGTTGCTACGCGGATTCTCGGCCCCGGTTATTTTAAAAGCGCCTTATACCAATGACAACCTCAGGCATCTGATGGCCCATGACAGTGATGGGTTCAACCGTTGGGAAGCCGGTCATCAGCTCATGCTTAAAGAAATGCTTATACAGATTGATGAGTACGAAGCCGGAAATCCCGTAACAGTCAGTCAAGAATTGCTGGATGTCATCAAAGGCATTCTGCTTAACCCGTCTCAGGACAAAGCCATGGCGGCTTTGATGCTGGATCTACCTGCATACGGTGAATTAGCTCAAAAACGCCACGTTACCAACCCCGAGGCGATCGTTGCCGTTGAGAGAGTTTTTGCTGACACCATAAGGACTCAGCTATCGCAGGAACTTTACACCACTTACATCGCCCAAACCCCAACCACATCTTATAATTATGATGTCGACGCTGTCGGGCGCCGCGCCCTGCGCAACACGACGCTTTTTTACCTTAGTGCAGACGAAAAGGCCAAGGATGCTTCCAGTATCGCCTTAGCGGATGCGCAATACAAAAGCGCCGATAACATGACCGAACGTGCCGCAGGCCTGAAGGCGTTGTTACGCATGGACATGCAAACCCCCGAGGCGCAGGCGGCTTTGGCTGACTTCTATCAGGAATATAAGGAAGATTCTTCACCACTGGATTCATGGTTTTCTTACAATATCATGTACGCGGGTAAAGATGCCGTCAGCGCCGCACAAGCTATCAAGCAGCATCCCGACTATCAGAATGCCAGCCCTAACCGCATAAGAGCTGTGATAGGGGCTGTGGTGAGTACGCCAGAAAGCTTCCACAATAAAGACGGTAGCGGCTATCAGTTTATAGCTGACGAGATTATTGCCCTTGACCCCAAAAATCCCCAAACAGCCGCACGCTTTATGGATTTCTTCAGCGATCTGCGTAAGCTTGCCGATCCTTGGCAAGGTCAAATGAAAAAGGCTCTTCTCAAAATTGCCGCACAGCCCAAGCTATCCGCCGATGTTGATGAAAAACTTGAAAAAATTCTGGGTGCGGATTACCCGCATAAACCATCAGCGAGTGCTGCTCCCGCAGGCCCCTGAGAAGCACCAGCAACATCCAGAGCCCCCACTAAACAAAAACCCCGCCTTGTGCGGGGTTTTTCATGCTCAAAAATTGGCGGCTTCGAGCTCCATCAAACTGTCGGCCCCGGCCATGGCCTTGCGGAAATGCGCTTCGGTCTCGGGGAGCATCCGGGCGAAGTAAAACCGCGCGGTCTTAATTTTGCTGTCATAAAAATCTGCACGACTTCCGGCACCAGCGGCAATTTTCTCTTGCGCCACACAGGCCATCCGCGCCCACATATAACCCAGCGCCACCAAGGCAAACATGCGCAAATAATCTGAAGAGGCCGCCCCGGCTTCAGTCGGATCTTTGAGGCCACGCATTGCCACACTAGCCGTCAATTGCTGCAACTTGGCCAGCGCCTTGGCCAACGGGAAGATAAATTCTTGCATCTGCGTGTCATTTTGATGCGACTCTATAAAACCACTCACCGGATGAAAAAACCGGCGCAGCAAGCGGCCATAATTCTGGCCCATCTTGCGACCCACCAAATCCAAAGCCTGAATACCGTTGGTGCCCTCATAAATCATCGCGATCCGAGCATCACGGGTATATTGCTCAACCCCGTAATCCCAGATATAGCCATGCCCGCCATGCACCTGCATCGCCAGACTGGCAACTTCAAAACCCATATCAGTTTGATAAGCCTTGATGATCGGCGTCATCAACGCCACCAGATCATCAGCCTCCTGCCGGGCACTGGCATCAGGATGCTTGTGCGCCCGATCAAGTTCCATCCCGACCCAGTAAGACAAAGCCCGCGCCCCTTCAGTAAAGGCTTTCGATGTCAGCAGCATGCGCCGCACATCCGGGTGGACAATAATCGGGTCGGCTGGTTTGTCCGGTGCCTGCGTGCCCTCGAGCGCACGCATCTGCAAGCGCTCTTTAGCGTAGTTCAACCCGTTCTGCATCGCAATCTCGGCAATACCGAGACCTTGCATCGCCACACCGAGTCGAGCCGCATTCATCATGGTGAACATAGCCTTAAGGCCCTTGTGCGGCTCTCCCACCAGCCAGCCTTGCGCCTTGTCAAAGTTCATTACACAAGTAGCTGAGGCCTTGATGCCCATTTTATGTTC
>JAMPXY010000015.1 GCA_023700945.1 Alphaproteobacteria bacterium | reverse complement strand
TGGTTCAGTTAGGGCGCTGAACTGGGACGTTAGAATCCCGATTTTTGGCGGCTGACATCAGCCGGAATGATGTCGCTTCTCAGCTATGGCTGGGAGGCGGCAGTGCATGTCCAAACCTTCGGGTGAAAGACTGTCGCGTCGTTTCCAAAAGTCACGATTCTAAACTCCCAGCCACCAGAGCGCCCTCTGGTGGCTTTTATCTTATGCAGGACTTGAATATGAAGGATCAAACAGGGCAGATATCGCAGACAAAGAAATTTACAATCATCTTTGTTCCGGCAATGACGCTCTTCTGCATTCTTATGTATTTTATACTTTTCTCACCATTTATTTCTGAACAAGAAAGTAAAAAAAACGACTCAAATGAAATACAACTTATAACTCCTGAAATGAGAAGACAGCTTCAATTACATCAGGAAGCCGCACAAAAAAAAGCGCTAACTCCCCCAACAATTTATAATGAATACCCCACACTCACTGCCATACCCTTAAACTTTGCAAGTCATAGCATTGAAGATTTATATCAAAATGTAAGAAATACCTTGGGAGAAAAAGATAAATATCAATCGACAGAAAGCTATGAGCAGGAAAAGAAGAAGAGAATTCAAAGTTCTTCCCTATTAAAAAGCTACATCCTTTTTAAGGATCATGGAATATTTATTGATTATGATGCTGACACTAAAAAACTTACTTTTGACTATCCAAACTACGTTTCCGCATCCAAGTCTTATGATCTGGGAAGTTATGTGGGATCAAATGCCTTTGGTGTTGAGAAAGTAGTAAATAAATACAGCAATGATGCTTATAGCGTAAAATTTAGTGAAAATGGAAAACGTAAAAAAGGCTTTATCACTATGGAGCCAGCAATTGCTGCCAAACATGATAGATCCCTTGAGTTCATATATATTGCACAGTTAAAATCACCTTATATCGCCAACTCATCTTCTAATAATAGAGTGTGTTACACCCCTACGATAGATAATCCAGAGGATGGCTGCACAAGATGGCACAATCTTGTAGGAAAACTGGTTGGAATTATCGTTTACAATTCCAAGACTGGAGAAATCATATATCAGGAAAAACTTTAGTTCAGTTACTGTTGCTATGCTGCAAATAATGCTGTTTCGTGAGATTACTTTCATAAGGCCCAAATAATATTTGAAATAGTAATCAAAAAATAAATCCGATCAGACCCTCACTTTAGCATCATGGAAGGCCTCAGCGCTATGTCTGAGAAAAAAGCATATACCCCTTCTTGTTAATTGAGTTTGTTTGCAATGTCCTCCGCCTTTAAATGTGTATAGCGGAATAGCATTCTATAATCCCGATGGCCCGATATTAACGCCACCTCTGGCACAGACAGCCCTTTCTCAAAGAAACAGCTAATAGCCTCATGGCGCAAATCGTGAAAATGAAAATTGATAAGCCCTGAGCGTTCAATCGTTCTTCTCCAAGCCATTCTAAACCCCGCTTCCGTAACAGGGAAAATTCTCCCTTGATCGCTGGCCTTGGCCTTAATCTCCATAAGTATCCGCACGGCCCTCTTGGTAAGAGGTATAGTTCTAGGATATCCATTCTTGGTAACTGGTATATGTAGTACATAGGAATCCATACTTAAATGCACCCACTCTGCTGCCAGTATTTCACTTCTCCGCATGCCTGTTTGAAGCGCAAATAGAGTCAGAGGCTTTATAATTTTATTCTGGCACTTATTCAGCGCTCTAATTAGGGATTTGATCTCCGATAGTGAAAGCCGCCTCTCCCGCCTATTTCTGATCTCAGGCTTTTTGACCTTTGCTACTGGGTTCTCCTGCAAAGGATAGCCCCATTCTTTGACAGCTATATCATAAGCATGTTGGATAAGCCCCAGTTCCCGGCAAATGGTAGCTGGCTTCACAGTCTTTAGCCGCTGATCCCTGTATATGCAGAAATGAGAAGCACTGACAGCAGAGAGCGGCATAGCAGCCAGCTTGGGGCTACGCACAATAAACGCATTAAGCAAGTTTGTTTCCCTGTCTGTACAACGTTTCAGGGGAATGACCTCATCCCTGTACTTCTCCAGCAAGCCCCCAAGAGTGATTGTATCCAGCTTGCGCGGGTCATAAGGCAGACTACGGCGATCTACTTGTTGTTCCATGAACCGAGCCCATTCCTGAGCATCAGACTTCTTTAAAAAAGATTGGGAAATTGGGCTGTAGCCCTTCCGCCTGACCTGTACTTGCCAGCGTCTCCCATGTTTACGAATCGTAGCCATTGACCCACAATCCCGTTGAGTGTGACAGGGTTGTGACAAAGCTACTTATCGAGTGTTTTGAGTTATGAGCCGAAGCAGCATAAAGCCCTAAAAGAACAAGGACTTAAGGAATGGTGCGCGGTGAGGGGATTGAACCCCCGACCCACTCGGTGTAAACGAGTTGCTCTACCGCTGAGCTAACCGCGCAATCCAGAGCGCCTTTTTAAAGACCCCTGCCGGGAAAATCAAGGGCCAAAATGGCCATAATGCACCGCCGGAGCCAAAATATTCCATTGCTCTTCGGTACCACCATCGCTGGTAAAGTCCTGATAAACCTTATCAACCAGCTGATCATATTCAGCGCGGAACGCGGTTACGGCCGGGTCTTTTTCAAAAGCAAAAGGGTCTTTTTGCTGCGCCGTGCTAAGAACTGTGACGGCCTCGGCATATTTGGCAAACACCGTTTTAATAGCCGGGACATGTTTATCGGCCAGAGCCTGCGGCACTTGTTTATAAACGTCATCTTTGTTGATCATGTGAAGTCCCCGTCATATTGAATGTTATATCGCCGTCATCTTACAACCCACATCCACCAACGCAACCCCATAAAAAACCCCGCAAAAATGCGGGGTTTCTTGAATTCTGCAACGCCGAACTAGTCGTTCACAGCGTCTTTCAGCTCTTTGCCGGCCTTGAATTTCGGCTGTTTGGAAGCCGGAATTTTGATGGCTTCGCCAGTGCGCGGGTTGCGGCCTGTGGTGGCTGCGCGGGCAGACACAGTGAAGGTACCGAAACCAACCAGACGAACTTCGCCACCGCTTTTCAGGGTCAGCTTGATGCTTTCGAAAATGGCTTCCACAGCTTCTTGTGCTTTGTTTTTCGGCAGATCGGCAACTTTAGCCACTTCATTGATCAGGTCTTGTTTATTCACGGGAACCCCCAGGGAGTTTGAGTTGAAAATTGTACGCCGATAAAGGCGCTGAAACCGCAGACCTGCCCTTGAAAAATCAAGGATTTCTGCGGTTCCTGACGACTCATATGTACGATGAAACAGGGGACGCTTCAATGGCGAATGAGCGGTTCTCCCTTGTTTTCTGCAGTTTTCGGCGGAATTTCACCGATTTTATCACCATTTTCCAATAAAATGGGCTCCGGCAGGCGAACCAAGGCGTGCTGGAGCACTTCCTCGATGCTTTTTACGGTGACGATCTCAAGGGCTTTTTTGATCTTGTCCGGGATTTCCGGCAAGTCCTTGGCGTTTTCCTCGGGGATCAGCACCTTGGTAATACCGCTGCGGCTGGCCGCCAGCAATTTTTCCTTCAGGCCACCAATGGCCGTCACATAACCACGCAAGTTGACCTCACCTGTCATGGCCAGATCACGGCGAACCTCGATCCCGGTCAATGCCGACACAATCGCGGTTGTCATCGCCGCCCCGGCTGAGGGGCCGTCTTTGGGTGTGGCTCCTTCGGGAACGTGCACGTGGATATTGGTTTCATTCAAACGTTTGTAATCAATCCCTAACCGGGCCGCACGCGATTTGATCAGCATCTCGGCCACAGTGATGGATTCTTTCATAACGTCCTTGAGGTTACCCGTGGTGGAAACCTTGCCATCCTTACCCGGCATGGTCACAGCCTCGATCGAAAGAATGTCACCGCCGAACTCGGTATAAGCCAAGCCGTTGACAACACCGATCTTGTTCTCGGCCTCAACCTCGCCAAAGCGATATTTGCGGATACCCGCATATTTTTCAAGATTGCGCGGCGTGATCACGATCTTGTCCTTGCCCTTCATCAGGATTTCCTTGATGGCCTTGCGGCAAAGGTTGGACACTTCACGTTCGAGATTACGCACACCGGCTTCTTGCGTGTAGTAACGGATCAAATGACGCAACGCCTCGTCATTGATGCTAAACTCAGCAGGCTTGAGCCCCGCTGCCTTCATTTGCTTCTTCAGCAAATGCTGACGGACGATCTGGAGTTTTTCATCTTCCATGTAGCCAGACAGACGGATGATCTCCATCCGGTCGAGCAAGGGGCGTGGCATATTGAGCGAATTCGCCGTGCAAATGAACATCACATCCGACAGATCATAATCCAGCTCGAGATAGTGATCATTGAATTTGCTGTTTTGTTCAGGATCAAGCACCTCAAGCAACGCCGAGCTGGGATCTCCGCGCCAGTCAGACCCCAATTTATCAATTTCATCCAGCAGGAACAGCGGATTGCTTGATTTGGCCTTCTTCATGCCTTGAATGATCTTGCCCGGCATAGCGCCAATATAAGTACGGCGGTGGCCCCGAATTTCACTTTCATCACGCACGCCGCCCAGCGATACCCGGACGAAATTGCGGTTGGTTGCCTTGGCAATTGACTGCCCAAGCGAGGTTTTCCCCACGCCGGGTGGCCCCACGAGACACAAGATCGGCCCCCGTACCTTATTGGTGCGTTGTTGCACGGCTAAATATTCAAGCATGCGCTCTTTGACTTTTTCGAGACCATAATGATCCTGATCGAGAATTTTTTTAGCTTCCCGGATATCTTTTTTCACTTTGGTGCGCTTGCCCCAAGGTACCGCTGTAATCCAGTCGAGATAATTACGCACAACAGTGGCTTCAGCTGACATCGGACTCATCTGGCGCAGCTTCTTGATCTCGCTTTTGGCTTTATCCTTGGCCTCTTTGGTTAGCTTGAGATCATCAATTTTCTTTTCAATCTCGCCAATCTCATCGACGCCATCTTCACCCTCGCCCAGTTCCTTCTGAATCGCTTTCATCTGCTCGTTCAGGTAATACTCGCGCTGGGTTTTTTCCATCTGACGCTTGACGCGGCTGCGGATACGTTTTTCAACCTGCAGCACGCCAATCTCGCCTTCCATAAAACCATAAATCTGTTCCAGCCGTGCGGCTGTGGTCATGGCCTCCAGCAAGTTCTGCTTGTCTTCAATTTTTAATGTGAGGTGCGCAGCAATTGTATCCGCGAGCTTCGCGGCTTCTTCAATCTGGTTGATCGAAACGATCACCTCCGGCGGTATTTTCTTATTCAACTTGACGTATTGCTCAAACTGCGACGCCACAGCACGCGCCAGTGCCTCCAGCTCCGCATCCTGACCGTCTTGTGATTCCGGCAGTTCCTCGACAATCGCCTCAAGAAACGTATCCGTGCGGGTATATGTCTTGGCCTTGATCCGGCGGCTGCCTTCGACCAGTACCTTGACCGTGCCATCCGGCAATTTCAGCATCTGCAGGATCGTACCCATCGTGCCGGTCTCATAAAGATCGTCCGGGGCCGGATCATCTACCGCTGAAGAGCGCTGGGTCAGCAGAATGATCTGCTTGCCCTCATGCATGACGTGCTCCAGCGCCTTGACCGACTTCTCTCGCCCGACAAAGAGCGGCACAATCATGTGGGGAAATACCACAATGTCGCGCAACGGCAAAACGGGAAGACTGACTTCTTTAGGTGCTGTAAATCCGAGCATTTGACACTCTTTTGTCTGATATATCTGTGTTTCAGGGCTCTCAAAAGGCCCTTTTGGTACCTTTCCACTCTATTACAAGAGTGTTAACACACTATTGCCAATTGCGCCCTGCAGGACATAACTTGTAGCCAAATTAGAAAAAATCAAGGGGCGCCATAAGCTTAGCTGGCACCCCCTGACCAAAATAACCGTGGAATATTATTTCTTCTCTTCTTTGGTCAGCGCGGCACCCACATCAGCCCGCGAGGTCACAACATGGTCAATCAGGCCAAAGTCCTTGGCTTCCGTGGGTGACATGAAGTTATCGCGATCCATCGCCTTTTCGACCGTAGAAAGTTTCTGGCCGGTAGTTTTAACATAGATTTCGTTCAACATCGCCCGCAAACGCAGAATTTCCTTGGCCTGAATCTCAATGTCCGAGGCCTGCCCCTGCGCGCCGCCATGTGGCTGGTGAATCATGATCCGACTGGAGGGCAGCGAGAAGCGTTTGCCTTTAGCCCCCGCCGTCAGCAGCAAGGACCCCATCGAAGCCGCCTGTCCGACACAAACCGTTGCCACATCACAGGCGATATATTGCATGGTATCGTACATCGCCATGCCCGAGGTCACCACGCCACCCGGCGAGTTGATATAGAAGGAAATATCCTTTTTCGGATTTTCTGATTCAAGAAACAACAACTGGGCACAAATCAGGCTCGAGACATTGTCATCGACCGGGCCGCTCAGGATAATGATGCGCTCTTTCAACAGGCGCGAATAGATATCGTATGACCGCTCGCCCCTGTTGGTTTGCTCAACCACCATCGGCACCAGCATGCTCATATAGGTATCAATCGGATCGCGTTCGCTCATTGTCGGAATCTTTCAGAGGATTAAAGTGAATCAGTAGGATAGGTACTGGGTAAAACCTAGCGCGGCAACGCCAGCAGTTCAAGAGCAGAGTTTAAAGCCGGGCTGACAAACCTGCCGCCAAAACATAACCCCCGGACTGTGCCGGGGGTTATCATATTTGCTGTTTTAAGCCTTTTTCTTTTCGGCTTTGGGCTTGGCGTCAGCCTTTTTGCCCTTTTTCTTTTCAAGGTAGGATTCTTCTTCCTCTTCCCGGCTCAGGTCTTCGACCGATACTGTTTTATCGGTCACACTGGCCAGCTCCAGAATGAAATCCACAACCTTGTCTTCAAAGACCGGCGCACGCAGGGCTTCGAGAGCCTGGCGGTTCTTGCGGTAATACTCGAACACTTGTGCTTCCTGGCCGGGATAGCGTTGTGCCTCATTAATGACAGCGCGCTGCATTTCCTGATCGGTGATCTGGACATTATTGGCACGACCCACTTCGGACAGCACCAGACCGAGACGCACACGACGTTCAGCAATTGCATGAAGTTCTTCTTCTTCCTCACTGGAAAGCTTGAGTTCTCCATCGACCAGCTCCGACTGGCGCTCCATTTTCACCTGCATCAGAATGTTCTGGTATTCCAGATCTTTCATGCCTGCCGGGATGTCGAAATCGTGGGCATCATCCAGCGTATCCAGCAGCGCCCGTTTGACCTTCTGGCGGCTCAAACCGTCATACTCGGACTGAATCTGTTTTTCGATAATGTCGCGCAGCGCCTGCTCGTTATCCAGACCCAGCTTCTTGGCAAAGTCATCATTGATCTCGGTGGCCTTAGCCTGAAGGATGGCTTTGACCTCGGTATCAAAAATAGCGTCCTGACCGGCCAGCTCTGCAGCGTGATACGCTTCAGGGAACGTTACCTTCACTTCTACTTTGTCACCGACTTTTTTGCCCGTCAGTTGATCCTCAAAACCGGGGATAAACTGGCCACTCCCCAGCTCCAGCTGGGAATCATGGGCATGCATACCCGGATGTGGTTTGTTGTCCTTGGCGGTGCGGCCATGGAAATCAATCACCAGAATGTCGCCCTTTTTACTGGCGCGATCTTCGGTGACAGGTTCGGTTTCGCGGTTGCTCTTGGCAATGCGCTCCAGTGCCTCATCGATGGTTTTCTTTTCGACTTTGGCCACCGGCTTTTCGATCTTGACCGATTTCAGGTCCATCACCTTGAAATCCGGCAGCAATTCGATGGCCATGGTGTACACCAGATCCTTGCCGTCATCGAATTCCTTGACCTCGATTTTCGGCTGCAGCGCCGGGCGCAGATTATTGTCCTGAATGACTTTGGCTGACGCCTCGTTCACGGCCATTTCCAACACTTCGCCCATCACGGCTTTGCCATAGCGTTTTTTAAGAATATCGAGCGGCACCTTGCCCGGACGAAACCCTGCCATTTTCATGGTCTTGCCGACCTCTTTCAGACGGTCATCAACATGGCGGTCGATATCGATCGCGCTCACGGTGACTTCATACTGAATGTTCAGGTCTTCTCTTTTTAATTCTTTAGCTTGCATGGCTTTGTTCATCTCTTACATTAAACTTGTTAGGGTCTTGTCCAGTGGTGCGGATGAAGGGACTTGAACCCCCACGGGTCTCCCCGCCAGAACCTAAATCTGGTGCGTCTACCATTCCGCCACATCCGCCCAATCCTTCTGCAAGGATAAGACAGCCCATCAAAAACCAGAATCGCGGGTAAATATCAAGCGAAATCCCGGCTTTGGGGGGCGCTGCCCCTTATTTTCCGGCGGGTTTTACAGCAGGTCGCCCAGGATGGGCGGGATTCCGGAAATAATATCGGGAGCGGTCAGACCGGGGCCGTAACGCAAGGCGGCTTCGCCATGCATCCAGACGGCAGCGGCGGCGGCCATCGGCACATCCATCCCCTGCGCGATCAAGCCCCCCACCATCCCGGCCAGCACATCCCCCGCCCCGGCGGTCGCAAGCCACGGCGAGGCATGGTCGTTCACCACCAGATCGCCCTGCGGCGTGGCAATCACGGTTTGCGCCCCCTTCAGCAGGATCACCGCCCCCGACTGGCGGGCGGCGGCGGCGGCCCTTTTCTCCCGCGACCCTTCCAGATCAGGGAACAGCCGGGCAAATTCGCCCTCATGCGGGGTCAGGACGCAGTGATCATTCAGGGCGCTGAACAGGCGTTCGGGATAATCGGCAAAGACATTGAGAGCATCGGCATCCAGCACCGCGGGTTTTTTGGTGGCGAGCGCCCCCAGTACCGCCTGACGCAAGGATTCTTCGTCAACCTCGCCCGCCCCCGGCCCCATGACAAAGGCGGTGCGGCGCGAATCTTTCAAATGCAGGGGAAACTTCCGCAGCTGTTCATAGGGCTCGAACATCACATGCGGCACGCCCTTAAGGTAGATCTCCTTGGCGGCGACAGACGACACAATCGTACAAACACCGCAGCCAATGCGCATCGCCGCCTCCGATACCAGCCGCGCGGCCCCCGTCATATCCACCCCGCCCAGCACAATCAGGTGGCCCCGGTCGTATTTATGCCCGTCCTGGGCCGGACGGGGCAAATCGGCTTGCCAGAGATCGGGGTCATTTTTTTGCATCGCAGGCCTCATTTTAAGTTGCACGGCAAAACCGGGCTGTGTTAGCAGTCTCGCTCCCTAAAAAGCGTCAGGACTAGAACCACAGCGTAATGGACTATTCAGAGCAATTCAAACAGGCGCTTTTGCGCGTTTACCCCGACCAGCCCATCATGCACCAACTGGCGGCAGCCAACAACGCCGGACAGCTGGGTTTTATGCTCCGCCACGAAGCCGAAAAAACCATCACCCCGGACGATATCCTCAGCGCACTGGCCAGCGGCGACCTCGATACGCTCGCGGCCCGCGCCCGGCACCTCCGCGACAGCCGCACACTTTACCATGAATGGAAACATTACTGCCCGCCCGAACTCTGCCCGCCCCGGCATTACTGACCGGCGGGTTCACTCCAGATAGGGACTCAATTATAGGGACTGGCTCATCATTGATGTTATACGCCATGCCATGCCATGGCATTACCTAATCTTTATCTTTCGAGAATTAATGTTAAGTCCACAACAGAGTAAACTTCTTTTCCCCTGTTAAATTGAGAAGCCTCTAGAATCAATTCTCCGCAAAATGAGTAATTTTTATCAGTCTTGAGATATGGTTCCTTCTTTTGCAAATTCTCCACAGTCTCCTGCATTGTATAAACAACAATTTCATTAGATTTTTTTGAATCGTCAGAAACATCCAGTATTGCACTAAAACTTGTTTCATAAGGCATCTGGCAATTCGAGTTACCAAAACAATCAAAGGCAGGTAAAGGCACCATTCCAGCGCGAACAACTTTCCCAGAAATTACACGATAATTTTTTCCTTCTCTTACTTTTAACTCCTCGCATTTATGACTTAGCAAGTCAGAATCTGATACAGGTAATAGGTTTTTATCCCTCTCTTCAACCTGAGCCCGAGTTTCTCCAGCACACGCCACCAGCAATAGGCAGCTTGCGATAAGTAACAGCTTACTACTCAGCGTAATTTCCATTTTTTTCCATCACATCCGGATTTGTGTTGCACAACAGCCGGATTATACCCCATGCCCGGGAGTTAGGCAGTCAGCTGTTAACTTCACCCGTCCAGTTATACCGGCGCAGCAGTTTTAAATAATCATTCGATGACATTGTGCACCTACAATTCCTAGTGAATTTCACCCCTGATTCTAAAACTGCTTCTTATTGCTGAGTTAACCCGGCGATTTAGGTCATCAGTCCGCCCTTCAATTTTAGTAGAATAATGAGCAATCGAAAAAACATCTCCCGACGTCATAAATGATCCAGCCCTATAGAAGCCACCCCTAAACGTTACAGTGTTTAAATATGTCATTTTTCTTATGTCATAATTTTTATCTATTTCTGCGTTCTGCACAATAAAGGCATAGACAATCAAATTATGCTCATTTTGAATTTTCTCATCATTATCCCAATCCATAACTTTTATTTCCTTACTTTTGGAACAAGGGGTTAAGTAAGTCTGCATATAGGCCAGCACTTCTTTTTTAAGCGCCTCTTCGCGCAGCGGTTCCGACAACAATTCAGGCTGCTCGGCCTTGTAGTCCCATAGAAGGTAAATTTGTTTTACGTCTTGGAAGAGCGGCGTTATCGGGCCACCGTGCGGACTTTCGCAAACGCCTTGGACGGGGGCTGGGGCCTGTGGTTGTTGCGCGTGACAGCAGGCGGAAAATCCCGCCATCCCTAAAATGACGATCCCGCCCACCAGACACACGATCTTCTTACAATTCAATTTCATCATCCCCTCACATCCGGATTTGCGTTCCACAACAACCGGATTATACCCCATGCCCGGGAGTTGAGCAGGCACGATCAGACCGGGAATCCGGAGACCGTTAATGACGGGTTGCAATAATAGGGAAAATGGGGCGACTGATGGGACTCGAACCCACGACCACTCGGACCACAACCGAGGGCTCTACCAACTGAGCTACAGCCGCCACGCGGTACTTTCTCTAATCCAGAGAGGCGGCCCGGGTCAAGACTTGTCCACTAAAATCCTGAAAAAAATCGCAAACTCCCTATGGACGAGCGAGTTTGACCATGCTAATGTCCCCCGCGCATGTCAGTTATGCGTTTAATACATAGGTGCATCGCACCAATACTTATGAGAAGGAATCATGTCTATGCCTGAAGGTCTGATCAATTGCAAAACCATCCCTGAATTCGTAAAAGTCCTGAAAGACAACAATATTCAGTATGTCGATTTCCTCTTCACCGACATGCGCGGCAAGTTGCAGCACACCGCCCAGCATATTGATACCATCGACAAGGATTTTCTGGAAGACGGCGTGATGTTTGATGGTTCCTCGATTGCGGGCTGGAAGGCCATCAACGAGTCCGACATGATCCTGAAGCCCGACGTCACCAAAGCCTGCTTTGATCCGTTTGCGGCCCAGCCGACCGTCAAAATCTTCTGCGATGTCATCGAACCTTCGACCGGCAAAAACTATGTCCGCGACCCGCGCTCGATCGCCAAGGCCGCTGAAACCTACGCCCTCGCCCAAGGGATCGCCGATACGATCTATTTCGGCCCCGAAGCCGAATTTTTCCTGTTCGATGATGTGCGCTTCAAAGTGGACATGAACGAAGTCAGCTATAAAATCGATGACATTGAAGGCCCCTACAACTCGGGACGCGAATACCCGCAAGGCAATATGGGACACCGTCCGCGCATCAAGGGCGGCTATTTCCCCGACGCCCCGGTCGACAGCACCTCGGACATCCGCGCCGAGATGGTCACCGTGCTGAAAAATGTCGGCGTGCCGGTTGAAAAGCACCACCATGAAGTCGCCGCCAGTCAGGTTGAGCTTGGCATCAAGTTTGCGACCATGGTTGATTGTGCCGACAACATGCAGCTTTACAAGCATGTGGTCTTCAATGTCGCCCACGCCTACGGCAAAACCGCGACTTTCATGCCCAAACCCGTCTATGGCGATAATGGTTCAGGCATGCACTGCCACCAGTCGCTGTGGAAAGGCGGCAAGCCGCTGTTTGCGGGCGACCAGTATGCAGGCCTCTCTGAAATGTGCCTGTTCTATATCGGCGGGATCATCAAACACGCCAAGGCACTGAACGCCATCACCAACCCGGCGACCAACAGCTATAAACGTCTGGTGCCGGGCTATGAAGCCCCCGTGCTGCTGGCCTATTCCTCACGCAACCGCTCGGCCTCCTGCCGGATACCGTATGTGTCCTCCCCCAAGGGCAAGCGTGTGGAAGTGCGTTTCCCTGATCCACTGGCGAATCCGTACCTTGCCTATGCAGCGATGCTGATGGCGGGCCTTGACGGGATCAAAAACAAGATCCATCCCGGTGAAGCCATGGATAAAAACCTCTATGAACTGCCGGAAGAAGAACTGCGCAAGGTTCCGACCGTTTGCGGTTCCCTGCGCGAAGCGGTTGAATCGCTGCGGGCCGATCATGAATTCCTGTTGCAAGGCGATGTTTTCAGCATCGACATGCTGGAATCCTATATCGACCTCAAGATGGAAGAGATCGAGGCGTTTGAAACCATGCCGCACCCGATCGAATACATGATGTATTACTCGGGATAAACTGATCACCCCTTAAATGAGATATAAAAAAGCCCGGTCACACCGGGCTTTTACTATTGAGACGAAGCCTCAATCACATCTCTTCATCGACGGTGTCATCGTCAGAACCAGCCTCTGTCTCGATCGCATCTGTCGTTTCATCACGTCTTTTCCTAGCGGCCTCCTGTTTCTTTATAAATGCCGCGTCCAGAGTTTCTCCAGGGGCCTGCGGCATCATGCTCTGGATAACCATGGCAAAGGTTTCAGTATTCCTTGCCCACGTATAAAAGTCAGCTTTGCGTCCCGGTGTTAACATTGTCACAATATAATAGTAGCGATCTTCGACCATAATCCCGAGCCAGAACTCATAATCAATATATGATCTTTCTTCGTTCTTGACTGTGTAGGCCTCAACCCGGTTAAAGGTAATACTCTTATCAAAAGAATACTCACCCGCAACCTCGAGATCTTTTCCTATTACAAAACCTCTTTCTGCGAGATTATTGCGCACATATTCAACTTCCTTGATCAAAGTTGTATCCATCTCGGTGGAAATCAAATTAATGTCAATCTCACCATCAAGAGATTTAGAATCTGTTGAATACAGCAACTTGGCTGACATCGTTTCAATATTATAGACATTCGGCGCCACTAGTTTCCAAGTGGTGGGGTAGGTGAATTTCACCAGATCAAGAAAGCCATAAACATCCTTGTCATCAATAACAAGGGCTTCGGGTGCCAGAAACTGGAAGGAATCGATCGCCATTTCCTGAAGATCACGCTCTTTTTCCCAAGACGCCTCAGGGACAATATAAGAAACAAGAACCATACGCGGACCATTCGATATGGCCGAAGTCCTCACAACATAACTCACGCCTTTTTCCAGCAAAACATATTCGGCGTCGACACGGGTCTCGTTAATCTGCTCCATACCCATCAAGGTATAATGGCGACCCAGAATATAACTCAGGAACCAGTTTCTGGTTGTAATGCCTTG
This sequence comes from Alphaproteobacteria bacterium, assembly GCA_023700945.1. Lineage (GTDB taxonomy): Bacteria > Pseudomonadota > Alphaproteobacteria > Micavibrionales > Micavibrionaceae > Micavibrio_C. Next base: position 14,574 of record JAMPXY010000015.1, on the reverse strand, counting down.
CTTTAACTGCATGGCCATAATCTCAACCCTGGAGCGCTCTAGCAAATTAGACGGGCCCACGTATTTTGCAACCGGCCCCAATAATGATGTATTAAAAATCTGGGATCTTAACTTAAGGCCCTCCCTATGGGTCATTCCTTGCAGGGTGGAGTATTCCTCAACTTCTTTCTGCTTTTTGGCCTTTGCAGCGCCACCCTTTGTTTCATCCACTTTCATACGGTCAGATTCAATTTTTTCCTGACGTAAAGATAAAATATCATGAGGGTTGCCGGATGAATCCTCAGATTGATTTTGTTTTACGGGATCGATAACAGAAACCTCATCATTCTCTCCCAATTTCTGCCAGCCCTGCGGGAGACGGATGCTGTACTCCAGATATTTGTCACCTTGGGGCACCTCAGTAAAAAGTATTGTTTGCGCTTCAAAATCCTTCTGTGACATCTGGCTATGTCGAGGTACTTTGGTCATTTTTTGAAGATCAACAACTTGCGCCTGCGCTGATGATATGTACCCTGCTCCGGCAAAAGAGAGTGAAGCCAGCAGTAACAAGAAAAATTTGACGACTAATTTACGACTCATAGAATTCTCCTGACTATACCTTGCTACTCTGAACCGACGTGGGACGACCATCCGGCCCCACAGCGACCATGGTAAACACGCCCTCCGTTACTTTCTCATAGATCATTTGCTTGCGCCGCAGCACCCAGCTTTCAATCTTGATCGTCACCGACGTGTTTCCCACTTTGGCCACGCTACTGTAAATCGATACCTTGTCGCCGACATAGACCGGCTTGTGAAACTCAATCTCACTGATCGCCCGGGTTTTCACCGGCGTCCCGCGCGTAAACATGTAAGCGGCCGTTCCGGCCGCCAGATCCATCTGCGCCAGAAGCCACCCGCCAAAAATATCCCCGTTGGCATTTGTGTCCGATGGCATGGGCATCATCACCAAGACCGGGTCACGGCCCCTTATTTCTTCGGGAATCACTATGTCATGCTGGGGATTGCTGGGCATATCTGCTGCTGTTGTTAACTTTTTGACTTTCCAAGTTGCCGCCGATTGTCTATCTAAAAGGGTTGGAAGTCCAGACTTTCCAAGCCTCAGACGAATATGATGACCTAGAAATGCGGGAAGATTATGGCAGACCTATTTAACGCCAAAAAGGCTGACAAATCAGAGGATTACGATGCAAGTTACATCGAAGTTCTCGAAGGGCTGGAGCCTGTCCGCCGCCGTCCTGGCATGTATATTGGCGGCACGGACGAGCGCGCCCTGCATCATTTGGTCAGCGAGATTCTGGATAATTCAATGGACGAGGCCGTTGCAGGCCATGCCAGCCTAATCGAAGTCATCATGAATGAAGATGGCTCAGTAACGATTACTGATAACGGCCGCGGCATCCCCGTCGATAATCACCCGAAATACCCCGGCAAGTCGGCACTCGAGGTCATTTTGACCACCCTGCACTCCGGTGGCAAATTCAGCGGCAAAGCCTACGAAACGTCAGGCGGCCTGCATGGCGTCGGCAGCTCGGTTGTCAACGCGCTCTCTGATCGCTTGATTGTTGAAGTCTCACGCGGCGGCACGTTGTATCGACAGGAATATTCTCGCGGCGCCCCTCAAACCAAGCTCGAGAAAAAAGGCAAAACTACCGCGCAGGGCACTGCCGTCACTTTTCATCCCGATCCTGATATTTTTGGCACGAAAGCACAGTTCAAGCCTTCATGGATCTACCAGATGGCCCGCTCCAAGGCCTATTTGTTCCGCGGCGTCGAAATACACTGGGCCTGCGCCCCGGCCTTGCTGTCCGATGAAGGTAAAATTCCGCAAAAAGACGTATTCAAATTCCCCAAGGGTCTCCTTGATTTTCTTGAGGCCTCACTGGAAAAACGGGCGACTCTCACACCCAAGGCGTTCTACGGTCACGGCAAACTGCCAGAGGGGGCTGGGCAAGTCGAATTTGCTATTGCCTGGCCAGAGGAAGGGGAAGGCTTTACCCATTCTTACTGCAATACCGTCCCGACTCCGGTCGGCGGCACCCACGAACAAGGCCTGCGCAACGCCCTGTCCCGTGGCTTGAAGGGTTACGCGGAACTAATCGGCAACAAGAAGGGTACCATCATCACGGCAGATGACATCATGGGCGGAGCAGCGATGCTGCTGTCCATTTTCATCCGCGACCCGCAATTTCAGGGACAAACCAAAGAAAAGCTGGCCACCGCTGAAGCCACGCGCTGGGTTGAAACCGCGATCAAGGATCATTTCGACCACTGGCTGACTGGAGACCCTGCGGCCGCTAAAAATCTGCTTGAAACTATTATTGACCGCGCCGAAGAGCGCCAACGTCGTAAAGATGACAAGCTGATGGCGCGCAAATCGGCCACGCGCAAATTGCGCCTGCCGGGAAAGCTGGCGGATTGCAGCAAAACAGATCCCGAAGGCACTGAAATATTTATTGTTGAGGGTGACTCGGCCGGTGGTTCTGCCAAACAGGGCCGCAACCGTGAAACGCAGGCCATCTTGCCGCTGCGGGGGAAGATTCTCAATGTCGTCAGCGCCAGCGCCGATAAAATGCGTGCCAATCAAGAAATTCAGGATCTGATTCAGGCACTGGGCTGTGGGGCCGGGCGTGACTTCAAACTCGAGCACTTACGCTACGAAAAAGTCATCATCATGACCGATGCCGATGTTGATGGTGCCCACATTGCCTCGCTGCTAGTTACATTCTTTTACACGCAAATGCGTCCCATGATCGAAAAGGGCCAACTCTATCTAGCCCTGCCCCCGCTCTATCGCTTGTCAGCGGGCGGCAATACGGTCTATGCCCGGGATGATGCCCATAAAGATGAACTGATGAAGACTGTCTTTAAAGGCAAATCCAAGGTCGATAGCAGCCGCTTTAAAGGTTTGGGGGAAATGCCCGCAGCCCAGCTTAAAGAAACCACGATGAACCCGGCTTCACGGACGCTGGTACGTGTTTCCCTGCCACACGCTCTCGAAGCACTGGGCATTACCGCTGAACTTGCCCAGACTGAGGGGCCTTATAAAGGCAGTCACGCTGAAGTCGATGATCTGGTCGAGCGGCTGATGGGCCGCAATGCCGATGCCCGTTTCCAGTTTATTCAGGAACGCGCCGAATTCGTTCAGGACATTGATATCTAAGTCCCCATTATATCCCTGCCGTGGCATCTCATATGTCTGCTGCTGGTAAAATTTTAATATTATGTAAATAATTATATTGCATTTCCCCAAGTTCTGGTTATATATTCCCACAGATAATAATTTCAGACATGAGGGTGAAACAATGTCAGGATTCTTGCAAAAAACCGCTATCGCCTTAACTGCCGCTCTGGCAACCGCCGTCACAACGCCCGCAGCCGCACAGGAAGGCACAGGCGACTTGAGCATCCGCGAAACCTGTCTGGCTTTGGGGCAGTCCCCGGAACTTAAAACTTATGAAACAGGGCAAAGACAAAAAGGGAAAATCGGCTTTGCCCAAAATGATCGTCTCGGCTGTAAATTTGAATTTGCCGTTGATCCGACAAAACCGCTGCTGGTCGAAACATATAATCTAGCGGACCCCCGCCAAGCCACTCGTTTTGCCAGCGAGGTCAGGGGCGCAAAAAGATTGCAGGAGAAAGATGCTGAATTAAAGCAATTTCAAGAACATCTGCAAAAGAACATACCGAGCCGCCGCTCAGGCGCGCGCGATGGGGCGGCCAATGCAGCTCCGGTAGGCGCAGAGGGGTCTGCGGGCCCAGGCACCAAGAAGGAGCAACTGGAAGAACTGCGCGCACGCCGCTACAAAGAGGCTGGCATTCCCCTACCCAAGAATCAATAATTATGAAAAATATATTGACGTCAAAAGTCATTTCCTGTAACGTCTCTATAAATTCATAAATAAAAGATTAACAAAAAGACCAAAAAATACGCTGGCCGTAACTGACAACAAAATAAAGGGTGATTAAAATGTCCAACTGGCTCAATAACTCCTTAAAAGCAACCATGCTGGCCGCCGCTGTCGGTGTCGGCACAGCCGCTTATGCACAAGAGCAGGATGTGGCTCCGGAAGCCACTCCCGCTGTGAAATGCGTCCCACAACAAAAAACCAAGCCAGGCGTCGCCGAAAAAATCGCTGGCCAGACCGCTGGTCAGGTTGCCCGCGATGCCACCACACAGGCTGGCAAAGAAGCCCAAAGAGCCACCAAAGACGTTGTTTCTGACGCCCTCGGCGGAATTGGTGGCAAGGTATTTGGCCGTGCTGCCACCGGTGCTGTCCGTGACCTGACTAAAGAAGCCACCAAAACGGCCACCACGACTGCACAAGAAACAGCACAAGATGCAGTCAAAGCCGCCAAAGGCGATAACACAGTGGCTTGTGAACCAGAACAAACCCAACGTGGCAAACAAGCCGAAAAGCCCTCAGTCGTTGAAAAAGCCACAGAAACAGCCGTGAAAGACGCCACCAATGCGGCGACCCGCGAAATCGGTAAGGCCCTCAAAGGTCTGAAGTTCGGCTTCTAAAAATAGAATAAACCTCCTTGTACAAACCCCGCCTCCCAATGGCGGGGTTTGTCATGTTTAGAAAAATCACCCCCGATTTTATAAAATATCAAAATTATGGAAATATATTTGACAATTATAAAAACTTGGATTATTCTATCGACACGCTTAGGAAAACATAAGCTTATACAAGGAATTCACTAACAACGTTAGTTTTAGAGGTGTGAAAATGGATATTACAAAAAGATTTCTGGCTGTGACCGCTCTGGTTGGTTCTGCTGCACTTACAGGTTGCGCTTCCACAGGTGGTATGGGCCTTCCCGAGTATCGTTCAGTCGATGCAGGTCAGCGCACCGCAAATACCCAAGTTTCAAGTAGCGGCATCCGTTACCACGCCGATGGCGCACCGGTTCAAGTAAACTATCAAGCCTGTCAGGCCCTCAATAGAGAAATTCGTGCCAGCACCAGCGGTAACGCCACCAACCGCGCCATCAACCAAGGCACAGGCACCATTGGCGCTGCCGCACGTCGTGGCAGCAAAGGGAATATTGGCGAAGTTGCTATCGGCGCTGTCCTCGGTGTAGGCGTTGGTATTCTGGGCGACCAAGCTACCCGTGCAATCAACGGCCCACGCATCGAAACACTCGAAGCCGACTGCAATCAAGAAAAAGCCTACAAAACATGGGAAAAAGATAACAAAGCAGCACAGGCTCAATGGTCGCGTGAATTTAACAAATGGCAAGGCGACATGGGCAAATGCGTCAGCGGCCAAACCAGAATGGGTGAAACCGCACAAGTGGCCCGCAGAAGCTGCGAGACCATGGTTGGCCCGGCCCCGGCACGCCCTTAAGCTAAATAAGACTTATAAATCTTATATTCCTTGTTTCATTTTCACAGAAAAGCACCACTCCAATGGTGCTTTTTCTTTGCCTGCAGTCCCCTGCACACGCTAATCTCCTGCTCATGTTAATTCGGCTATGGAACTTGTTGGGAACCAAGACACAATTCGCTTTCGCGGGCTGCGTAATTATAGCGTTTGCTGCCCTGTTTATTTCATCAACGTCCCCTTCGCGTGTATCAAAGACTCTATCTGCCGCGGGCTTTACCCTCAGTAAAACCGAAGACCGCCATGTCCGTCCGGGACGATTGACCCTCAACGGCATCTCGCTTGATAGTGATGGCTTCAGCATGATTGGCACTTTGACGGCTTCTGGCGGCCCGCTATTTCCGCTCATCGGCAAACCACGCCGCCTAGAAATCGACAACCTGCAATTAACCGGTGAATGGAATGAAGAACTGGGCTTAAGCTTTGCAGGTTGGTCACTGCCCCCTGCAACCGGAACTCTGGGGCCACGTGTTGACCGCTTTATTCTAGGCAACAGCATTATCGATATGGACACGCCCGCAGGGGCCATCCGTCTGGCGCTGCAAGGTGAAACCGCTCGCCATCCCGATCATCCTGATCAACAACTGTTCAGCGCCCGTCTTAGCGGCACCCAACATCAATTAGTACTGGATGCCAAAATCAAAGGCAGCTGGAGTGCAGCCTATGGCCTGATGCTGGAAAGCGATATCAGCGAAGGCCGCATCAATCTGGACCATCTGAATGCCAGTCGTCTGTCAGGCTGGCTGACACTAGAAGCCGGGCCTCACTCGCCTGTGCCTGAATTATCAGGACAGTTTCAAATTGGCCAATTGGGCCGCGATGGTTTTTCTCTCCATAACGTGGCGCTAACAATTGATGGCTCTTTCACCAAGCCTCATGCTCTGCTCAACGCGGAACTGGGCGGTTATCAATCAGCGACGCTGCTACTGGAAATGCAAAACCAGTCCGCAGGCACGCATATCCTTGCCACCGTAGAAACAAAAAAGATGGATGATCTGATCGCCATCCTTAAGGAGTTCCGCAAGCAGGCCGAGACCAGCCCCTTCCTGCAGGAAGCCTTTATGTCGCTCCTGATCACCGAAGGCAATATCGAGCGCGTAAAAAGAGATTTAGGAAAAGATAAATATGATAGCTATACGTTAGAAATCGAAGGACTCTCACACGACCTTAAAGGCAAAGTGATTGCAAAGACCATCAGTGCCGGTACAGTCCAACGACGGATTTTCAGTCTCAACCCTTCGGTAGCTGCTGGCGGGGGCTAGCCCCCGTCGATTTTAACCCTATATCAAATACCAGTTAACCTGCTGACAAGAGAAATTTCATGAAGTGCAACGTCGGAACATCAGATAGAATTCTACGCATTACGGCAGGCCTGTTGATATTGGGGGCAGGCGTTTATTTCCAAACCTGGGCAGGTCTTGTTGGGCTGGTACCTCTGGCCACAGGCATATTCCGCTTTTGCCCAGCTTATGTGCCACTCAAGATTAATACTACGGCTAAATCTTAGGCTTAACGCGGCAATACAGGCACGAGTCTACCGCTGCGATTAATGGTCAACGGAATAATCACCCATAAACATACGCAGAATCTGCTTCCCTTTTTCTTGATCATCAATCTGACTTTTTTTGCTCTCTACTGCGTCCCAATCCGATTGAGTTTTCATCCCCCTTAATGCTGTAACCTGACTTTCGCTTTCTGCCAAAGCCGCATCCGTCATTCTTCTATGATCCACATTAATTTTTTGACGGATCAGCGCAAATTCGATGGCATCAATTAAATGTCCGAACTGACCTCGAACAATGATATCCGCAGCCCCCTGCTCCATAACATATGTGGAAAGGCCATTTTCACCTTCCACGATACTCGTTATAGCTATAATCGGAACCTCACAGGCACGATCCCCCACCTCTTTGAATATCTGCCGCGGAGACGAAAGACCAACAAGTTCCAGATCCAGTATAATGATATCCGCCTGTGCTATTTGATAATCAGCCTCGCGGATATTAGTGCAACGGATAAGTTGCCACGGCATCCGCATATGCCGTCCCAAGTGTCGAGTCATTGACTGGGTATCAGTATCCCTGTCACTAATAAGCAGAATGGATAGGCTTTCTTTTAGAGTATTCATTTTTTCCTCGAGGCTCTATGCACACGACACCCCTCATGCGAACCGTGTCCGCATGTCGATGCTGCACCTTTTTGTGGGTATATAAGCGAAGTAGTCTTTATATGAAGAGATTCAAGACGCAGTGCAGCAATAAATAGGAAACTAAAGCACTTCAACCTTAATCATTTGCTGTCATCGAGCGATTATTCCAATAATCGGACGTTGCCGTTTCAATTAGTCCAAGATGATCGAGACCAATTCTGAATTTAATATCAGTGCCATTATCACCAGAACTATCCGTCGTATAGTTACGCTCTGCCAACAGTGAGAATGACATGCAGCAGCCTATAAAATCAATGCCGGCTGCAGCCTTGCGCAGTCCCGGATCTTCACCCAGATCATAAAGCGCACCCGTGTTAAAGCGCCAGCGGCGGCTTAAATCAATCGAGGCGATACCTTCTATCTGTTCCCGCGCCTCCTCGATACTGGTATTCTCAAGGGAGGTCGCATACAGATAACGCGAGGTCAGGGCAAACCGATCCCATCGACCATAACCATCCAGTTCATGGCGCTGTGAGGAAAGATCATCCGAGGCCAACTGGAAACGATAATTCAAACTGAAACGATTATCGTACATGCCTGCAATCTGGCCGACAAAATCGGATTCTTGCAGATCAAGGCCCGAGCCACGCGGGAACGGATTATCATCTTCATCCAGACGGTAACTTTGCCCGGCAAACATATCAAGATAACTGCCCCCATAACCATAGAAACCCGAACGCATGCCATAGGTCACACGCGAACGATCCTCTATCCGGTCTTTGCCGGGAAAACGGCCGGGGTTAAAAAGATTGAGGGCGTCCAGCTGGGCATCTTCACTATCCTCGTTCGGGATCGCGCTATCCTCGGCATTGATATTCGGAGCCACGGTTAATGCCACGACAGGTTCCAGCATCACCTGCATGGTTTCAAACGAACGTGCCACCGGGTAAGATGTCACAATATGTGCTTGTGGAAAGAACCGGGTTTGACTACCGCTGCTATCCAGAGTCGGGTCCAACTGGGCCAAATCCCGGTCATGAACTTTATAAACATCACCGCGCGCACTGATATCAACCGTACTGACCAAGCCTGTCTGTGACACCAATTTACGTTGCCAACCCGCAGCGATAACGCCACGGTTCATATCCTGCCCCTCACCCCCGCGGCTTAAACCCAAGGCATTTGCCTCGACATGCCAGCGCCCTCCCAGCATTTGGTTCGGCTCACCCGTAAAGCTGGCTGTGACTTCTGGCAAAACATCCGGCTGATCACGACGCTCTTCATCCACGCGCACATCCTGAAAGGCCAATACGCGCCCGACCGCATAATTGCGTCCCGAAAAACGCTCGACATAAATCTGGTTCTCCAGCACATCCTTGCTGCCAAAATCATACTGGCGCAAATATTGATCGTCAGAGGTGAGTTCAAGATTGATGCCACTGCGCCACTTATTATTGATATCCCACAGGCCCTTGGCAAATAAATGACCCCGCGCCTCCTCGCCTCGTGTGACCTCTTCACCACTGACCTGATCCTTGCGCGTAGATGATGTAGCACTGCCGTTCAACGTCAATTCGGCATTCGCAAAACGTTGACGGTACTCCATCAAACCCACCGGATTTTTCTTAGTCGTCAGCATCACGCCCATCGTGGCGTCGCGATCCGGAGCGATTGCCCAGTAATATTGATTGGTAACCTGATAGCCCAACTGACTGTTAAAACCAAAACCGGGTGTTAAAAAACCGCTTTTTTGTTTCTCGCGGCCATCAGAGTGCGACAGGTAGGGCGTGTACATCACCGGTACACCATAAATTTCAAACTTGGCATGCTTGTAGCTGATACGCCCGCCTTCCTTATCGTAATTCACCTCCTTCGCTTTAATTTGCCATGCGGGGTTATTTTCCTCATCATTTTCGCAATCACACGGTGTGTAGGCAGCATCAGTCAGGTGCATATCACCATTGGCCATTCTACGGCCAGCCGACGCTGTAAAACGTCCACCCTGACCGAGATAGGTCTGGAATTTTTTTACCACCCCTTCGCGCATTTGTCCGGTCAGCTCGAATTCTTCGGCGAAGTGAATATCACCATTCGTATCCGAAAGGATAACATTACCCTCCGCCTTCACTGTATCAGCCGCCAGATTATAGACCATACGCTGCGCCCTCAGGATTTTGCCCGCCTGCACCAACTGGACATTGCCGGTAGCGGTGATGGTCCGGGTTGCCTCATCGTGCTGGAGATTATCGGCTTCAAAATCAACCGGCTGTTCATTACCCATGCCGGTCTGCGGGAGGGCGGTGGTGGCCGAAGCCGCAATCACCGACTGTGCGGCCCGTATTGTCCTTGCCGCTGCATAAGAGCCTTGTTCTATTTCACCACCCGACACCGCGGCCACAGCAGAAGCCATCACTGCCGGAGGCTGAGCCGTCGTTACGGCAGCATCAACAGGAGACATGGCAGATAACGGGTCAGGGGCAATCAGCAAAGGCTGGCGCTGCAAGGTCTGATTTTGCGGGGGCTGACCTTGACGGGACGGTGATAATGCCGCTTGTGTCGGTGCGACCATCACCTCAGGCGGTGGCGCCACCGATATTTCCGGTACCGCCGTCATGACTTTCGGCGCTGATGGTTCATCTAGAGAAAATACCTGCACATCAGGGTCAGTCAGGCGCAACTGACGCGCCGCGGCCACCTTTACAGGCGCCGCTACAGTTGCCGGAGCCGCACCATAACCAGTCAGCATCTGCGCCTGTACCGTTGTGGCACTGGCCGAGCATAAAAATACGCCAAGGGCTATCGCAAAGGCAGAACGCACAAAAGGTAAATCCAGAAAAAAGAGAACAAAAACAAACCCTTTGCTATTGTGGCGGCAAGGGTTCCACCCGTCAAGGCAGCTCAGAAGGATTTTCCAGAGGAAACAGAGGGATTTAGCGTCTTAAAAACGCCGGAATATCGTCGCCAGCGAGCGTATCCGGGCCTTCCACCGCATCGTCGAATCGCGGCGGACGGTTGCTGCGGACAGCAGGTTTTTGACGGCGATTAGCAAATTTCTCAGCCCGGCTCTGGCGGTCGCCGCCATGAACAAAGCCAACGTCTTCACTCTCAGCCACAGGCTCCTCAGTACGCACCGGGGCACGCTCACGCTGTTTTGCAGGGCGGGCTTCGATTTCAACGGTCTCCAGCGGGATTGTTTTCTTGATCAGCTTCTCGATATTTTCGACAAATTTTTCATCTTCATCACGGGCGGCAATTGACAGGGATCGTCCGGCCATCCCGGCCCGACCCGTACGGCCAATGCGATGAACGTAATCCTCCGGGTGCATCGGAATATCGTAATTGAACACATGAGACACGCCCTGAATATCCAGACCGCGTGCTGCGACATCACTGCAGATCAACAATGTGATCTTGCCATCCTTAAAACCCTGCAAGGTCACGGTGCGTACCGATTGCACCATATCGCCATGCATCGGAGCCACGCTATAGCCCTTGGCCTTCAGAAACTTGGCCAACTCATCAACATCGCGCTTGCGGTTCAGGAAGACAAAGGCGTTCTTGACGTCTTCGCGCTTGATCAAGGCCTCGAGCACGTCTTTCTTCTTGCGGAAAGAGGTCCAGACCAGTGATTGACGCACAGTTTCCGCAGGAGATGCCGGAGGCGCCACAGAAACCTGACGCGGGTTGGACAGGAATTTATCCGCGAGTTTCTTGATTTCCGGCTGCATGGTGGCCGAGAACAGCAAGGTCTGCCGCATTGGCGGCACCTTGGAGACAATTTTTTCAATATCCGGAATGAAGCCCATATCCAGCATGCGGTCAGCTTCATCGATCACCAGCACCTTGATATCCGAAAGCAGAATATTGCCGCGATCAAACAAATCAAGCAAACGTCCCGGTGTGGCAATCAGCACATCCACGCCGCGCTCCAGCAGCTTGATCTGGTCGCCCATGCTCTCGCCGCCCACCAGCAAAACCTTGGTCAGCTTGTGATACTTGCCGTAAATGTCAAAATTCTCGGCGATTTGCGCCGCTAATTCACGCGTTGGTGAAAGGATCAAGGAACGCGGCATCCGCGCCCGCGCCCGCCCGCCTGCGAGAATTTCAATCATCGGCAGGGTAAAGCCTGCGGTCTTGCCGGTGCCGGTCTGCGCCAGACCGATCACATCACGGGCCATCAGGATATACGGGATAGCCTGTTCCTGGATCGGGGTCGGGGTCGTGTAACCACGTTCGGTGACCGCCCGGACAATCTCAGGCCCAAGGCCCAACTCTTCAAAATTCATACGTCTACGCTAAATGGGCTCCAAAGCCCTGTAAAATTAAGGTGTTATCGTGAGGTTTTCATAGCGGAGTCGGTGCCTTTCCGCAAGTATCGATTTGGTTTTGGGGCAAATTTGCCCAGATTCAGCCCTTTTAAGCCCTGTTCCCCCCTTTGGCCCGCCTTTTCCAAGGCTTTGCGCGACGAAAATGCGGTGGTATCCTGCCCGGCAGAGGTAAAAACCATGAAAACCAAACTGTTGACCCATCTGGAATCCGAAATCGAAAAGGTACGCGCAGGCGGCCTTTACAAAAAAGAACGTGTCATCACCTCGATGCAATCCGCCGACATTACCGTTACCGGCGGCGAACATGTCTTGAACTTCTGCGCCAACAACTATCTGGGTCTGGCCGACAACCCCGACCTAATCGCCGCAGGCAAAAAAGCCCTCGACGAACATGGTTATGGCATGGCCTCGGTGCGCTTTATCTGCGGCACGCAGGACATCCACAAACAACTGGAAAAACGCATCAGCGAATTTCTGGGCATGGAAGACACCATCCTCTATTCCTCCTGCTTCGACGCCAATGGCGGCCTGTTTGAAACTTTGCTGGGCGAAGAAGACGCCATCATCTCCGACGCCCTCAACCACGCCAGCATCATCGACGGCATCCGCCTGTGCAAGGCCCAGCGCTACCGCTACGCCAACAACGACATGGCCGAACTCGAAAGCCATCTGAAAGCCGCGCAAGCGCAGCGCCACCGCCTGATCGCCACCGACGGCGTCTTCTCGATGGATGGCTATATCGCCAATCTGCAAAAAATCTGCGACCTCGCCGAAAAATATGACGCCATGGTGATGGTCGATGACAGCCACGCTGTCGGCTTCATCGGCGACAAGGGTCGCGGCACGCACGAATATTGCAACGTCATGGGCCGCGTCGATATCATCACCGGCACACTCGGCAAAGCCTTGGGCGGCGCGTCCGGCGGCTACACCTCCGGCCCCAAAGAAGTGATTGAATGGCTGCGCCAACGCTCCCGCCCCTATCTGTTCTCAAACACGCTGGCCCCCGTCATCACCGCCACCTCACTGAAGGTCCTCGACCTGCTGGAAAGCGGCGATAGCTTGCGCAAACAACTGCGCGACAACGCAAAATATTTCCGCGAAAAGATGACAGCCGCAGGCTTCGACATCCTCCCCGGCGACCACCCGATCATCCCGGTGATGATTTATGACGCGGCGCTAGCCACCAAATTCGCCGATGAAATGTTGAAGCGCGGCGTCTACGTCGTCGGCTTCTCATTCCCCGTCGTCCCCCAAGGCAAAGCCCGCATCCGCACACAAATGTCAGCGGCACACACAAGAGCACATCTCGACAAAACGATTGCCGCGTTTATTGAGGTGGGTAGAGAATTAGGGATTTTGAAGAAGGCGGCTTGATTCAGAATCCATGAAAGCTATTTGGTGTTTATTAACAAAAAATAGGATAATTAAATGATCGGCTCAGAATCAAAAGTCACACAATTTGTAGTTTATGATTTTGACCCTCACAATCTCCCCCCAGAGTATCTCCGTGCAATAGGACTAGTTGTTGCATCGTCTGCTCAAACTGAGCATGTTCTGCAGGATTTTATTGGAGCACTTCTTGGAATTGATAACATTCAAACTGTAGCACTAACCTCTCAAATGAGCTTTCCGCTAAAGAATGATATTATCGGTGCATTAGCCGAGCTGGATGCGCCAAATATAAACGAATTAGACAAGATTGACGATTTATTAGAAGCCGCTAGCAAAGCAATGGATAAGAGAAATATAGTAGCTCATAATAACTTCATGAGAAATCCCGACACTGGACAGGTCTATAGCCATAGACTGAGGGCAAAGGGGAGTATCAAACTAGATTTAAAGCCAATATCAGTAGTCGAAATCCAACAAATAGCTGAAGAAATATACAAAGCTGGCATGGATATAATGAGCTTTATGATCTCTAGAAAATTAGAATCTCGTGTGAGAACTGCCCCCATGCGTGAAACCATTAACCGCGGAAAGAGGGCGCGGGAAGAAAGATGTCCTAAGGCAAAAGATGAATAGGAATATCCCGCTTCTCGATATCCAGCAGCTTTTGCTTCACATCCAGCCCGCCGCCATAGCCGCCCAAGCCTCCACCGCTCGCGATCACGCGGTGACAGGGCACGATAATCCAGATTTCATTACAGCCGTTCGCTGTCCCCACCGCGCGTGAGGCATTCGGATTACCGACCGCCTTCGCCAGTTGCTTGTAACTCCACATCGAGCCGTAGGGAATGGTCAGGATGGTATCCCACACCTTCATCTGGAATTTTGTGCCACGTTGCAGCAGCGGGAGGTCGAATTCCGTCAGCTTGCCTTGAAGTACGCATCCAGTTGCTTCACCGCCTCTTTCAGTACAGGTGCGGCCTTGCCCGTCGTCGCCCGTTTATTAGTACGGCGGCAATAGGTCAGGAAATCCCCTTCGGCGATCAATTCGATATTCCCGAATGGCGAATGGATGATGGATATATCTTGCTTCATAAGTCACCCTATTAACATAAACAAATTATTGTGCATAGCACCCTTAAACTTTTACGCTGCCCCTCACCGGTGCTATGATGCGCCGCTTAGTCACTCAAGGACGCAACATCATGAAATCACTTGCCAAGATCAAATCGGAACCCGGAATCTGGATGCAGGATAATCCTGTTCCCGCGATTGGCCCCAACGATGTGAAAATCAAAATCAAAAAATCCGCTAT
>JAMPXY010000113.1 GCA_023700945.1 Alphaproteobacteria bacterium | reverse complement strand
CATATCGACCACGCGGGCTCCCGGATGAAGCAGCAGGTGCGACATTGTAAACCAAGCCTTGCGGATAATGCTGGGGGAGAGGCCTTTGAGATGCTCATGACGCTGATAGTACTTTTCCAGCTCACGAGAGATCGGCTTGGCAGCAGCATGGGTCTCTTCAAAGCCCAAGGCTTTGCGGTGACCATCTCTTAGCTTGCTGACTTTTGCTTGCGCCATGCCTTATGCCCGGTTAATTCTTCACGGAGGGTCATGCCAAACCCTGTCAGAATTTATACATTATAAGGCCCCGAGTCCGCAACCATTTTAATATGAAAAATAACATGAAATTTATCATTTTAAATCAATTAGTTATTAAGTCACTATGTGGGCGTTGCATCGAGTGGTTATTACCAGCGCGCTGTCCACTGACGGGCAAACCTGTGGAACGGCAGGGAATGGTCGCGGCCGAAGCCTGGACGCGGCTCCGTTTTGTAGCCGATCCACAATGTCATACCTGTGGAATTCCTCTGTCTTTTTCGGATTCGGCTAGTCCTGATGTGGCCCCTGAGACAGAAAATCGGGATGAGGTACGCTGTACCGAGTGCCTCATCAATCCGCCGCCCTTTCGTAGGGCGCGTTCGGCACTGGTTTATGACGATAATAGCCGTCAGATGATTTTGGGTTTCAAACATGGCGACCAAACCTATGCGGTTAAAACTTTTACACCATGGCTAATGAGGGCTGGGGCTGGCTACTGGCCGGCTACTCCCTTGCTGGTGCCGGTGCCGCTACATCGTTGGCGTTTGCTGCGTCGTCGTTATAATCAAGCGGCATTGCTGACGCAGGCACTGGGTAGAGAGCTGGGATTGACATCTTTACCTGACGCGTTGCTGCGTGTGCGCGCTACGGTGGCACAAGGTCACATGAAGCGGAGTGAACGGGCACACAACGTGCGAAAAGCCTTCATCGCCAATCCGCGTCACGCATCATCTTTGAGTGGGAGACATATTGTGCTGGTTGATGATGTGCTGACAACGGGCGCAACTGTGCGTGAATGTACCACGGCCCTGCTTGCGGCGGGGGCACAGGAGGTCAGTGTGTTGACCATCGCCCGCACAGTCAAAGATTAGACGGCCATCCCTTGTTGCATGGCCATAACTTTGAGTGGCTCAATCATACTGATGGTCTTTAGACCCGTACGGCGCAAGCCATGCAACGGTCGGTGATTATGACTGACAAGACGGGTCAGGCCATCCGTACTGATTGAGCGCACCCAGATATCAGAACGCCGTTGTTTTTCATACGTGGCCAGAATGGACTGCGCACCGATATCCATTCCTGTTTGTGCTGCCTTGATGATAATTTTTGCCAGACAATCGACGTCACGTAGACTGAGATTGAGACCTTGCGCGCCTAGCGGTGAGAGAACATGAGCGGCTTCGGCCACCAGTGCCACCCGGCGGGCTGTAAAGTTTCTGGCACGCAAGGCGATCAGCGGGCATGACTGGGGATCTGAGGACAGGGTGATCCGCCCGAGGCGGCTATCGGTGCGGTCTTGCAGGGCTTGCGTAAAATTGTGGCGGC
The DNA here is from genome assembly GCA_023700945.1 of Alphaproteobacteria bacterium. GTDB lineage: Bacteria > Pseudomonadota > Alphaproteobacteria > Micavibrionales > Micavibrionaceae > Micavibrio_C. The sequence goes on along the minus strand of JAMPXY010000113.1, from coordinate 4,526 downwards.
TTAAAGCCATGAAAGTATCGGCATCGGCTGTTTTTTCTACCCAGACGACGCTTGAAGTATTTCCAGGCAAGGGCACGAGGGTAAACGGGCCGCCCGGGCGATGAAACTCGGTCGAGATATTTTGGTGCGAGGATGAGTGATGGATCAGGCAGGTGATAGCGCTTTGGCCGTAATCGTGATGCCAGCAGGCGATACCGCTTTTTTCACGTACCGGAGATTCTCGGCCATCAGCAGCAATCAACAGCGGAGCACGTAGGGATGTTCCATCATCGAGATTGACTGTTACACCGAAATCATCGGTGCTAAATCCGGTCAAGCGTGATGAGCCACAAAGTGTTGTGGCCTTATGCTGTCGCGCGGCTATCGCCAGAGCGGAACGCAGGATATTGTTAGGCATATTGATGCCAAAAAAATCCAGTCCAATATTACAGGCTGGAAAATTAGTTTCGATTTGTTGTGTCTTGTTGCCGAAGCTATCATCAATGATGCGTAAAATTTCAAGCGGTGCACCATAGGGTAGGGTCATATCCCAGACACCCGTCTGTTTGAGTACCGCAATTGAGCTTTGCATCAATGCTGATGTTCGGCCCTCAGGGCTGGATATCGTGAATTGTGATAGAGGGGCCGGGTCAATTACAACACTACGCAGTCCCGTTTGCGCCAGTAACAAAGCTAACGTTAGTCCCGGCGTGCCCCCACCGCTGATGATGACATCATGGCTGGATGACTTCGACATCGGCGGCTTCCGGTGGAGTTTGCGGTGTGTAGGTGTCAGGCAGAGGGGCGAACAAATCATCTGTTGGGGGGTGGGTATCGAAAGAATTCTCCGCCGGGGTAGTATCTTCTGTGCTGATTATATTGCTTTCCGGGGGTTCATCGCCGAGGTTCCCGAGGGGTTGGTTCGGAGGGCTGACGTTGGCCGGTATCTGCGGGAGTGGCTGGGGAGCAATAATCTGCTCTTTGGCCACAGGGGCAGGCGGAGGTTTGGCTGACCATTGTACCATCTGGCATTTACCGTTGACGCAGGTGGGGTAATTATTCAGATCGTGGCATTCGCAATAGGCGCCTTTGTAGGTCTTGCAGGTCTGGTCAAACATCTGGTTGTAGAGCTGTTCGCTTTTGGCATTGATGGCGACATAGCTGCAGCAAAAATTACAGGTCGTATCAACCACTATGCATTTATCGTTCGGCGTACAGGATGCCATGATGTCGTCGATAACAACTTTGCTGTCCTGTGATGCAGCAGGGGTGCCGATTGTCAGGCTTCCACTGCGGAATTGAACAAAGGCAATAGCCCCACTGATAATGAGCAGGGCTGCGATGACCGACAGGATGAGCAGTTTTTGACTATTCATTGACTTTCATACAGTTTATAGCCGTAATATTTATAAACCATAGCAGGAAACAGCACCATGGCACATGTCGAAATATATACAACACAGGTTTGTCCCTATTGCGTACGCGCCAAAGACCTTTTGCAGCGTAAAGGGGTAACCCCGGTTGAGCTCCGGGTGGATAATGACGATGATTTGCGTGAGCAGATGTTGAAGCGTGCCCAAGGCCGCCGGACAGTACCGCAGATTTTTATTGATAATGTACATGTGGGGGGCTGTGACGATCTTTATGCGCTGGAATCAGCGGGTAAACTGGATGGTATGCTGAATGTCTAAGCACTTGAAAGTGGCACTGGTCCAACTGAATGCCGGGCCGGATATTGCAGACAATCTCAAGTTGACGGAGGGTTTTATCCGGCAGGCGGCCGCACGGGGTGCGCAACTGATTTTGACTCCGGAAAATACCTGCCATATCCGGGTACCTGCGACTGAAAAACTGAAATCATCACTGCCCGAGGGGGGACACCCTGTGTTGCAGCGTTTCTCGGAATTGGCCCGAGAACTAGGGGTATGGCTGGTGGCTGGATCAGTATCAATCCGTCTATCAGATAGTAAAATGGCCAATCGCTGCTTTGTTTTTGATGCTAATGGCGACATTGTTTCAAAATACGACAAAATTCATCTTTTTGACGTCGATTTGCCGACTGGGGAAAGTCACCGTGAAAGCGCAGTGTTTGAACCGGGGCAGCAGGCTGTCACAGTGGCCACACCTTGGGCAATGTTGGGATTGGCGATTTGTTACGACCTGCGATTTGCCGCCTTGTTCCGGACTCTGGCCCAGGCCGGAGCGCAAATATTAACTGTGCCGGCAGCCTTCACTGTGCCAACAGGGCAGGCGCACTGGCATACGTTATTGCGCGCGCGCGCGATTGAGAATGGGGCTTTTGTACTGGCCCCGGCGCAATGCGGTACGCATCAGGGCGAACGTAGAACCTATGGCCATTCCCTGATCATAGATCCGTGGGGTGTCATATTGGCAGAAGGTGATGAGATGCCTGGGCTTGTCATGGCTGACCTGGATATGAGCGCTGTGGCCAAGGCGCGGGAGTCAATTCCGGCGTTGCGTCATGACCGCTCCTATAGCCTGCGATCATCTTAAGTTTACAGGCGATTTTCCAAGAGTCTGCGTTTTTTATCTGGCAGTGGCTGCAGCCCTGACGGTGGTTCCCATTCCTGCAGGGTGGTGGCTATCTTCTCATGAGCGCTAAAATTATCCGCATAGGGCAGGTGCAGGATGATTCTGCCTTCTGGTGTTTCGATATATGGGCTGCGGTTGATGGATTCAATAATAGCATGTCTTAATTCGTTGGTTGCCTTGTTTTCGAAATAGGGCCAGTCGATCGTCTCTGCTAATTCGCGGTAGGACGGAACCCGGGGCAGGCGCGCGATCTCCTGAATGATCTGAGGATCATCCGGCGCGATGGTGTGAAAGTAACGATCCTCCTTTTCACCTCCGCCTGACCAGCCTTTGGGGATATAGCCATTGTAAAGCACATCGTTGACATGGCCGTCATCACCGATGCGGTATAAGGTGCGCCCCCAGCAGAATTGTCGCGGGAATGTTTCATTCATAAATTCATTAATGGCGGTGTGGGCTTTGTCATGGCGGGATTGCCAATTGTGCAGACGTTCGGCGAGGCTTCTATCCATTACTTCAAAGCGGCCATAACGCAGCTGGTTGCGGCTATAGGGCCCGATATTGCCTGCCGGTTTGTTTTGCCTGGCATAGAATGCTTGAGTGAGGAGTCCAATGACCAACATGATGAAACCTGCCTGCGTCCGCTTTTTTTGTCTTCTTGGCAGATACCATAATCTCGAGTTATGGTATTTACAAGTTTTCTGTGCCAATCAGCAGACTAAGCGGAACTTCGAGCGTGGCTGCCAGCAGTTTCAAGGCGGTGAGCGACCCGGTTTTGCGGCCTGTTTCAATCTCCGCAAGATAGGGGCGCGATACTCCTGAGGCAGCGGCCAGTTCGGCTTGGGTCAGGCCCCTGTGTTTCCTGATAATCTTAACCGGATGATCTCGTCCCTCATAAAGGGTGTCCATCACCGGAGCCGGGAGGGCTGCCATTTCTGTCTGGGGTGGAGATTGCAGGGTACGATATTCGTGCAAAGGCACCAGCACGTAGGCTTTTCCCTGAATATGGATCAGGTCGTGTTTCATAATGTCACCTATGGCATTAAAGTCGCTGATAGCAACATAGCATGAAATGGCCATGGCGCCAAGCTTGAGGCCAATGGATCATTAGTAACGGTAGCCGAGACTGATGCTGCCAAAAAGCGAGCCTTCATCCTGCCCCTTGAATTCGCGAGTGCGGTAGGTCACGCTGTAGGATAACCGGAGGTCATCCCATGTGGTGGCAAGACCTACAGTGGCGTCCCCGACCAGATAGTTCTTGTCCACGTTAGGGCTGTCGCGAAAGCTGTTGCCGTCGAGAAAAATATTACGGGCAAGGGCGCGGCCCTCAATTCCGGCAAATATGTACCAGCTGACACTGTCATCGGTCGTGGCAAAAAAACCAGTGCCGGGAATTGCCGGGCGTACGCGGGGCGGCACGTCCTGCATGCCGCTTTTGTCCGGGGTGATGTAGAAGGTCGCCCCACCGCTGGCGTAGGTATAGATATTACCGATCGTTACTCCGGCATAGGGTTCGGCGGCCATATAAAGATCACCCTGTGTGTTTTCCCAGGCGGCAGGCCAGCGACGGTTCCATGATGCCATCAGGCCCGGTTCGTTATGCAGCTGGTTGTTCCAGCCTTTGGGTGTGCTGGCCCCCAGAATTTCATGAACCACGCGCTGCACGGGCTCACCTGCTGCCGCCGGGCCAACCACACCAGTGGTCAGTTCCACTTCATCAACGTGATTGTCTGTTACCGTGACAAGGCCAGCGGAAAGATAAAGCCATGCCGCCCACGGTCTGTCTCCGGGAGGGGGTTCGCGCAGGGTGATGTCGGACGGTGTGTAAAGATTTTGCCCGAGCGTATAAAATATGCTGGTGGTCTGGTTGATGGAAAATGTGGGGATGCGGCCCGCAATGGCGTGGATGAAATCCGGCACGGCTGCCTGAGCATCAAAATAGGTGAGGCGTGTGCCGTTGGTATAATCTTCGTCATTGCCGCTGCCAATCGAGT
>JAMPXY010000112.1 GCA_023700945.1 Alphaproteobacteria bacterium | reverse complement strand
GGTCTTAATTACTACACAGGCACGGTCTATGAAACGCAGCTTCTCGACGTTCCAGAATTTACAGGCTCCGTTTGCTCTGGCGGCCGTTATGATGATCTGGCAGGCAGCTACATCAACAAGCATTTGCCGGGCGTTGGCATTTCACTGGGGTTTTCGCGGCTGTTCGATGTTATCAAGCAAAAGCGCCCGGACCTTATGGGACTAAACGATAAATCACCCAAAGGCCCCGCCCATGTCATGATGATGGTGCCGGAAAATGAAGCTGACCGTCCCCTCGCCTATGAAGCGGCGCGCACGCTGCGCAAGAATGGCGTGAATGTCGAAATGTATCACGCACCCAAAAAATTCGGCGACCAGCTGAAATATGCCAGCAAAAAAAACATTCCTTATGTCTGGGTCATCCGCGATGGCCGGCACGAGGTCAAGGACATGAATGCGCAAACACAAACACAGGCTGATCCGGAAACATGGACTCCGCCAGACAGGAAGGTTCTCGATGAAGTGGCTTAAATTCGTATTTCCGCTGCTGCTGATCACTGCACCTGCTGCGGCAGAGCCTTACACCTATTCCCCTGAAGGATGCGAATTCACCATCACCTTCCCGAGCGAGCCGTTGCTGGGCCGGAAATGCAATCCCGATGATCCAAACCAATGCCATGAAGTTTTAAGTTTCACCAAGGTGTTCGATGTCACAGCCACGCTGAAAATTGATGTGGTCTGCAACCCGGCTGAGCCCACCATGTATGAACGCTATAACGGCGATGTGATGAAAACCACCCTGATCGCCATGGCCGGACGCGGTAAACTCGATGAAATGGAAACCGGCTATAACGAACACCCCGATGCCAAAATGGCCTTCCTGCTCGGTTCTGGCAAAAAGGGCGAACAAGACCTGATTTATAACGGCCAGCTCTGGATCGGTAAAAAATCAATCTTCAGTCTCGAGGCCGATATCACCGGCGACTATATTACCGGGGCCGATGAAATGTTTGCCTCGATCCTGCAAAGCGTCAATTACAAGATGCCTGCGGCTGCCCCTGCTGACGCTCAACCATCTGAAAAAGAAGAAAAAAAGGAAGACGTCGATACGGACGCCAAACCCAAGGAATAAACTTGGCGGCTCCTGAGCGGCTGTGCTACTAGTGGTCGCAATTCATAAGAACACTTGGGACAGGAGATCAAACATGCCAAGTCCATGGCCTGCCATTTATACGTTTCTCGGTAGTTTTAAAAACCTGAAAGATTCTAAAATTCCCACATTGCTGGTTGCCGTGGGATCGGCGCTGGCCGGGCATCAGTTCTGGCCCGAAGACCCGCAAGTCACAGCCCCCTTGAGTGAAGCTCGTTCACAAATGCTGGCCAGCGGTGTGGTTGGCAAACCGGTTGAACTCAACGGCAAGATCTCAGCCGTGATCAGTGAGCATTTTGCGGCCAAAGGCTTTCCTTGTGATCCCGTCACCGCCAGCCCCACCGTGGGGGAAACCATGGAACGCGCCAAAGCCTGCGCCGCCCCTGTGATCAAACCAGAATAGAGAGACGGTTCCCATGAAGGCCCCCGCACCGCTGACCCTGTCGGATAGCTTCCACAAGCTGCACCTTGATATGGTTGCCCTGCTGATTGACCGCTTGTGCGCCGATGTACCGCGCCTCGCGGCAACCCAACAAGAAGATGCGCGCGAGCTTTATGCCCTACGCTTTCCCGATGGTTTTCGTCTTGATGATATCACGCCGCAGGAAACTCTGGCCCTTAAACGCAAGCTTAAGGAACTGCACCGTATATGCCAGCAGGAAAAAATTGCTGTGAACGTGGCGGGCTTTGAATGTATTCCGACGCTGGCAGAAGTCACACAATCAGACCTCCTCGGCAAATGGCCGACAACGTCAACCGCAAAACCGCAGATGGCGATCACTCTCGATCTATCAACCCCTTATAACTATCTGTGCAACCCCTACGATGATGCCGCCGTCATCAAGCAGTTGGCGTCACTGTCTCGTAACACACAGCCAAGCCTTCATAACCAATAATGACAATGCCGTTCAGGGAGAACTGCCATGCCGCATAAAGTTGCCCGTTTCCAGATAGGGCTTTGTCTGGTAGCCGGATTTGTGCTGGCACCGCTCGCAGCCTATTTCAATGGCCGAACCCTGCCTGTGCAAGAACCCCTGCCTCCGGCCAGCGGTCAGGCCCCCTGTGATGTCAGAGTCAACGCCGCCAACAATCCCTGCCCGGCCGTAAGCCCCTAGGTGCATACCAAAGGCTGGATCAGGCGGCCGCGGCCAGCGCCTGCACCTTCTCAACCATGGCAAAAAACCCGTTCCGGCGGTTGGGCGAGAGATGTTGGTGCAGCCCGAGACGCTCAAAAGCCGCTTTAATGTCATAGGTCCGGACATAGTCCACAGGTTTGTCCTGAAACGCGACTACCAGCAGATAAACCAACCCGCGTACGATCTGGGCATCACTATCCGCCATAAAATGAAACACGCCGTTTTGTATTGATGGAACCAGCCAAACCTTGGAAGTACAACCCTTTACAAGGTGTTCTTCAACTTTTAGTCCATCATCCATCGGAGGCAGGCGAGCCCCAAGATCAATCAGATAGCGATAACGCTCCTCCCAGTCGCCAAACAGCGCAAAACTTTCAGCCAGATCTTCCAGAGTTCTTTCGGACATTTTTGTTTAAAAGTTCAGAGTTCATTAAGTCTTCCAGCGCATTGATTATATGATTAAGCCCCTATACGCAATGAGGGCTTTAAAAAACGTAATACAGATACAACTTCAATAAAATTAGGGGCTTGCGCGGCAGAAGCACTGTTCGCTACATTGGAAAGAAGAGATTCGAGCTCCCGCCCGGCCAGTCTAGATTATGGCCACACTGCATACGATCACCTAAACACAGGACGCCTTTCGAGATGAGTACAAAAACAGGTTCCAGCGAGACCAAGAACACCCTCTACTGCTCCTTCTGCGGTAAGAGCCAGCATGAAGTACGCAAACTGATTGCCGGGCCGAATGTGTTCATCTGCAATGAATGCGTCGAACTCTGTATGGACATCATCCGTGAAGAGGACAAAACACAGCTGGTCAGCCGTGGCGAAGGGGCCGTTCCCGCGCCGAGCGAAATCAAGGCTGTGCTCGATGATTATGTGATTGGACAGGATCGCGCCAAACGTGTTCTCTCTGTGGCGGTTCACAACCACTACAAGCGCATTGAAAACGGCGGCAAAAATAACGATATCGAACTGGCCAAATCGAACATTCTGCTGGTTGGCCCCACCGGCTCGGGTAAGACCCTGCTCGCACAAACGCTGGCCCGTATTCTCGATGTGCCATTCACCATGTCCGATGCCACCACCCTGACCGAAGCCGGTTACGTGGGCGAAGACGTTGAAAACATCATTCTGAAACTGCTACAGGCATCTGACTACAACGTTGAACGCGCCCAACGCGGTATCGTCTATATTGACGAAGTCGATAAAATCTCGCGCAAGGGCGACAATCCCTCCATCACCCGCGACGTATCAGGTGAAGGTGTACAGCAAGCCTTGCTCAAGCTGATGGAAGGCACTGTAGCTTCTGTCCCGCCGCAAGGGGGCCGCAAACACCCGCAACAAGAATTCCTGCAGGTTGATACTACCAATATCCTCTTTATCTGCGGCGGCGCCTTTGCCGGAATTGAAAAAATTATCTCGATGCGCGGTAAAGGCACTTCCATCGGCTTTGGCGCCGAAGTGCGCGGCCCGGATGAACGCCGCGCCGGTGAACTGCTAAAAAGCCTCGAAACCGACGACCTCCTGAAATTCGGCCTGATCCCGGAATTTGTAGGACGTCTGCCCGTTGTAGCCACCCTTGAAGATCTTGACGAAAAGGCCCTGATTTCAATTCTGACCGAACCCAAGAATGCGCTGGTCAAACAATATCAGCGTCTGTTCGAAATGGAGAATGTCAAACTGACTATTGATCAAGGCGCGCTTTCAGAAATTTCAAAGAAAGCCATTGAGCGCAATACCGGTGCCCGTGGACTACGATCAATCCTTGAAAACCTGTTGCTGGATACGATGTATGAACTGCCAGACAAGGAAGATCTTGAAGAAGTCGTCCTCAACGCAGAAACAGTTAAGGATAACAAACCACCTGTCTATGTCTATGCCGACAAAAAGAAAAAGAAGGCAGCAGGCAAAGACGTAGAAAAAGAGGTCGAGGCCGGTTAATCCGATCCCGGAGCAAAACCCATGGAACTTTCTGTTGTCATTCCCTGCTATAACGAAGAGGAAAGCATCAGAGAGTTGCATAAACGCGTAAGCGCTGTTTGCCATACCGCCCCTGTTAGCTCCTACGAAATTGTCCTGATCAATGACGGATCACGCGACCAGACGCATGAGATCATGCGCGAACTGGTTAAAACCGATCCCCATCTGGTTATTGTCGACCTCTCCCGCAATCATGGACACCAATTGGCGCTGACAGCCGGTCTTTTTCATGCACAAGGCGACTATGTACTGGTGCTGGATGCCGATTTACAGGACCCACCGGAATTGTTGTTGCCAATGCTGGAGCGTACCCGTGCGGGCATTGATGTTGTCTACGGAAAACGCGATCAGCGCGCAGGGGAAACCCTGTTCAAACGTATTTCGGCCAGCCTGTTTTATCGCCTGCTGTCCTATCTTTCGGACACCCACATCCCCCGTGATGTAGGAGATTTTCGTCTGATGTCACGCCGGGTGGTCGAAGAATTCAAAAACATGCCCGAACAACACCGCTTTGTCCGCGGTATGATTGCCTGGGTCGGGTTTAGACAAGAAGCCTTTTCCTATCAGCGTGCGCCGCGCTTTGCCGGGGAAACCAAATACCCCTTCCATAAACTGCTGGCCTTTGCCTTTGATGCTATCAGCAGTTTTTCAATCAAACCGCTGCGGGTTAGCTTGCTCTTTGCTGGCTTTGGTGTGTGTCTGGCAGGTCTGATGGCACTCTATGCCATTTATGCCCATTTCTCAGATCGCAGTCTGGTAACGGGCTGGGCTTCGCTTGCGACCATTATTGCATTTTTTGCCTCGCTGCAATTGATCTGCATAGGTGTGATTGGCGAATATATTGGCCGCACTTATATTCAAGTTAAAAATCGCCCGCTCTTCATTATTCGGGAAGTCCTCAGGGGCTCTGCATAGGATTGGCATGGACCAGGATGTTTACCACAGAATGGCCGATATACAAGATCGCCACTGGTGGTATGAGGGGCGTCGCCAAATTCTGGCAACCCTGATTGAACGGCTGCATCTGCCCACAGGCGCACGTATTCTTGAAGCCGGATGCGGGCCCGGCGCCAACCTGAAAATGCTCTCACGCTTCGGTGAGGTGTTTGCCTTTGAACCCGATGACTTTGCTATCAGCCATTGCCGCGAAAATTCCGGCATTGCCGCCGAACGCCTGCAAACAGGGTTTCTGCCCGCTCCCATTCCTTTTAATGAGCCCTTTGATCTAGTCGGCGCGTTTGATGTGATCGAACATGTCGAAGCTGATAGCGAAAGCCTGAAGGCACTCAACACCCTGACCAAGCCGGGAGGATACGCACTGTTTACAGTTCCAGCCTATCCGTTTTTGTGGTCGCAACATGACGTGGTCAATCATCACAAACGCCGCTATCTCCGCAGCCAATTCAAAAAACTGCTGACGGAAGCCGGTTACACGGTTGCATTCATTTCCTACTATAATTCAGCCCTATTCCCGCTGGTTGTGCTCGTACGTTTTATTAAGAAGACCCTCAAGGTCAAAGATAGTCCTGATGAGACCCTGCCACGTTACGAAGTGATCAATCAGGTTCTCCGGTTGGTCTTTGCTGCCGAACGGTTTTTACTGGGACGTATTCCTTTGCCCTGCGGGGTTTCTATCATCGCTGTTTGTAGCAAACCCGAGGCAAAGCCATGAAGGCTTCGCAGACACTCTCCAGCCTGATCAGGCAAATCGTTGTCTTTTGTGGCGTAGGTGCACTGAACACAGCCTTGTCTCTCTTTATCATCCTTCTACTTTCCGAGGGGCTGCATGTCCATTACGTCATTGCCAATCTGATCGGTTATGGATGCGGGTTGCTGTCCGGCT
>JAMPXY010000111.1 GCA_023700945.1 Alphaproteobacteria bacterium | reverse complement strand
TTGATACAGCACATCCAGCACAGCCACGACCAGCAAGACGATCAGAACACCAGCCATCAAGCGCAAAACCAAAGCCAGCATTTCCTGCATCAAGAGAGGAATTGGCAAGCCAACCAGATGTTCAAGCTTCCCAAAGAACGGTGCCAACAAAAGATAACCGACAAAGCCGACAATCCCCAGCTTGAGGATGCCCTTAACAAATTCGACAATCGAACGCATTGAGAACAAGCGCTTAAATCCCTTTACCGGGGAAATTTTACTAATATCAGGCTTGATCACTTCAGGGGCGAATAACGGGCCCACCTGCGCAAACGGGCCCACAAAGGCCATCAGCATCAAACCCAAGAGCGGCAATGTCATCAGCCCCAGTATCTTCCAGAAGGAGGCCCCCAGCGTCTCGCGAAAGCCCCCCGGCACCTGCGGCAGATCATGCGCATGTTCAATAAAACCCTGCATATAGACCATCATTTCGGTCATCACCGGGCCTGAGAGCGTGCCAATCAGCAAGGTCACCATCAGCAACATAAGCCAGGTATTCATCTCCCGGCTTAAGGCAATCTGGCCTTTCTTGCGGGCCTCTTCCAGTCGCTTGGGTGTGGGGTCTTCAGTCTTCTGGGAGTCGTCGTCTTCGTCCGACATCTCATCCCCCACCAAAGAAGAACATCATGCCTTCCTCAAACTTCGTCAACCAGAACAGAACCGCCGCTGAAAAACTCAGCATTAAAGTCAGCAACGACAAGGTAATTTGCAACGGAAGCGATAGCATGAAAACTTGCACCTGAGGCATCAGTCGCGAGAGCACCCCCATACCAATATATAAAAGCATCGAGAGCATAATAAACGGCGCAGCAATCTGAATCCCGACCATAAAGCTGCCGGCAATCGCCTTGCTGATCATAGTGGCCATGTCGCCACTGTCGGGAATCTGCCCAACCGGAAAGACTTCGTAACTGCCAATCAAGCCGTAAATCAGCAAATGATGCATATTGGTGACAAAGATCAGCACCACCCCGGTGACCGACAGCAGCGCCCCGACCAAGGAGCCCTGAGTCGCCATCGAGGGGTTGAACACCTGCGCGTTACCCAACCCCGATTGCATGGAAATAATCATCCCGGCAGTATCCATCGCCGACATCAGGATCCGCGCCACTGTGCCAATAAAAATACCGATAATAAATTCTGAACAGATCAGCACCAGTAACATCACCGTTGAAGGGATAGGGCTGGGCAAAAACGGCATCACCAGCGGCATCAGCACCAGCGATAACGCAACCGCAAAATAAAGCCTTATATTTTGGGGCACAAAAGAATCGCCAATCCCCGGCATAATCGTGGCAGCCGCGCCAATCCGCACGAATGTGATCATAAAGGCAAAAACGCCCTGAGTCACAAATGTCTGGAGCGTTTGTTCCATACGTCAATTCAACGCAATCATGCGATCCGCAAGTGTCTGGGTGAAAGCAATCAGGGTGGCCACAAATCCCGGGAACAGCACAAAGATTGCCAGCATCATCGCCACAATTTTCGGCACGAACACCAGCGTGATTTCCTGAACCTGCGTCAGGGCCTGCAGCAAGGCAATCGCGAGACCAACTACCAGCCCGATCATCATCACCGGGGTGCCCAGCTGGATCGAAATAAGGATGGCTTCGCGCACTACTTCAATGATTTCAGTCTGATTCATGGCCCCAGCCTAGCAGATTGCCCCCTGATCAAAAACAGGGTTTAGGACATATCCCCCTAAATGGGCATTCTCATAATTTCTTGGTAGGCATTGAGCATACGGTCGCGTACCGCCTGAACAGTCTGCAGGGTCAATTCGGCCTGAGTCATCGCCTCAACCACATCCGTAAGATCTGCCTTGCCGATGACGGCGTCAGCGGTAGCTTTTTCCCCGGCCCTCACAGTTTCAATCGCATCCTGCGTGGCCTGCTTGATCATCTGCCCGAAAGAGCCACCATTCGCACCAGCCACACCCACCCCTTGTCCGACCTTGGCGGTCTGGGCATAAAGTCCGGCAGCAGCAGCAGGATTGACGTTATTCACGGGCATAAGCAAAACCTCTTAATCTCTTATACTGTATCATAAATATCTCTTATTGGCGTAGCAACTCAATCGTCCGGCTCACCATATTCCGGCTTTGGTCAAGGACACCGAGGTTGGCCTCATAGGAACGCTGGGCTTCACGCATATCCATCATCTCGACAATCGTGCTCACATTCGGCATTTTCACATAACCATTCTCGTCAGCACCGGGGTGATCGGGCATAAATTTCACTGGAAACGGCCGCTTTCTATCATCCGCAATTTTTGAAACCTCAACTGTGTTGGCGTCCATCGTCCGGTCCATCACATTTTTGAAAGTGATGGTTTTACGGGCATAGGGGTCTTCCCCCGGCTGGGCGGCAGCGGTGTCGGCATTGGCTAGATTTTCCGAGATCACCCGGATGCGGGTACTCTGGGCCTTCATGCCATGCGTTGAGAGGGTAATCGCATTATATAGTTCTGACATAGGCTTACCTCTTGTTTCTCATTTGATAATTTAGATTAGCGCCCCGTACCAATTGCTGTGCGCAGCATATTGACGTTCTTCTGATACAGTGTCGTCATCAGGTTGTAATCCATTGTATTTTGTGATGTTTTTATCATCTGCTCTTCAAGACTGACCTCGTTGCCAACTGGGGCTACTTCATAAACCAGTTTGGCAGCCCTGTTTTTGGGATCCTCGACCTGTCCTCCGGGCGGCATATGCAGAGGGTTGGTGGTATCGACCAAAACCCGGTTTTCCTTGGTCACCTTTTGCAACACCCGGCCAAAATCAACCTTGCTGAGATCCTTAGGCACATAACCGGGGGTATCGGCATTGGCCACATTCTGGGCCAAAACCTTCTGCCGCATGTCGAGATATTGCATTTTTGCGTTCAGGGCTTTGAACAGACCGATATTTTGTGTAGTCATGGTTCCCAATACCTTTTTTTATTCCCACCGCTTTCAGCTTTGCAGGAACCGTGCCAATGGTGGATCGCTTTGATAATGACCCGGATAAGGCCCCGCCAGATCGCCTTATCCCACTGAATATAAAGAAAAAATCATCTTCACCAGTTGCGGTGGCGCTTCAAGACGCCTTAACCCCAGACGATGTTGCCCGGATAACCGCCGCCGGACGCGGCAAAATTGCCGAACAGATTTTACAGATTGCCTTTGAAAACGGGATCAATGTGCGCGAAGACGGGGCGTTGGCGGAAATGCTGGCCACCATAGAGCTTGACAGCCCGATCCCGTCTGAAGCCTTTATGGCCGTGGCGGAGATTTTATCTTATGTCTATCAGGCAAACGGCCAACCCAACCCCTTTGACAGCGTCCTGAGCAATGCTATGCAGGGTGACAATCACGAGGACAAGAAACACGAGGACAAGAAAGATGCATGATTCCCTTCCCGCCCGGATCGAGGCCTTGATCCGCACCATCGAAGACGCCATCCGTCAGGTGGAAAACGGCGACCTGATTGATCTCGGCGATATGGATGATGAAGTGGCCGCCGTATGTGAAGCCGCGCAGGAGCCTGCACCAGAAGAGACCGAAGAAGTTGATGACAAGATGGACTTGATGATCCAGCGCCTGGAACAACTCTCCGTGGCACTCGAGACCTTTGAACATCAGGACGATGAGGATTAATGAATTATGGAACTTCTTGACACCCCCCAGCTACTGAAATTTGTCGCGGCCCTGCTATTTGTCCTCTCTCTCATGGGTTTGCTGGCACTGGTCATGCGCCGGATCAACCATGGCGGCACAGTTATGCCGCTGGCGCGGCGGCGGCTGAAAGTGGTGGAAACCCTGCCGCTCGACCCGCGGCGAAAACTGGCCATCATCCGCTGCGACGACCGCGAGCATTTACTGATTCTGGGGACGAATACCGAGACGGTGATTGAAAGCAGTCTCAAAGCCCCGCAAGATAGCGGCACTGTCATCAAGATCGAAAAATCGGCATGAAACGTCTGCACATCCTTCTGTCTTTTTTGCCCCTGCTGCTTGGCGCCTGCCTGCTGGCAACCCCGGCGTTTGCCCAAGGCATCACGATTGATCTCGGTGCCGATGCAGAAAACGGCACCATGACAGGTCGGATCGTCCAGTTGATGGCCCTGCTCACGGTTTTATCGCTGGCTCCGTCAATCTTGATCATGATGACATCATTCACCCGGATTGTCGTGGTACTCTCGTTCCTGCGTACGGCCATCGGCATCCAGCAAACGCCTCCTAATACGGTGATGATCTCGCTCGCCTTGTTCCTGACGTTGTTCATCATGACCCCGACATTCCAGGCAGCCTATGACGGCGGCATCGTCCCGCTGATCAATGAAGAGATCGATGAACCTGTGGCCTTCGAGCGTGCGGTTGAGCCCTTCCGCCAGTTTATGTTCAAGCATGTGCGGGGTGAAGACCTGCAAATGTTCACAGACCTTAGCAAACTGGGGCCTTTCGAAGACGAAAAAGCTGTGCCGCTGCGCGTGCTGATCCCCTCTTTCATGATTTCTGAATTACGCCGCGCCTTTGAAATCGGCTTTATGCTGTTCCTGCCTTTCTTGATCATCGATATGGTCACAGCCTCAATCTTGATGGCGATGGGGATGATGATGCTGCCGCCAGTGACAATTTCTCTGCCGTTTAAAATCATCTTCTTTGTATTGGTGGATGGCTGGCACCTGATTTCAGGATCGCTTATTCAAAGCTTTGAATCAGGGCCAATGCCAGGCTAGCGTACCGCTTCTATTGCGATGTGGTTCCTGCCGTATCACCACTGGCTCGGTAGCTATCAAGAAAATGACTGAATAAATCAACTTCCGAGACAATTCCAGCGATGGTTTCACGGTCTGACAAGGTCGATACCTTGCGCGGACGGGTAATGACATCAAACAACTTGCCACGAGTGGTCTGATTCATGGCTTTCTCGTAAGTCGTACGCATATTCGCAACCTCGACACGATTGCCGGAAAGGTTGAGGGCCACCGCCCGGTTCAAGATCAAATCCGCGTGTTTAAGTGTGAGGGGGCGAACAGGGTCAATTGACTCATCCAAAATCAAATCCTGCAGGGCCTCAGCGGCGTCATCCCATAAACCCGCCTGCCAGGCGATATCGGCCCGCAAAGCATTCACATCCGGATCAGGATCAAAACCATTTAATAATTCAATCGCTTCTTCTGTGCGGTTAATTTTCGATAGCGCGCGTGCCCGCAGCAAACCAATTTCACGCATATGTTCCTTTTTTTGTACGGCACTTAATGTTGTATCTGCAGAATATATGCCCTGCGCAATATCCAATGCCGTCATGGCCGGCCGGGAATTTTTATCAAGCAGGTAAATACCCGCCACCCGCACTGCTACCCGCGCCTTTTCCAATCCTTGCAAGCGATAATCAACCTGATGCTGCAACAAAGCGGCAGCCCGCCCGAGTAAATCGGCCTCGACCAGACGTTCGGCCAGACGCTGAATGACCGTATTTCCGGCATCACCCGGCGGAGTCAGCTCTTTGAATTCTTCATAAATGGTGGCCGCATCCAGTGGTGATAAATCTTTGTCCTGAACTATCAGATCCTGATAGGCTGCTGTCATAAATCCGGTTATTTCTTTACCAATATTGGAATCAGGCAAGGCCATGGTTGAGGCATCACGCAGGATTGAAAATCCCTTCACATACCGATCCTGCTCCAGATAGAGCTTGCCCAGCATGTAATTGATCTGAGCCTCCAGCTCGTCGCCACGCCACGCATAACGCAACCCCTCAAGACGGTCGATGGCCTTGTCGCGATCAATCGTCCCGGTCTGAAGTTCTAGCAAAGTCAAGGCAAGACCCGAGCGCGCGCGATAGAGTCTGTCCTTGCTCTCCAGTAACGGCTCCCATAGCTTACGCGCCTCTTCAAAATCTTGCGCCTGACGCCTTTGTTCTCCGTGCAGATAATCCAGACCGGCGACCGTCCACGGCTTGAGGGTCGAGCGATCACGCTCGAGCAAAGTCAGAATTTTACTGGCCTGCGCCCCATCACCACCACGCAAAGCCACCTCAGCCAGTTTCAGTCCCATTTTTTCAAGCAATGGTTTAGGATAACTTGCCAG
>JAMPXY010000110.1 GCA_023700945.1 Alphaproteobacteria bacterium | reverse complement strand
TCCGGAAAATCAAGAGAGATAAAAACCACTTCGACATTTTGTGCTCGTGCGGCGTCCTGAAGCTTCAACAGTGAAGGAATCTCGGCCAGACAAGGCGGGCACCAGGTTGCCCAGTAATTAACCAGCAGGAATTTTCCCGGATAAAGACTGAATATATCCACAGTCTGCCCCCCAAGATTGGATAGCGCCAGCAGGGGGAAATCACCGCCAGCGCCCCCTGTATCTTGCATTCTGGCCGCCGTTGTCGGGACATGGGCCGTAAAATAGCGCGCAGCTGAGGCCGCCAGCCAGACCATCGCCAGCCCACAACTTAGAAGGATAAAAATCCGCACATGGTTTTTTTGCATGTAAAAATATGCCAATCTGGCGTTGTCGCCTTTGAACCGGAGCCATCATGCCGATACAGCGTTCTGCTCGCCGCCTTCCCCTATATATCGTCCTCACCGGATTAATGTCCATGGGGCTCTGCGCATGTGGGGTCAAGCCGGATAGCCTGTCAGCCCCGCCGGAGGCCGCGGATACCGTTTTTCCGCGTACCTATCCTGACCCTGCGACTGAACGCCAGCCCTGACCCATCATAATGTCCCAAGGGTTTGAAAGCACCGATAACACCTTGCAGGCCGATGGCGTAGCCCTCGCACGAATCGCCGCTGTCTGTGGCACGCCCTGCTATGTGTACAGCAGCGGTCAGCTAGACCGCAATGTCGAACGATTGAAGACCGCCCTGCGCCGTGCCCTACCTGCCAGCAACCAGCCCCTGATCGCCTTTGCCTGCAAAGCCAACAGTAACTTGGGCGTTCTCAATCATTTGGCCGGGCTGGGCCTCGGTGCTGATGTGGTATCGGGCGGTGAATTGGTCCGCGCCCAAGCTGCAGGAATTGACCCAGCCCGGATTGTTTTTTCCGGCGTGGGAAAAAGCGACGAAGATATTGAGTACGCAATCCGCGCCCATGTTGCCCAGATCAACATTGAATCCGCGCCAGAGTTAGAACGGGTCGTCGCCATCGCCCAACAATTAGGCATCACCGCCAGGGTTGCCTTCCGCCTTAACCCCGATGTCGATGCCCAGACCCATGCCAAAATCACCACCGGCAAAGAGGATAATAAATTTGGTCTACCAGCAGAGGTGATTACTCCGCTTTACCGTCAAGCCGCCCACACCAGTTTCATCGATGTACAAGGATTAAGCGTTCATATTGGCTCTCAACTCACCACGCTTGCACCCTTCCGTGAAGCCTTTAGCAAGATCGCTAGCTTTGCCAGACAACTGGCAGCAGAAGGGCTGCCCCTGCGTTCTCTTGATCTGGGCGGCGGGCTCGGCATTGTCTATGACCGGGAGCAGGCCCCCTGCCTTGATGGTTATGCAGAATTGATCCGCGAACTGATTTCACCTCTTGGCGTTAAAATCATTCTTGAGCCGGGGCGTTTGCTGGTCGGGGATGCCGGACTGTTATTAGCGCGCGTGACCTATATCAAAAAGACTAAGACCCGCCAATATATGGTGCTGGATGCGGGGATGAACGATCTGGTACGCCCCGCCCTTTATGAAGCGTGGCACGAAATCCGCCCTGTTGTGGATAGCGCCGCCCCCCCTGAAATGTATGATGTGGTGGGCCCGGTATGTGAAACCGGAGACACCTTTGCCCGCGACCGCGCCTTGCCTCCGCTGCTGGCCGGCGACTTGCTCGCCATCATGAATGCCGGAGCATATGGCTTTGCCATGGCCTCACGTTACAACACCCGCCCGCTGCCCGCTGAAGTTATGACCCGCAATGGGCATTTCCGGGTTATTCGTCACCGCGAGAACATTCGGGATATACTGGAAGAAGAAGCCATTCCGGCATGGTAATTTTCTGCCAAAAGTCTAAATTGCTTACACTGTGATCCGAGAACCCAAAGATTACCAGAATCAGCCTCTCTATGATCGTCTGGCGCGCAAGCGTTTCCAGACCGGTGTCGTGTTGTCGCTTGAAAACGCCCTGACCTGTTTCTGGCGTATGGCTCTCTGGATTTTACTCTTTGCAGGTTTATGGTTACTGCAAATCCCATCCATCGCTGGGAAGACAGGCACAGTGCTCTGCCTGATTGTATTTATTGCAGGATTGCTGTTCTTGTTCTGGCGCGATGGCCGTCGCTTCCGCTGGCCCACCCCGCGTCATATTGACCAGCGACTGGAAGCCAGCAGCGCCCTCATCCACAGGCCCCTAACAGCCCTTGAAGATAAGCTGGCTAATCCGCAGGAACAAACATCAAGAACCTTATGGGCTCGCAGCAAGTCACGAGCGCTGGTTGCTGTCTATAAACTAAAGACACCACTGCCCCGCCCGATCTTTGTTTCACAAGATCCCTTTGCCCTGCGCGTACTGACAATCCTGATAGTGATTATTGGAGTCATCGTTGCCGGCCCTGCCTGGAAAGAGCGTATTCATATCGGCCTTAACCCGTTGTATGGCAACGAGGCTAAAAAACCGGACAGCAACATCAGTATCTGGATCACCCCACCCAGCTATACCGGCAAAGCACAAAC
This sequence comes from Alphaproteobacteria bacterium, assembly GCA_023700945.1. GTDB lineage: Bacteria > Pseudomonadota > Alphaproteobacteria > Micavibrionales > Micavibrionaceae > Micavibrio_C. The sequence goes on along the minus strand of JAMPXY010000110.1, from coordinate 3,604 downwards.
AATCCTGCAGGGACGCGGCAAGCATAAGGATGTGATAGAAATTCCGGAAGAAAGCCAGATCAAAATTCAAGTTACCCGGGGCCTTGGTCAGCCTTACCTAGTCGCAAATGATCAGAAAATTCCACTCAAACGGGCTGATGAAAAGAACTGGACGTTAGAAGCTTCTGTTATGCCCGGGTCTGCGCTGGAAATCAAACAGATGGGATTGCGCCGCGCCTCTGTTCCCTACCGGCTGATAGCTGATGCCCCACCTGAAATTTCTCTGGTCGAAGCGCCTCAAACTATCGATAAGGGGCAAACGCAAATTATTCTTAAGGTCAAAGACGATTACAGCGTCAATGATCTAATCATGCATATGCGTCTGGATGAGGGATTCAAGGAAGAACCGCTGGGGACAGATTTCACCGACACGCGGGCAATTGTCAGCCCCCCTGCAACCGAGGTCGAGCTGAAACCCGTCTACGATCTGGCCTGGCACCCGTGGGCAGGATTACCTGTCGTCATTGACATACAGGCACTGGATCACAAAAAGCAGGTCGCGTCCCTGCCACCACTGCACATGACCTTGCCGGAACGTACTTTCCAGCATCCGGTCGCGCGCAAGCTGATTACCATGCGTAAACGTCTGATCCGCACACCGGAGGCTGCCAGCGCCAACATCGCGCAAGAGCTTTTCGATATCATGGTTCAGCCCGGCAGCTATAATGGCCATCCGGTAGTTTTTCTCTCCCTGAAAACCATGTCAGCGCGTCTGGTCTATGACCCCAGCATTGAGAATATTCGTGGCATTATCGCCCAGTTGTGGGATACCGCTCTGCAGATCGAAGAGGGCAATATGGCGATGGCTGCCCGCGATCTGCGCGAGGCACAGCGCAATCTGGAAGCCACCTTGAATGATCCCCATGCCACCCCCGAAGAGGTTAGTCAGGCTCTCGATCAATTCAAGGAAGCTCTGGCCAACTATTTCCAGGAAATGATGGCTGAAATGCAAAAGCAAATGGCCAACGGCGAGATGATGACTCTGCCTCCGGAAATGTTTGCCAGCGTCATGAACCCTGATGATCTGCAGGATTTTCTGGATGAATTAACAGCACAAGCGATGGCTGGTGATAAAGATTCTGCGCGAGAAATGCTATCTAAACTACAGCAGATGATGGATTCCCTGCAGACACCGTCGGGACAGATGGAAATGCCCAAGGATATGCAGTTCATGATGAAAGGCATCAGTGAGTTGCAAAAGCTGATTGAAAAGCAAGAACAGCTTCTTGATCAGACAAGAATGCTGGCTGAACCATTTGATAGAATGCAGCGCCCGCAAACCTTTGGCGATCAATTACCGCTTGATGCTGATATCCTCAAACAATTATGGGGTGACGATTTTATTCCACCTCCCGCTACAACCCCACCCATGGAGGATAGTCAACCCACCCCGACTGTTGATAGCAGCCAAAGCAAAGAAGAGCAGGACGCCTTGCGCTATATTTTGGGAAAATTGATGCAGGATGCCGATTCTGAACTTGGAGAAATTCCGGAGAATATGGGTCGCGCCGAACTTGAAATGCGTGAAGCCGCCAAGCATCTGGGGGGCAATCGCCCTGACCTCTCAATCCCGCATCAAGAAGGAGCAATCAACGAACTCAAACAATCCATGGACAAAATGGGGCAGAAACTATCCCAACAGTTAAAGCAAATGATGGCCTTTTCCATGGGCGGCGGCATGGGAAAAACCGATCCACTGGGACGACCTCTGTCTGATGATGAAAACGGCAATTCTCTGTTTCCATCATCTAAAGTAAAAATTCCAGAAGCTGCTGAACGCAAAAAAGTCCGTGACATTCTTGATTCTCTACGTCGACGCTCCGGTGAATTGCAACGACCAGACTATGAACTGGATTATTATCGTCGCCTGATGCAACAGTTCTAGAAGACATCCTGTGTACATAAAAAAGAGGCCCCGTACAGGGCCTCTTTGATAATTGAGAGTTTCAACTGAATCTAGAAGTTGATCTGCGTCCCGACCACAAACGAAGTCGCATCTATATTTTCTGTGCCAAAATCGTGATCGATGTAATGCAGGGAAGCACGGAAATCCATTCCCGGGCCATATTTATAAACGACACCACCTGAATAACGGTCGGTATCCAGATCGGTAGCACCTGTCAGATTTTCATCTTCGCGGTTATACCAAGAGGCGCCGAGCTTCCAGTCACCCATTTTGTAATCGACACCAACAACCAAAATATCAGTTTCATCATCAGGGTCACGACCATTGTCGTTCTCAGTATAGGCAACACCGACACCGAAATCACCATACTTGAGGGCACCAGCCACGTTCCACGCCGTCAAATCATCTTCAGATGCAGCATCCTCTTCATGATCGACATGGGTATAGCCCGTCCCCAAGGTTAGCTTAACTGCCTGAATTTCACGCTCATAACGAGCAGCCAATTCCCATGCCGAGCCATAAGATCCAGCAACGTCATCACTGTTTACCCCATTGAGGCCACGAGAAGCGCCCGAGCCTTCTGCATTACCCACAAAGGAGGTTGCCTGCACGTCCGGTGTATAAGAGACACCCAGCTGCAATCCACTAAACAAGGGGGAAAAATAAGAAATTTTGTCAGTAGATCCACTGACATCATGTGAATAATCCCACTCAATGGCCTGCAAATGCGGACCGATTGCACCACCCACCAGAGTGTAGTTCACGCCCTTCACCTGATGGCGCATGCCATCAATATTGCTGTCTGCCGAGGGGGCTGCGACCTGCATCGTAAAGCCCACGCCATCTGCGGCACCAAAATTGACTTTACCCCAATCGCCAGAGGCATACATGTATGACTTATCAACGGTAAAGCCATCGCCCATATCGGCACGGAACTCAAAATGCATACCCACGGTCAGGCCGTTATCCAGCTTAGTTTTACCGTCCATGTGAATTTCAGTATCGCGGATAATATCAAAGTGGCGCTCTTCGCTGCCTGCGGCAGTGTCCTGATTGTGGTAAGTCACATAACCACGGAAATATCCGCCCAGCCCCAACTCCAGAGCGCTTTCATTCCCCTGCGCAAAGGCGGGGGCCGCCAGCATGGCGCTTAATCCCAAAGTAGCAACTGAACACAATATTTTTTTCATTTTCTGATATCTCCGCAATCCATAAAATAACCGAAACAAACTCTGCCAGTATACGCATAGGCTGACAAGTATCCTTAAGAGCTATACTACTGATAAATATGCCTAATATATAATATGAAAAAATACGGGGCCGAGGCCCCGTATTATATAATTTTTATGCAAACCCGATTTAGAAGTTAACCTGCGAACCCAGCAGGAAAGTTGTGGCATCCATGTCCGACGCCCCGACATCATGAGTGATATGATGAACAGAACCACGGAAAGTCATGCCCGGGCCATAGCTGTAGGTCACACCCCCGGAATAACGATCTGTATCGAGGTCATCCGTTCCGGCGAAATTCTCATCTTCGCGATTATACCAAGACGCCCCCAGAACCCAAGGGCCTGATGTATAATCAACACCCAGCACCAGAATATCAGTCTCGTTTTCAGGATCTGTGCCATTATCGTTTTCAGTATAAACAACACC
>JAMPXY010000014.1 GCA_023700945.1 Alphaproteobacteria bacterium | reverse complement strand
TATCATCATACTTCATCGCCTTCGACAGGCCTTTCTTCGACAATACCGTCGCAATCGCCGCTGTCAGCGTCGTCTTCCCATGGTCAACGTGACCAATCGTTCCGATATTCACGTGCGGCTTGTTCCGCTCAAACTTTTCCTTTGCCATTAATAGTGCTCCTCAATGTGGACAGAGTATTGTTTCAAAGCGCGGCTCCGCAGGTGATTGGATGCCTCCAGCGCGTAGCGAGGGTTTAGAAAAGTTAAGTCCCGCTGTCAACAGGTTTTCTCATGAAAACTGCGAGGAACGACAGGGATTTGCCCTATTTCAGGCACGGGCCGTTTCAGATGACAGTTCCGGCTCTCCCCCTGTACCGTGAGCGTGCGATCCTACAGCAGTAACCATAGCCCCGGTCACAATCTGGCTGCCGGACAGCCAGCTGTCACCCTCCAGTCTTGCCGTGTGTCCAATCCAGCAACAGCCCAGCGCCTGTGCCTGTCCTGTAATCACCGCCTGCCCCGCCACCAGCACATGGCCGCCAATATAAGACTGGCCATAAACCCGCGCCTGACCAAATATACGCGCAGCCCCCGCGACCGTAGCCTGACCACGCACCGCGGCCGTTTCAAAGACCCACGCCCCCTCGCGCACAACCGCCTGCTCACCAATCCAGGCGTCGCCCCAGACCCGGGCATTTCCCAGAAGGCAAGCCTGATCCGCCACCCACGCCGCGCCCCGGTGTGAGAGATTATCCAAAGACTGAACATAGCCGCCGTACTGACCCCGGCGGATAACATTCCGGATCGTGCGCAAGGCACGAATCCGGTACACATTGACCGAGGCATGGGTCACCGGATCATCCACCAGCCGACTGTCATGGAAAAGCAGTTCGTATTTGTCACCAGCCGGACGGCGGGGGAAAGGAAGCAAACGGGTATGCTGGCTGATCGCCATGATGAAAATAACCTTGGGAAAATAGAAACAGAAACCCCGAACGGAGTATGGGGCCGTTGACATAGCACAACGTCGATGCGAACACGAGAGGGAATAATTAAAAATTTAGCAAGCCGGGCACAATTAAAAAGTAACTTTCAACGAATTAATAATAAACATAATAAATTTAGGTCATTTAGGTACAAACCAAAAACTATTAGGGGCTGTTACCTGTGGCAATTTTCGGGCAAAGTTCAGGGGTTACGAGCCGATCAATCTTGTCTTGTTCAGGATGGTATGACGTAGGTGATGGAGAGGTGCTTAAAGGTGACGTTCTACAGCCTTCATAATGTAACACCTGATGTAACAAAAATTAATCAGTATGATTATCGAAAATCAAAAATGGCTGAAACGCAGTCCCTCGGCGTATAGCGGAGAAAAGATGGAGCGGGTGAAGGGAATCGAACCCTCATAGCCAGCTTGGAAGGCTGGAGCTTTACCACTAAGCTACACCCGCGCCCGTGCAGGACACTGGCCATAGAAACCAGAAACCGGCACGAAAATCAATGGCTACCATGGCTTATTAGCGCGAAATCGGTTTCCACAGCAGGACTTTTCCCCCGGTCGGGCGATCAAACCCCTCGGCGGCGTTACCGCCCCGGCAGACGACCTCTGAGAATTCGACCCGCTCGCGCCCGGTGGGCTTGGCCCAGCCGGAACTGCCGCGGGCAAAGCAATAATCGCCGTCAGCCACATCAAAAATGCCAGTACCCACCATCACCGATTTCTGGTCGGCGTCACCCACCTTGAGGTAAGCGTGTTTGCCTTTGAGTTTTTTCAAGTCTGCAGGGCGTACCGAGGTTTTGAGATTGCCATAGCCATCGGTGTACAGCACCCGGTTTTCGGGGACGGCGCCGGGGACACTGGCGCTGACATCCTTACCGAGGATTTTATTATCCCCGGCCAAAACGGCGGCCACGGCCTGCGGAAAGATATCACGTGAACGGAATTGCGATCCGGCCTTATCCACTTTCAGTTCGCGAATGACCACCGCCTGCGGTTTAACAAAGGTCAGCGAATAACCACTATTTACCGCCACAATCTGCACCCCGTTTTTGAGACGGACATACACCAGCCCTTCGCCTTCGTTATTGATGCGGGCTGATTTTTTGTCCTTGCGCGGTGCCGTGTTGACGTAAAATATGTGATCCTTGCCGAGCGGACTGTTGATCGCAAGCTGCGCCAGAGCAAAGCCGGTGGCGTAGGTATCAAACGCCGGGACACTGGTCAGATCAATTTTATAATCACTGATCGCGGCATCACGCATCACCGCATGCAGCCGGTCGCTGACCTCGGCAAAGGCAAGATCGCCCAACGGGCCGTAGTCGGCGATCACCCTTACATATTTGCGATCATGATCGCGGGCCGCCAAATCCGCCCCCGGCTTGTTTGTCCGTTTTACGGTCTTTGTTTTGTTGTTTATTTTGCTCATCACACTCTATCCTTGATCAGGGTTACGCAGGCTTGAAAGAGAATCCTTTTTGCAGCATATGACCAACCAGCGCCTTCACCACTGGTAGGACTTCGGGCTGGTCATGAGCCAATACAATATTCGTGCTGCCTGATACCGCGAGCCACGGATCATTGTCAATTTTTTGTTTCAGATCGTCAATCGATTGATAGGGCCATTTGCCGAGATGGCGCTTCGTCAACATCCAGTCGGATGTCGAGAAAGTGAACATAGCATCGACCGCACTGATAATTTCGGTCTGACGATACCAATCGTGGGTAATTCCGGCGGCAGGCAACGCCGTGAAACCTGCGGCTTGCAAGAATTCTTGCAATCTCGATTTTTTGTCTATCTGTTCAGCTGTGGGCGGGTCCAGTTTGACATTCAGTCCATCAGCAAACAAGGTGCGCAGCGTTTTTTCATGCGCAGACACGGCGCTATAGTCCACCACCCAGCCCCCCGTACCGCGATCCATATGCGGAAAACGGAAATAAAGTGCCGGACGGGCACGGCCAGCCCGTTGATAGGCCTGATCAAGCAGCTTTTCTGTCTCAAGAATTTCCGCCTTGACCTCATCGACCGTCAAGGTGCTGGCGCGCTGATGATGGAAGGCGTGATTGGCCGCGACAAAGCCACGTTCAATCGCACGCACCACCGGATCAGGGTTATCGCGCAAACGATCGCCACGACAGAACAAAATAGCAGGAATACCCTGCGACTGCAGGAACGATGTCAATTCATCGGTATCCGGCGAGGGGCTGTCATCAATAGTCAAAAGAATTTCAGACATCGCGCTTTAACTCCTGCAGTCCCCGCAGGGCCACGTAAGGATCTTTCACCACCCAAACAGGTGTCTGGCCGAGATCGCGTTCAACCACCGCCGCCCCTGGCAAATCGAAAAAACGCATCATCTGCTCGGGTCGAAACAGTTGGGCCTCACGCAAACGCTGGATCATGCCACCATCAAGGTACACCCCGCCAAAAGCATGACCCGTCAACACAGCATGATGGGTAAAGATACCCAGAAATTCATGGAACAGGCGCAAGCAATCCTGTACTTCCGGTTGGTCAGTGGCTTTCAGAATATCCTCAGCGCTCTGATAGTGGGCGCTGCGCCCCTGACGCTCACACACCGCCCGATATAAAAGCGGCAATCCGCGGCCACTAACGATATCTTCGCACACGACAACCGCGCCAACCCCTTTAAAGCGTTGCACCAGCCGTAAAATCTCGGATTGCTCTTCAGTAACCGCCGCCATCAGCATATGACCGCCGTAAGTTTCCTGCACATGCAATTTGCCATCCGGCAGCGTAATGGCGTAAGCGAGTCCTAGCCCCGTCCCCGGCCCGAGCACGGCACGGGGGCGCGTGCTGACCTGACCTTGCTTGATCATCTCAACTTGATCCGGGCCCAGCGCCAGCGCTCCTCTGGTTGAGGCATAAAAATCCATGACGATCGTACGCACATTCCAGCCCAGACGCGCGAGCTCAGCCGGGCGAATGATCCATTGATTTGTGTTGGAGAACCGCCACGCCCCGTGACCGTCATCATGGGCCGCTACCGCCAGATACAAATCACCCTTGTTCTCATAACCAAACTGGCGTGTATAGCTTTCGAGCCCATCAGCAAAGGTGGGATAGGTGGCAGCCGCCACCTTGAAACAGTTCTTCAGTTCACGGCCCTCTTCACAGGCAAAACGGCCATGCGTACCACCAATATCAACCATGATGACTGTCATTTGTTACCTCGTATTATGTCTGGTGTCGTCAACATCGCCGTGGGGATCAATATGAATCATGATCTCGGCATGGGGGAAATCGCGCAGCAGATCATATTCAACATGCCGGGCAATATCATGAGCATCGCTCAGCTTCATATCGCCATCCACCTCGATATCAAACGAAATAAAAACCCGCATGCCCGATTTAGACGTCCGCAGATCATGCATATCAATAACCTGCGCATGAGCGCGTACTTTGCTGATAATCGCCTGCCGCACAGTTTCGGGAAGTTCCCGGTCGAGCAACATATCCAGCCCCAGCATGCCTATTCCCTTGGCCGTCCAGCCAAGATAGCCCACCATCGCCATCGCAAATATCGTATCAATCCATAGAGGTGCCCCGGCCATCAATCCTAGCATCACCACAATCACACCGGCATTGACGATAATATCGGTGCCGTAATGAGCCTGATCGGCTTCGACCGCAAGCGAGGGGGCTTCTTTTAAAACACGGCTTTGAATCCGCACCAGCACTGCCGATAACACAATTGACACCAGCATGACGGCAATCGCCAGTTCATGATGCTCAACGGGCTGCGGATGCAACAGACGCCGGATCGACTCCCAGAGCAGGGCCAGCCCGGCCAGCATAATCAGGGCCGCCTGAAACAAAGCCGCCAACCCCTCGATCTTGCCGTGGCCTGAACGATGATCATCATCCGCCGGTTTCAGCGAGAAACGGATGGCAAAATAAGTCATCACCGAAACTGTGGCATCAGAAAGAGAGTCCATGAGTGATGCCAGAATGCTGGCCGAACCACTCACCATAAAAATTGCTGTTTTGAGAGCAATCAGAACCAAAACGGTTGCAATCGAGGCCATCCCCGCAATCAGCGCCTTGTGGGGGATGTACGAGGATAGATTATTTTCTGATGGGCTCATGCGCGGATCATCGCACGGGTAGCCCTTGAAAACGAGGGGGATTTTTTATTTAGCGACCCCGATCAGGCCGGGCGCTTCATCGCTATAACATGCGGATAAGGTCCATTTCGGTAACGATGGAGCCGTTGTAACAGATGGGCGGGCACCTCGCCCTCAGGCAGCGGCACAAAGCCAATTTGCCCATAAAAACCGGACAACCAGTAATGCGGCAAACAATAACACATCCGGGAACCGATATGATTTTCCAGTTCCCGGACCATCAGGCTGCCGATGCCTTGTCGCTGCCATACGGGATCAACCATCATCCCCCGTAATAGCAGATCCCCCTGTTCTGTGCACAAACGCACCACCCCGATAATGTCAGGCCCTCCCATCTCTCCCTGATATTGCGCCGCCACCACCAGCGCATCAGGGCTGATCAGGTCGCTATAACCGACATGGGTATAGAATTGTTGCGCCCGCGGATGGTCATCCACGGGCAAAACCTTGATAGTCAGACTATCTTCTGCACTTCTCATCATAGAAGGCATACTAAACTCTACCCCTGATTATAGAAACACCCCCCTACCCATCTACCCGCACATTTAGTATGATCAGCATAAATTTTGTAGAAAAGTATCGACTTTAGATTCTGTAAAATACAATACTCACGCTTCCTGATTAAAGAAAGAGCACTGACCCCTGATGGAATGGATATATGACCCGGCAGCCTGGGCCGGCCTGACAACTCTGGTTGTCCTTGAGATTGTTCTCGGTATCGATAACCTGATCTTCATTGCCATCCTCTCCGATAAATTACCGCCACACCAGCGGCAACGCGCCCGAGTAGTGGGACTGTCACTCGCTCTGCTGATGCGCCTCTTCTTGTTGGCCGGTATATCCCATCTGGCACAGCTGACAGCACCTTTGTTTACAGTAATGGCGCATCCCTTCTCGGCCCGCGATCTGATCATGATTTTGGGTGGAGGCTTCCTGTTATTCAAGGGAACAATGGAGTTACATGAAAAATTGGAGGGCGCTCATTCAGGCCGTGATGGCCCGGTCAATTATGCCAAATTCTGGCAAGTGATTGTGCAAATCGTCATTCTCGATGCTGTCTTCTCACTCGATGCTGTCATCACAGCGATAGGCATGACCCATCATCTGCCCGTGATGATGCTGGCAGTGTGTATCGCCATGGTTTTGATGATTATCGCTAGCAACAAGCTGATGAGTTTTGTCAGCGCCCACCCGACTGTTGTGATTTTGTGCTTAGGGTTCCTGCTGATGATTGGTTTCAGTCTGATCGTTGAAGGTCTGGGCTTCCATATACCCAAAGGCTATCTCTATGCCGCAATTGCCTTCTCAATTATCATTGAGACATTCAATCAAGTGGCTCTCAAAAACCGTCGTAAGACATATGCGGTTATGGATCCGCGCACACGCATGTCGCAAGCGGTCTTGAGCCTACTGGGAGGAACATCTGAAAACCCGAACATCCAGAACGAAATAGCCAACCTGAAAAGCGGCGATAAGGAGGAATTTGCCTTCGATCCGCAGGAGCGCCTGATGATGCAACGAGTGATGCGCCTCTCGGAACAATCGGTACAATCCGTCATGACGCCGCGCAAAGACTTGATGTGGATAGACCTGAGTGACGACGTTGAAACACTTCGCAAGGATATACTGGAGTGCCCCTATTCCTATCTGGTAGTGGCCGGAAATGGAGAGATAGAAGAGCCTGCCGGTATTATTCAAAAGAAAGACCTCGCTGATCACCTATTACGTCAGGGCAATATGAATGATCTGAATCAACTGATTGTGCAGCCGATTATCTTGCCCGAAACTGTGGCTGTCATGCAGGCGCTTGATGCCTTTCGCAGCAAACGCATTCATATGGCGTTCATTGTTGATGAGTATGGCACCCTTGAAGGCCTGGTAACTCTCACCGATGTAGTTGAAGCTATTGCCGGTGACTTGCCGGAAGATCACGAAGGTCAGGAATTCCGTTTCGAAAAGAATCCTGATGGCAGCATTTCCGTTAATGGTGGATTGACTTTGCAAGAACTGACCGAAATTCTTGAAGAACAGTCACTGCCTGAAGGTGATTATAATACTGTGGCCGGTATCGCCCTGCATCTCTTGCGTCGTATGCCACAAAAAGGTGACCAATTCACTTTTGCCGGATGGGAGGTCACCGTAACCGCCCTCGATGGCCGCCGTATTAACCGTCTACGCTTCCGGAAAACATGAGCCAAAAAACCCTTTTAATTACCGGTGCAGCCGGATTTGTCGGCCATCATATGGTCGAGCATATTTTGAAAAACACCGACTTCACGATTATCGGTATCGACTCCCTCAGTTATTCGGGTTCACTGGAGCGGTTACGCGATATCCAGATTGATCCCTTCCATCACCCGCGTTTCACCCATATGGGCTATGATTTCCGCCAACCAGCCGGGCCAAATCTGATCAAGGAACTCGCTGCCGTGACCCATATCTTGCATATGGGTGCTGAATCACATGTCGACCGTTCGATAACTGACCCGATGAGTTTTGTTACAGCAAACGTCGTCGGTACCACGAATATGCTGGAGCTGGCGCGCGGCCTGCCCCACCTTGAACTCTTTGTTTATTTTTCGACCGATGAGGTGTTTGGTCCGGTACCGCTGGAGCCGCTCTACCCCGGACATAAAGAAACAGCCGTCCACAATCCCAAAAACCCTTACGCCGCCACCAAAAGTGCGGGCGAACAGATGGTCACGGCTTTTTCCAACACTTATAGCCTGCCTTGTATTATTACCCGGCAAATGAATATTTTTGGCGAACGCCAACATCCGGAAAAATTCATCCCCAAAGTCATCCGCAGCGTTCTAGACGGCACGATAGTACCGATTCATGCCACACCTGATAAAACTCAAGCCGGGATGCGCCACTATATTCACGCACGTAATGTAGCCGATGCGCATGTATTTTTATTCACACAGCAACCATGGCTGAAAGCCGATTCGGAATATGTTGAATCCTATCATATTGTAGGGGAGCGCGAGGTCGATAACCTGCTGCTGGCACAAATGATTGCAAGCTTCGTGCATGATCTGGCACCGGCGCAAGGGTTGCATGCACAAGATCTAAATTATGAGATGGTCGATTTTCACTCCAGCCGCCCCGGCCATGACCTGCGCTATGCCCTTGATGGCGGCAAGATGAGAATGCTGGGCTGGCAACCGCCAAAAACTTTTGAAGATTCATTGCAAAAAACTGTCGCCTGGAGCCTGTCTCATCCACAGTGGCTCGAAACCCTCTCTGGATCATAAACCCTGTTTATCTGCTATAAGCCCCTATCGATGGCCATAACTCTGATATAATTGGGTTTTAAGGACAATTCCTCACAATTTCTTGACAGGATCATAATTTACATATTACATATATGCGATGGAAACCTATATCTCAAATGCCGCCACTCGATATGGGATTACTGCAAAACAGCGATTGCTGCGTATTTTTGATGCCTTCCGCTGGCCCGATGTAACGGAAGGGGAGTTCGTTTCCGGCACCGAATCCAACCTTTTGTTCCTTAATCGTTACGGCCTCGTCTTGCGGACCGGGGAACGGCTCTATACTCCCGAGAGTGACTTAATTTTGCGACCATTAGCAACGGTGGATGCCGGGCGGGATTGCGTCATCGATCTGATTCCCGGTGTTCGCGCTATTGCCAAGGACTGGACGGTGGCACCCATGCTCGGCGCTGTCTTAGAAAACGAAGATATCGACTTCCACGATGCAACCGCCCAGAATGTCGGCTATATACCCGCTGCACTGCCCGATTTTCCCTCCGGTGTCCCGGTCGTGATCGACCGCGGTGCGGTATCAGAGCTGAATCGCGCCTTCCGTGAGTATAATTCGTCAAGAAACGTCCCGGAAGTTCAAGCCCTTCGCCAATCCTTTAATCGCGAAACGCTACGTGGCATTCAGGAAAAATTTTATGCCCCGCTGCGAGAAAGTTTCGAATCCGCTTGGCCGAAGGGTGGCAAGCCGGACCACGAGGGAATTTCTCGTTTTCTTTCCTTATGTGCTGCCGAAATCAAAAAGGCCGACGCTGGTCAACCCGCAATGCTGAGCAATTGCTGGACCCGCGATGACTTTGATCAAGGCAAACCCCCGAAGGCAGCGGCAGCAGCCCAGCGTTATGAGTTACATCTGCACAGAGCAATAGCATAAAGACAAAAATCTCTACCGCCGCCGCAACTCCGTCAGGGCAATTCTAGACGCTGCCTGACTTGATGTCGTGGATGAATTTCTGCACCGAGCTGTTCAACTGTTCGCTCTGGCGACTGAGCTCACTGACAGCCCCCAGTACCTGCTCGGCCGAACGACCCGTTTCTTCAGCCGCCTGACTGATACCCACCACATTGCTGGCCACCTCTCGCGTACCTTCAGAGGCTTGCGAAACACTGCGGGTAATTTCATTAACCGCCTGCATCTGTTCGTTGATGGCTTCAGCGGTAGTGCGTGATACCTGATTGACCTGACCGATTACATTGCAAACCGACTGGATGGATTGCACAGCCTGATCACTCCTGAGCAGAACATCACCCACCAAGGTCTTGATATCCTCAGTCGCCTTGCTGGTTTCATTCGCCAGTGTCTTGACCTCGGCGGCCACCACAGCAAAACCCTTACCGGCCTCACCGGCACGGGCCGATTCAATCGTGGCATTCAGGGCCAATAAATTGGTCTGTGCTGCAATGGAGCTGATCATATCAGTGATATCCGTAACTTTCTGCAAGGCTTGCTCCAGCTCTTTCATGATCTGGACCGATTGACCCGCTTCCTGCACTGCCTGATTAGACGAACTGAGTGATTCCTGAGCCATGGCCGTAATCTGGCTGATAGACGCCGACATCTCCTCGGCTGCGGCAGACACGGTTGCCACATTGGTCGAAGCCTCTTCGGTGGCTGACGCCACAGCAATCGCGCTGGCCGAAGCCTGCGCCGCCATTGAGGCCAGAGAACCAGCATTCGCCTCCAGTTCAGTCGAAGCCGACGATACGCCGTATATCACAGTGCCAATATTTGCTTCAAAATCAACCGCCAGCTTAGCCAAACTGGTATCATAAGAGCGTTTGTTTTCCTCAAGATAAATCGAGATCGCCATATCCATGTCCAGCATCACGCACTGATTGATTGCCCGCATCAGGGCCGCAGTTTTATCAGCAGCTTTCTCCGGAGACAGGCGGCTGCTATATTTATGCGCAACATAACCATACAGGCGGCTTAAGGTAAAACCATAGGCGCCAATATACCAGGTCGGCTCCAGCCCGATTTTACTGTGAATCAAACCGATGCGCCTGACTGATTCAACATAGGTGTCATCAAACTCAGCCGAGAATAAATGCATCCAGTGCTTGTATTGGGCCTGCTTGGCATGCTCAACCCGCGAAGGGTCCTTAAACAACGACCATAAATTGGGCCATCTTTGGATATGGGCGTAAAACTCGCCCAAAATCGGCAGCAACGCCTGCGACAGATCGTCGCGAAAATCCGCTAGGGCGGCCCCTTGCCTTGTTCATCGATCTGATTGAAAGAAATGCGATCACGAATGACTGTGGATTGTGCCATGATTTACCCCCATGAATTAATACCTGTCCCGGTGGCGCTGGATAAGAAAGCCGTCTCAACCGCTCACCATCAAAGCCTCATAATTTTGATTGTAGGACTCTGCGGAACGAAAGTGTTTGTTTCTTTAGTATTGGACACAAGGCGAATTGATCAAAGTCAAAAAGCCCTTTGCAGACCACCGTAGGTCCTAGAGAATCCGGCACATGCAAAAATTTCAATTTGAGAGCGACGACAGGCAAGAGGTTAAGAAGGGTAGCCCCATACTCCTACCCCATACCCTGCCCATACTTCCGGTTAGGAAGGAACTTTATTGAGATCTGCCGACTTGGCCCCGGTCACCTAAAAAGGTCAATACGTCGTGATTTGGTTATTTTTTCCATGAGGGGCGGTTCAAAGGCATGATGTGCCTGATCCGGGCGAAACAGCCAAGAACTATAGGTTTCGGGTGTAAACGGATGCCATGCCTCTGCTGGCTGTGAAAGGCGATCGGCGATGACCACAAAGGCCAATGGGTTCATCACCAGACCGCAATGACTACCCTGTACCTCAACATTTTCACTTTGGCCCTGCTTGGGGTTAAGACAAGTCTTCCAGTGCACCACGCCGTCGCTGCGAGAATAAATAGAAGTGGTCGGCACCGGCGGCGGTGCCAGACATTGCCGGGCCAGATCAAGGTTATGCAGAAACGGATTATCCTTACCATTAATCAGTTCAAACGCCTTGCGCACCAGGCTATGGGTAGACTGCGGATGTAACCCCGCGCCAAAAGGCGACCCCAGAGTCAGTACCTGTTCAACTTTTTTAGGGAACGCCCGCGCCAGTTCCCGCGCATAAATTCCGCCAAGACTATGGCCGATCACGGTCACCTTCTGCCCCTGATGAGTCTTCGTCAGCTGATTGAGCCGGTCTTTCACATGCTTGAACACGCCCCCGCTCGGCCCGGTATTCACACCCCCGTCCCAGCCATAGGCCTGATGCCCCTTGTCATTCAGAAAACGCCGCAACTGGTGGGTGGTGATATCGCCACCGCCAAAGCCGGGAAGGACCAGAATCACCCGGGGGTCGGCGTCCGGGGTATGCGCTTTCAGTGCCCCGTAACTCGCCTGCAATAACCAGAACTCGGCCGTGGTACGGGCCGCTTCAGTAAAACTCGCCAATAACCGTGGCGGCCCGATAGGGGTTGTCATCTTCTTATCCCTGTAACTCTATTTTTATTGGATTTAACCTAACGCATTTCCCTGAGAGATGCAAAAAAGCGATGGCACAAAAAACCTCGAATGAACAAAACCCCCTTGAAAACAAGGGGGTTTCATTCAATTACGAACGTCCGTGAACGCCCGTAACAGGCAAGGTGGTGGAGAGAGCAGGATTTGAACCTACGTAGCCCGAAGGCGCCTGATTTACAGTCAGGTGCTTTTGACCGCTCAGCCATCTCTCCGTCAGGGATAAGGCGCTATTAAGCCCGCACAAGAAAAAGGTTTTTGCTTTATCTGTCAAGTCCGAGTATTGTCCGCCCTCATAATTCTTGGAAAACAATACGAAACGGAGCCTCCATGGCACGCGAATTTGGCAATAATAAAGGTGGTAGCAGAGGCGGTAACGCTGGTGGACGCGGGGGAAAACCTGCTGGCCGGGGCGGAAGCAGCAGCCGCGGCGGTAGCCGTGAAGGCGCTAAATCGGGCGGATTTGGCCGCAGTAGCGCCCCTCGAGGCCGCAGCGACCGTGACGAAGGCCGTTCCGAACGCCCGAAACGTAGTTATAGTGAGGATCGCGCACCGCGCCATTACGGTGACCGCGAGGCCCGCCCGGCACGCCCTGACCGTGATGACAAGCCCCGCCGCGCCTATAGTGAAGATCGTCCCAAAAGGAATTATGCAGATCGCGATGACAAACCCCGGCGTTCCTACGGGGATCGTGACGATAAGCCAAAACGCAGCTATAGCGACCGCGCAGAGCGGCCTGCCCGCGCCTACAGCGAAGATCGCCCCAAACGCAACTACAATGATCGTGACAGCCGCCCGCCACGCCGCGACGAAGGCGAACGCGCCGCGACCCCGCGTCGCTATATCCGTGAGGAAGCCGAGGCCCCCCGCGCCCGCAAGGCCGGACCCAAACGCGAATATGCCGAACGCAAGCCGTTCAAGGGCCGTTTTGAGGATGAAGCGCCCAAAGCCGTATCACGCGAACGCAAACCCCGTTTAGGTGCCGACAAACTCAGCGGTGGCACCTCGACCCCGCGCGTGCGGATTCAGGCCAATCTCTGGGGTCAGCATGCGGTCAAGGCCGCATGGCTCAACCCGGCACGCACCATCAGCGCGCTTTATACCACACCGGAAGAATTGAAATTATTTGCCCCGGTGATGGAAGAAGCCCGCAACGCCGGGATTCACCGCCCGGAGCCCACATTGGTGGGACGTGAAGACCTCGATAAGCACCTGCCGCGCGAAGCCGTGCATCAGGGGCTGGCGATTACCGCCGCCGAACCAGAAGAAGTGTTTATTCAGGACATCATCAATAAGGCGAAGGGCAAAGACCGTTCGCTGGTGGTCATTCTGGATCAGGTGACTGACCCGCATAATGTCGGCGCCATCATCCGCAGCGTCTGTGCGCTGGGCGGGGACGGCGTGGTCATGCAGCGGCGCAACGCCCCGGAACTGACGGGCGTAGTGGCCAAGGCCTCAAGCGGCGCGATCGAGCATGTCATGGTCGCCTATGAAACCAACCTGTCGCGCAGCATTGAAGCGTTGCAGGCAGAAGGTTACACCGTGGCCGGTCTGGACGAGCGCGGCGAGAAAACCGTGGATTCCTTAAAAGGCATCGAACGTCTGGCCTTGGTGCTGGGTTCGGAAGGCCCGGGCTTGCGCCATCTGGTCAAGGAACATTGCGATGTTCTGGTAAAAATCAAGATGGAAGGCCCGATCCCGAGCCTGAACGTGTCCAACGCGGCAGCGGTTGCGCTGTATGCGGCAGTAGCATAAAGTTTCCCCCTAAGGGGAAACTTATCATGCAAAGCCTGTGGCAAAACCTGTCATCTGACCGCAAAGTCGCTCTCACCATTCTGATCGCGGCTTTGGGTTACTTTGTAGATATTTATGATCTGGTACTGTTCAGCGTCGTGCGCGTGGCGAGCCTGAAGGGGCTGGGCGTAGAACCTGACGCCATGATGTCAACCGGCGCCTTGCTTTTAAATATGCAGCTGGCTGGATTTTTAATCGGTGGCCTGTTGTGGGGAATCATGGGTGACCGGGTCGGTCGCAAGGAAGTTCTCTTTGGATCGATTCTACTTTATTCACTAGCGAATATCGCCAATGCCTTTGTCACGACGATTGATCAATATGCCCTCTGCCGTTTGCTGGCGGGGATTGGCCTAGCCGGTGAAATTGGTGCCGGAATTACGCTGGTGGCCGAATTAATGCCCAAACATTTGCGCGGTTATGGCACGACCTTTGTCGCCTCGGTTGGTGTATCGGGGGGTGTACTGGCCGGATTTACCGGTCACACCCTTGACTGGCAGACTGCCTATATATTCGGTGGCGGCATGGGATTGGCGCTCTTGGTATTGCGCATTGGGGTCGCCGAATCCTTGTTATTCAAGGCGACCAAGGAGCGTACTGACATCAAACGTGGTAATTTGATGCTGATTTTAAGGTCACGCGAACGTCTGTTACGATATCTGGCCTGCATCTTGATCGGGGTACCACTGTGGTATTCAGTAGCGGTTCTAATCACATTTGCCCCTGAAATCGGCAAAGCCATGGGGATTGCCGAACCGCTGCTGGTGGCAACCGCCCTGCCCCTTTGTTATTTAGGGATTACGCTCGGCGATATAGCCAGCGGTCTGATCAGCCAGAAAATGAAAAGCCGCAAGACTGTGATTGCCTTATTTATCGGGATGGCAGCTGTAGCCTGTGCTGGTCTGTTGCTCTCCGGCCCTTATCTCAATGCCACTGAATATTATGGCTTTTGTTTCCTGATCGGTTTTTGCATGGGGTACTGGGTTTTGATGTTGACCACCGCAGCTGAACAGTTCGGCACCGACCTGCGCGCCACGGTGGCGACATCAGTGCCTAATTTTGTCCGGGGGACAGCAGTAATTTGCACCTCGGCTTTTGTTGCCTTCAAGGATATTGGTGTGGTTGAAAGCGCACTTTATGTCGGGGCGGCAGCTTTCCTGATCGCCTTTATTGCCTTAGGTTTCCTGAAAGAAACTTTCCACGCTGACCTTGATTATATCGAATCTGAAAGACAAATTTCATGACCCAAGCCGAGATCAGACCCAGACCCGATGATGACGAGATTTTTCTGGTCGATGGGTCGGGTTATATTTTCCGCGCTTATTACGCGGTACCGCAAAATTTGACCAACCCCCAAGGAGTACCCGTGGGCGCGGTTCTTGGTTTTTGCAATATGATGGTCAAATTACTCAAGGATTTGCGCGCACCCTATATCGCCGTGATCTTTGACGCTGCCCGCAAAAATTTCCGTTATGACATCTATCCCGAATACAAGGCCAACCGTGATGAAACGCCTGCAGACCTGATCCCCCAGTTTGGTTTGATCCGCGAGGCCACCCGTGCCTTTGGTATCCCGGCGCTCGAACTTGAAGGATTTGAAGCCGATGATTTGATCGCCGCCTACGCCCGTGAGGCGCTCGCCCAAGGCAAGAAAGTGACCATTGTCGGATCTGATAAGGATTTGATGCAGCTAATGCGCGAAGGTGTGCGCATGTATGAGCCGATCAAAGGCCGTTATCTGACATTAGAAGACGTGCATGATAAATTCGGCGTAACACCGGACAAGGTCACCGATGTGCAGGCCCTGGTGGGCGATTCTTCAGACAATGTCCCGGGGGTTCCCGGTATCGGGGTCAAAACCGCTGCTCAGTTGATCAACGAATATGGCAGCCTTGAAAACCTTTTGGCAAAAACCGCGGAGATCAAACAACCCAAGCGCCGTGACGCCCTGATTGAACATACCGAAATTGCACGTATTTCCAAGCAGCTGGTGACATTGCGGGATGATGTGCCGCTGCCTCTATCGATCGAGGCTCTCCATGCCCACGATCCCAATACGCCTGCATTAAACGCGTTTCTAGCTTCACAAGGTTTTCGCTCGGTGATGACGCGATTGGGACAAAACCCAACCGCGCAACCAGAACCGACAGCCACCAAACCGGCCACAATCGCCCCTTATGCCGGGGCCTTGCCCGCCGTACGACCACAAAACCAGAACAATCTGCCCCCAACGACAGACAATCAATACGAACTGATTCAAGATATACCAGCACTAGAGGCTATCATCAAACGTGCCTACGAAACGGGATTACTGGCGGTAGACACTGAAACCACGGGCCTAACCCCAGCCAAAGCCAAACTGGTGGGCATTTGCCTCAGTTGTGAACTGGGTCGTGGCTATTACATACCGCTTACCCACCGCAACCCACCACAGGATTTGCTTGGCGGCCCGGCGGAAAACCTGCAGCAAATTCCATTGGCCGAAGCTCTGGCGCTCCTCAAGCCTGTGCTCGAAGATCCGCGTGTCCTCAAAATCGGTCACAATATGAAGTATGACTGGCAAATGATCGCCCAGCACGGCGTGAAGATGAGCCCGGTCGATGACACCATGCTCATGTCTTACGTACTGGATGGCAGCAACCATGGCCACGGCATGGATGAACTGGCGGAGTTGTTTTTTGGCCACAAAAATATTGCTTATGAAGATGTTACTGGTAAAGGCAAAAACCAGATAACCTTTGATCTGGTGCCACTTGCGCAGGCCCGCGACTATGCCGCTGAAGATGCCGAAATTACCTTGCGGCTCTACCATATTCTCAAACCCCGTTTAGCCCAGGAACAATGTGTGCGGGTTTATGAGGATATAGAGCGTCCGATTATTCCGGTCATTGCCGAGATGGAGTTGGCTGGCATCAAGGTCGATACAACAGTGCTGCGCGAATTAAGTCATGAATTCGGCAAAAAACTGATGGGATTAGAGCAGGATATCTACCAGCTGGCTGGTCACGAATTTAATGTAGCCTCACCCAAACAAATGGGTGTGGTGTTGTTCGAAGAACTGGGCTTACCCGGTGGCAGCAAAACCAAGGGTGGCGATTGGTCGACAGCAGCCGATGTGCTGGATGAACTTTCCGGTCAGGGGCATGAAATCATCGAGAAGATTCAGGAATGGCGGCAACTCTCCAAACTCAAATCCACCTATACCGATACTCTGCAAGAACAGATCAATCCGGCTACGGGCCGGGTCCATACATCATTCCACATGACAGGCACCAATACGGGTCGTCTTTCCTCCTCTGACCCTAACTTACAAAATATTCCGATCCGTACCGAAGAAGGGCGCCGTATTCGCCGCGCCTTTGTCGCTGAACCTGGATATAAGCTGCTCTCGGTTGATTATTCACAAGTAGAGTTACGACTGGCCGCAGAACTGGCAGGCGTCAAGGCGCTACAACAAGCTTTTCGTGATCATGTTGACATTCATGCCCTGACCGCATCACAGGTCTTTGGCGTGCCGCTAGATCAAGTCACCCCCGATCTCCGCCGTTCAGCCAAAGCCGTCAATTTTGGCATCATTTACGGTATTTCCGGCTGGGGACTAGCTAAACAGCTAGGCGTTACGCCCGGCGAAGCCAACCAATTCATCCAGAAATACCTCAAGAATTTCCAGGAAATTCAGTACTACATGGAAGCACGCAAAGACGAGGCACGCACCTCTAACTACGTCAAAACCCTGTATGGTCGCAAATGCATGGTCGGCAATATTCAGGCCAAAAATCAGGCCCAGCGCAACTTTGCCGAACGTCAGGCGATTAACGCGCCACTGCAGGGCACTGCCGCCGATATCATGAAAATTGCTATGGCCCGGATGCCGCAAGCCTTGAGGGATGCCAACCTGAAGGCGCGTATTCTCCTACAGGTTCATGACGAATTGTTGCTGGAAGTACCAGACGATGAAATACAAGCCACAGCCGACCTAGTGCGCTATGTCATGGAAAGTGTGGCCGATATCGGTGTGCCGCTTGAGGCCGAGGCCGGATGGGCCGATAACTGGGCCGAAGCCCACTAGTCCAGAAACATCATATTGTCAGGGGGACATATACTGTCCGGCAGCATACAGGCGACCGCTTTGCTGACCTTGAATGAGAACGGCAAAACCCTTGTCACCCGGCGTAAGCTTAACCTCTATGGTTTTGGCGTTCTCTGCTGGTGACCACACACCCAGTTCCTGCTGACGGCTGACAATATTCTCATAGCGCATAGGTGTACCCTTATTGCGACCCTCAGCGACAATTAAATTATGGGGCTTATCAAAAACCGCCAGCCACAATGCCGCAGGCTCAGTCAATTTGACAGTCATCGGCGTTGACCATGACAACTTAAAGCTAGCGGGGATCCCTGTTGCCACGATCTCGAGTCTGTCTGGCCCTTGGGTTTCTTGAGCCTTATGCAAGGCATGACGTACATCCTCGGCCTTATAACCCACCATATCCCTATAACCATTGATGACGATTTGCGGGGTATAATTGGGGCCAGCACCCAAGACCTGCATATACCAACTCTGACGGCTGGTACAAAAGGGCTGCGAAAGCGAACCAGCCCGAACATCAAAATAATCGACATGACAGGCCAAACCAATCACATGAGGCTGCAGGATCAATTCACTAAACAAGGCATCAGCCTGCGGGCAGAAAACACAGGCTTGGGACGAAAACAACTCCACGACGATCAGATCAGTCTTCTTTGTCAGGGGAGATGGTTCAACCGCCACGCCCGGAACCACCATCGGGGTGGCAGATGGCTGTGCATATCCGGTAAGGGAAAATGGCAAAACTGCCGATAAAAACACGGCAATCATTAACGCAGACTTAAGGTTAGGTCTCATACAATAAATAAGGATCCGTTGGCAGTTGCGACGGTTAAATCTAACATATTGATTAAAAAGAACAAACACAATGAAAGAGGACAGCAGGGGACATTATGGACTGGCGCTAACCCTGTTAGCGATGGCGCTGGCCGCCTTTATCCTAACGGGGAAATCAGAAGCTGCTGATAATAATGGCGCTTACGGCCCGTTTATACCAGTCAAAATAACCACTGCAGGTGTCGAAGATAACCAGCGCATACAAGAGCTGATTACCCGTCAACTAAGCGCCATCAAAAAGCGCCAAGGCGATGAGGCTTATGCTCTGACGACAGGGGCCCTGCATCAGAAATATGAGACAGCCAACCAGTTCATGAGCATGATGCGGTTTTCCTGCCGCCCGGTTTACAACCATGTGTCCTACGAGTTTCTTGATCAGGCCCGCACCGATGACGGAGGAGTGATCCAACGCCTTGAAGTCAAACATAGCAACGGCGATCCGGCAACAGTGATTTACCGTCTACGGCGGACTCCGGAAGGAAACTGGGGTATCGACTCGTTCAGCATTCTTGATAATGAAGCCGGTCAAGATATCTGATTTTTTATAATCTTGCAGCAGCGTCACGATCAGCGATGATGGTGACGTTTTTTATGGTTTGGAGATAACTGGCAGGGATGGCCGCCGTCACCGGCCCCTGCAGGGTTTGTTGTAAAACCTCTGCCTTGGCAGCCCCTTTGACCAGCAAAATCGTCGAGCCGGCTTGCGCCAGATCCTGAATCCCAAGGGTGATCCCCTGAGGCGGGACACGCTCAGAGCCGCCCCAATAAAGGGCATTGGCCGCGATCGTTCCTGTAGTCAGGGTCACCGTGTGGATCGTGGCCGTAAAGGGCGTTCCCGGTTCATTAAACGCAACATGACCATTCCCCCCCAGACCCAAGACCGCAACATCCAAAGGGCCCTGTTCGTGTAGTAAAGAGCGGACCCGCACCATCTCTTGCTGGGGATCAGCCGCACTATCGAATAGCAGTCGGGATTTTATAGCCAAAGGGTCAAGCAAGGTCCGGGCAAGCCACGAGGCAAATAAACGCTCGTCATCTGCTGACAGACCACAATATTCGTCAAGTGCAATAAAACGCAACCCATCCCACAGATCGTGACGCTGACCATAATCCGTAATCAGCGCCTGATAAAACCCTAGCGGGGTATAACCCGTGGGCAAGGTAACCAAAGGATGATCCCGTACCTCCAGTATCTTTATGAACCTCTGTGCAGCCACACGGCTGAACTCGGCATCATCGTCTGCCACCAGAATTTCAATACTCTGCGACATCAACCGGTCTTTTGCGATGCGAGCTGACGGCGCAATTCTTCAATATCTGCCCGGAGCAATTTAATATCCGCATGCAACGGGACGTCTCCCTTTTCCCGGTTTTCTTCCTCGTGAATGATATTCATGGCATCGACAATCACCCCGATGAAAAGATTTAAAACAGCGAACGATGTGATAATGATAAAGATCACAAAGAAAACCCATGCCCAGGGGTAAAGCACCAATACAGGTTCGGCAATTTCAGTACGCCAGCCATCCAAGGTCATCATCTGGAAGAGCGTAAACATCGATTGGCCAATCGAGCCAAACAGGGTCTCCAATTCAGCATCATGACTATTGCCAAAAATATGCGTGGCTAGCACCGCAGCTACATAATAAATCACCAGCAGCACTGATAGAATAGAAGTCATCCCGGGAATTGCCTGCAACAACGCCGAAATGACGCGCCGCAAGGACGGCACCACCGAAAGCAACCGCAAGACCCTGAAAACACGCAGTGCCCGCAAGACCGAGAGCGGGCCACTTGCCGGAATGAGACAGATTGTAACGATAATCAGATCAAACCAGTTCCAACCCGAACTAAAGAATGACTTGCGGTAGGCCACCAGTTTAGCGCTCAATTCAACAACAAAAATGCCTAAAATCAGCTGGTCGAGCCTATGAAACAAGCCACCATATGTCTCACGTAAGACATCGTCGGTTTCCAGCCCCAACAAAGCCGCATTGAGCAAAATCAGGCCGATAATGAAAAAGGTGAAATTGCGATGCTCGAGAAAGGCCTGCAGGCGTGACATGGGCATGGTTCCTCTTGTATTTATTCTGCCAACGTCATAATGAATAATTCAGCTTTTAGACGCAAGCCACCCGCAAAAGGATCCGGATATGTCAGCGCCGCAAAAACACCTCGATATGCCTCTTACTTGGGAAGAAATTAATCTTCATGCCAAATCGCTGGCCCTGAAATTAATTGATAAGGGTCCCTGGACAGGGGTGGTGGCCATCACCACCGGCGGCATGGTGCCCGCCTGCATTATTGCCCGGCACCTGAAAATCAAGCATATCGAAACATTGTGCATTTCCAGTTACGACGACCAAAACCAGCGCAAAGCGAGCGTGATTAAGCCCGTTGCCGGGGCCGGTGATGGCACGGGCTGGCTGGTCATTGACGATTTATCTGATACCGGCAACACCTTCCGCACGGCCCGCGAACTCATGCCCAAGGCCCACTATGCCTCACTTTATGCAAAACCTGCCGGGGAATCAGCGGTCGATACCTACATCATGAGCGTCAGTACCGATACCTGGATTCATTTCCCTTGGGAAGAAAATGAGGCCAGCTATATCGCGCCGTCGCAGGCCGTCTCTTGATTTTATTGTCATAATTAAAAATTGAGGCGAATCCTTGTCCGCGCTCGCAGAATCAGTCTGCTCAACTTGGGGAGAAGCCAAGTTGCATTTTAATCAGAAAAAACCTTGATTTTTCAGGGTTGAAACGACTATAACAGCGCTTCCAAAAGGATGCGGCCTGGCCAATTGGCATTGCCTTGCCCGCTCTATTGTTTTGACTTGGACGAACCCCGTGAGGGCTCAAAGGAGAAAAAAATGCCGAAGATGAAGACCAAGACCGGGGCGAAAAAGCGCTTTCGCGTAACCGCCGGCGGCAAACTTAAGTTCAAAGCAGCGTTCGCACGCCACATGCAGATGAACAAACCCAAGAAAATGAAGCTGAAAACACGCGGCTCGCAAATTCTCAATGAGATCGACACCAAGATCATCCTTGATAATTTCATGCCGTATCAGCGCAAACGTAAAAACAAAAAGCCGGTTTCTCAAAAAACCGCTGCTGCAGAATAAGGAGCACACACCATGGCTCGTGTAAAAAGTGGTCCTAAGACAAAGAACCGTCACCAGAAAGTACTGAAACTTGCCAAAGGTCATTATGGCCGCCGCAAGAATTGCTACAAGATCGGTGCAAACTCCGTTGAACGTGCGCTGGCTTATGCCTACAAGCACCGCCGTGAACGCAAGCGTGAATACCGTGCGCTGTGGATCATGCGTATCAACGCGGCAGCACGTCTGCATGGCCTGACCTACTCCCAGTTCATGCATGGTCTGAAACTGACCGGCCTGCAACTGGACCGCAAGGTTCTGTCTGATATTGCGATCAGAAATCCTGAAGATTTCAAAATGATCGCACAGCAAGCCGCCGACGCCCGTAAAAAGGCCGCATAAGAAAAACATTGTAGGGATTAGGATCTCCGTATCAACTTCTCCCACAGATCACCATTGGTACGGATTAGACAGCCCGCTCTCTGAGCGGGCTGTTGCTTTATACCAACTCTCAGATTAGGCTTTGACCATGAACGATACAATCGAACGCCTGTTCCAAAAAGCCCTGCACGCCCGGCAAAACGCCTATGCTCCCTATTCCGGGTTTACAGTGGGAGCAGCCGTGCTTTCAGAAACCGGGGCAATCTATGCCGGGACCAATATCGAGGAAGCCGCCTATATCTGCACCCACGCCGAGCAAAGCGCGATTAGCCAGATGATCACCAGCGAGGGTCCGCATAAAATTAATGCTGTTATGGTCGTAGCGGGAGAGCCCAGTGATGGGATGCTGGTCACACCCTGCGGTCATTGTCGTCAATGGCTGCGCGAACATAACAACGACCCACAAACACTCATTGTATATGCCGCCGGGCCCGAGGGTATCCGCCGATCATGGACGCTTGAAGAGCTGCTCCCCCACTCCTTCGGGCCACAAAACCTGAATAAACACCTTTAGACACCACCTATTATTTTCCCTATATCCCGGTTTAGCCTTTGAATTTGACGGCTGCCAGTGTTAAAAATGTTGTCGTTCAAAGACTCGTATAAGAAGTAACCAGAACAGGGATGTCCTTCATGACTGAAGACAGGAGAACCGATAGACCCCCGGTGAAGTCGGGTTTGCTAGACGAAAAGGCAGAGGAGGCGCTGAAGGAGATTGTGGAGCGCGCCTTTGCCGCACAGGGGATGCCAATGATCGTCCCCCGCCATCTGATTGATACGGTGGCCGAAGGGATGAAACCAGAGCTGCGCCAGCGTGTTCCTGAGATCAGGAAGCACGAGTTCCGCCAACAGGGCTTAAGAGTCATCTCTGGCTCAAAACCCAAAATTGACGAATGAAGGTAAGAAAACAACGTGAGTGACATGAACCAGAGTATAGCAACGCTGAAAAATGAGTTGATCCAGATGGTCGAGGCCGCTAACGACCTGTCAGCGCTGGAACATGCGCGTGTCACAGCTCTCGGCAAAAAAGGGCGCATTACCGATCTGATGAAAAATCTGGGATCAATGGACCCCGAAGCACGCAAAGCCATGGGGGCCGCTCTCAATGAGCTCAAAGATGAAATCGCCACCCTGATTGAGAAGCAGGAAACGGGTCTCAAGCACCAAGCCCTTAATGACCGGCTAGCCCATGAAACCGTAGATATCACTCTCTCTCCCCGGCCCGAACGTAGTGGTCACATTCACCCGATCAGCCAGACCATGGAAGAGTTGGTCTCGATATTCGCCGATATGGGTTTCAGTGTTGCCGAAGGGCCGGATATCGAGGACGATTTCCATAATTTCACTGCGCTCAATTTCCCACCCGGCCACCCGGCGCGCGAGATGCATGATACTTTCTATCTACCCGATGATCCGGATGAAACCGGGGAGGCTGCACGCAAGCTTTTACGCACCCATACCTCGACCGTGCAAATCCGCACAATGATGGGCCAAAAGCCACCGATCCGGATTATCTGCATGGGACGAACCTATCGTTCCGATTATGACATGACACACACCCCGATGTTCCATCAGATGGAAGGTCTGGTTATCGACAAAAATACGCACATGGGTCACCTCAAGGGCTGCCTGATGGATTTCCTGCGGGCCTACTTCCAGATTGATAATCTACCCGTGCGCTTCCGCCCAAGCTTTTTCCCCTTCACTGAACCCAGCGCCGAAGTTGATATCGGCTGCTCGCGCAAAGATGGTGGTTTAAAAATTGGGGCCGGTGACAGTTGGCTTGAAATTCTCGGCTGCGGCATGGTGCATCCCAACGTCATCAAAAATTGTGGGCTCGACCCGGCTGAATATCAGGGTTTTGCTTTTGGCATGGGTATCGAACGCCTAGCGATGCTGAAATACGGTATCCCCGATCTGCGCACTTTCTTTGAAAGCGATGTGCGCTGGCTGCAGTATTACGGTTTTGACCCGCTCGCCCGCCCCAATCGCGCCACAGGTGAATAATGGCCCTCACGATCCGCAGTTTGACGCCTGAGGATTATGATCACTGGCTCATACTGTGGAATGCCAATAACCAGGGCCACATCAACCCGGCAGTCACTGATGCCACTTGGCAACGCCTGATGGACAACCAGCAGGTTTGCGGTTTAGGGGCCTTTAAAGACGCCACTATGGTCGGGCTGGTTCATTATATTCTTCACCCGGTCACCGGTCATTTAAAGCCTGTGTGCTACATGCAGGACCTATTTGTGGATTCCAGCTATCGCCGTCAGGGAATTGCCAAAGCCCTGATTGAAACGCTGGCAAAGCGTGGCCAGCAACAAGATTGGGCGCGTTTATACTGGCTGGCCGAGGCACAGAATCGTGAAGCCCAGTCTTTATACAAAAATCTGGGCCTCAAACTTGATTTCACACTGCATGTGTTGCCCCTTTAGCCGGGGCTGTAAAGGCCGCTAGTTGCCTGCACTCGACGAATGTTTTCAGTATTCGCCGCAGGGCCGCTGTCGGCCATCGTCACTTGCGGGGCCGTATTCTGTAGACCTTGATTGACCAGTAATTGCTGCCGTTCTTCAGGACTCGCACCATAGGCGGCTGAGAAACGTTGCGCAGCAGTAATCTGGTTGCTATCCCATTTCCCGTTTTGCCCGGCTGGTTGAGGCATACCCGAGCGATCCTGTTGCGGGTAAGTCACAACTTCACCGCCACGACGTACCAGAATTTCTGCAGCGCGGCCATAAGTACCACCCCCGGCCGCACTACCAACATCACGGGCCAAACGGCCATTCTCCCTATCCCCGGTACTGGAGGGACGGTCATCACCCGTCATAGCGCCAAAAATTTTACCGCCTATCCCACCTAGCGCCTGTGCCATACGTCTTTCATTGCCGCGCAACCCACCCAAATCCGCTGCGACATTGCCCAGTGCCCGGCCATCGCGTTCATTTTCACGATCAGCCGCTCTTTGGTTGCGAATCGTAGTTGCCGTCTCACGACGTGCCGCCGACGCCTCCTGCTGTTGCTGCTGACGCTGCTCTCTGTCTATAGTTCGCTGTTGCTGTTCGATCTGCGTAATCCGGTCACGCTCAATGCGATCTTCTCCGCCAGCCACGGCATTAATCGTATTTCTATCCATACCTTGTGCAGCCAATTCCTGCCTGCGCTCCTGTCCTACCAGTTTGCTGGCATCGCGCAGCGACATCCCCGCATCCGTATATTCGGTGATGCGGTTCGCCCGGTCAAACAGACGTTCTTGCAACGGCGGCAATGTCTGCGCACCCGTCTTGTTATATTCGGTACGTAATGATGAGGGCGCAGGACGGCTATCATCGCGGCCAATCCGCCATGATTGATCACCGGGTCCCTCGCCCGTGGCCTGTTTCAACTTATCGTCCATTCTTTGGCTTGTCACTTTCGCTGCCATTGCTTCAGCCGTGACTAAAGGCCCCATTTCGCGGCTTCCATTCTCGCGGCGTTGGGCGCTAGCTTTTTCATCAGCAACCAATTGATCAACCTGTAGTTTGGAATAACCAAGAGCCTGCCCGGCAAGCTCTGCTCTCTGTTCAACTGTTTTTGGGGCTTCCGGTTTATCCCGGCTGGCATCATGACCTATTTTTTTATCCGCATCCGGTACCTGTACATCAGGTTTATCCAATCCACGTTCAGCAATAAAATCACCCAACGGATCAGCCGAGGCCGGTGCCGCAGGTTCAGGTAAATCCGCCCCCAAGACCTGTGCCATCGCTGCGGGGTCATACCCAGGTTTTGTTGCCCCGGCAGGAGCTACCTCTGGCTTATCAGCAGCGGCCGGTTGCGGGTTGGCCCCGGAAACCTTTAAGCCCGGCCCTGTGGGAGCATTGGGATTAAGCCCGGGACCATTAGTGGTGGGTTTGAGGCCCGGCCCTGAAGGATCAGGGGTAGCCACGACCGGCTTAGCGGGGTTGGCTTGCGCCTGTTGCATCGCCGTCATGTTGATCCCAAACATCTGCGCAATCATCTGGAAGATCATCTGCATGATATTTTTCATGCCGCCTTGCATCCCGGCCATGCCTTGCGGCTGTGTAGCGGGCTTGGCAGGCTCGACAACAGCTGCTGCAGGAGCAGCCGCAGCCGGTGAGGGCGCCGTTTGCCGGCGCGGTGTGGCGGCAACGGGGGCCGCTGCGGCTGCAGCGGGGGCAGATTGTGCAGCAGCCGGAGCCGGTTGTGCGGCCACGGGCGTCGGGTCAGGCTCACGCGCCGGCTGAGCCCCATTCATCTCCGTTGCCACTTCTGTGTAATCAACCATGCGTCATACCCCTCACTAATTCTTTTGTCCCGACAGGGCCTTTTTCATCCTGTGCCTTATGGGTGCCGTTGCCCCTATTATTATAGAAACTCCTTAAGAAGCTGTTAATTATTATGTTAAATCAAACAGCCTGCTGTGGTCCAGACTGCAAGGCACTGAAATCTGTTGGTTTTCCTAGGGTTTCGCGTTAGTTTCATCCCCTGAATTCCGTAAGGTAGGTAGATCATGAAATTCACTTTGGACTGGCTGAAACAGCATCTCGACACTCAGGCATCTTTGGCGGACATCACAGCCGCCCTGACCGCCCTTGGGCTCGAAGTTGATGCCGTCACCGACCGGGCCAAGCTCTATGCTCCGTTTCATGTCGTTTACGTAGAAAAAGCCGAGCCCCATCCCGATGCCGACCGTTTGCGGGTCTGTGTAGTGGATACGGGTAAGGAAAAATTGCAGGTTGTCTGCGGTGCCCCTAATGCCCGTGCTGGAATGAAGGCTGTCTTTGCCCCGGCGGGCAGCTACATTCCCGGTACCGGCATTACCATCAAAAAGGGAAATATCCGCGGACAAGAATCCAACGGCATGATGGTATCCGAACGGGAAATGGGCCTGTCGGAAGAACATGAAGGAATTATTGATGTCGCGGCCGAGATCGCCGTTGGTACCGCCTTTGCCGATCTTTATGGCCTGAATGACCCGGTCATCGAAATCGGCCTGACCCCCAACCGTGCCGACTGTGCCGGCATCCGTGGCATTGCCCGTGACCTCGCTGCCGCCGGACTGGGCACCCTTAAACCCTTGAACGAAACACCAGTCGCGGGTAAAGGCCCCGCCGCCATAAGCGTCTCTTTAAAATTGACGGACGACACACAAACGGCCTGCCCGCTATTTATTGGTCGTGCGATCACAGGGGTTAGAAACGGTCCTTCACCACAATGGCTGCAAGACCGCCTGAAGGCCGTGGGCCTGCGCCCGATTTCAGCACTGGTTGATGTAACCAATTATCTCTCTCTTGATATTTGCCGCCCCCTGCATGTGTTTGATGCCGATAAATTGCGCGGCCCTATCCATGTCCGTTTGGCTCAGAACGGAGAAACATTGCAGGCCTTGAATGGCAAGGACTACACGCTCACCGATGCCATGACTGTCGTCTGTGATGACAGTGGTGTTTTAGGACTGGGCGGGGTTATCGGCGGTGCAGCCACCGGCTGCACCGATACCACCACCAATGTTTATATTGAATGTGCCTATTTCGACCCGCTGCGTACCGCCCGCACCGGCCGCGCCCTGCAAATCGACAGTGATGCACGCTATCGTTTCGAACGGGGAATTGATCCGGCCTTTACTGTGCCCGCAATCGAGATCGCCACCCGGCTGATCCAAGAGCTTTGTGGTGGGCAAGCCAGCGACATCATGCAGGCAGGTGCTGTCCCGTCATGGCAGCGCAGTATCAACTACGATCCGGCTTATCTGCAACAACTGGGCGGCTTCAGTCTACCCTCCGCCCGTCAACAAACAATACTCGAGGCTCTGGGTTTCACTGTCACCATCAAAACGGATAGTCTGTGGCAAATCCAGCCGCCCTCATGGCGAGGTGACATAGAAGGCCGGGCCGATATTGTTGAAGAAGTGATGCGTGTGCATGGCTATGACAATATCCCGCCTGTCTCGCTGACCAAACCGCAAGCCCTGACCCAGAGTGGCGAAACTATAAATGGTGCCCGCACGCGCCGGGCCCGTGCGACCCTTGCGGCTCGCGGCCTTGATGAATGCGTGACCTGGTCGTTCATGCCTGCAGCCCGCGCCAGCCTGTTTGGAGCCAACGATAGCCCATCTATGACAGCCCTTAAGCTGTCTAACGCTATCAGTATCGATCTTGAACAGATGCGCCCCAGCATTTTGCCCAATCTTATGGAAGCGGCCGAGCGTAACCGCGCCCGTGGTTTCGGCGATAATGCCCTGTTTGAAGTGGGGCCGGTCTTCCACAGCCCTAAACGGCAAGGACAAGCTTTGGTCGCCTGCGGGATCCGCAGCGGGCAGGCGGGGCCGCGCCACTGGAGTAGCGCCAGCAGCCACCGTGATGTTGATGTCATGGACGCCAAGGCTGATGCCATGGCCGTGATTGAGGCAACAGGTATTCCGGCTACCAGTCTACAAGTCAGCCGTGAAGCCCCGGCTTGGTACCACCCCGGACGTTCCGGAGTTCTAAAAATGGGCACCAATATTGTCGCCCGCTTTGGTGAACTACACCCCGCTACACTTGAGGCACTCGATATCAAGGGGCCGCTGGTCGGTTTTGAAGTGATGCTCGAGAATATCCCACAGCCACGGAAAAAAGGCACTGCCAGACCCACATTGGTACTGGCCACTCTGCAGCCTGTCCTACGCGACTTTGCCTTCCTGATTGACGCCGCAATAGACGCCGATACATTGATCCGGGCCATCCGTGGCAGCGACAAAGATCTGATAGATCGGGTTGATATCTTTGATGTTTACACGGGTAAAGGCGTTCCGGAAGGGAAAAAATCCATGGCGGTGGCGGTTACACTGCAACCCCGCAGCCAGACCCTGACTGAAAACGATCTTGAGGCCATCAGCCAAAAAATTATTGACGCTGTGGCCGCCAAAACCGGCGGCACATTACGTTCCTGACCAGATGAGATAAATGTGAGTTCTTACTATTACTGTATCGACCCTATTCTAACACAGGCGGAAAAAGACCCCCAGACCGCCGTCTTGATTCCGGTCATGCGCGAACCTGTGGCTTGTACAGGTCACGTTGATGATTGCTTTGTACTGGCCAATCCTGTGCATATCATGCATCTCGAAGAGCCCAAAGCCATTACCGAGCTTGCTCAGTTAATGCATGAAGTGCCGCTTTATC
>JAMPXY010000013.1 GCA_023700945.1 Alphaproteobacteria bacterium | reverse complement strand
TCGGCTTTAATGCTAGGTATTTGCTGGATATCACCAGCCAGCTCGAAGGTGATGGCTGCCGGATTACACTGGCTGATTCGGCTTCGCCGACGATTATTCAGGATTCCGGTGATTTGTCTGCCTTGTATGTACTGATGCCGCTGCGGGTATGATCATCGCCTTTCCGATTTAAGCAAAGGCACGGGAGAAATTCTGTGCCTTTCTTTTTTGTTCTGCCCTGCCCTTATGGTTAAATAACACATGGCTTTTATCCGTTCTCTCCAACTGTCACATTTTCGTTGCTATGACAGCGTGCGACTCGAGGGCTTGTCAGCAGGACTGGTGGTGCTGACCGGTCCTAATGGCGCGGGTAAGACCAATGTGCTGGAAGCGGTCTCGCTACTATCGCCAGGGCGCGGCCTGCGTGGGGCCAAAATATCCGAGATGCAGCAACGCGAGACGGGTCAACCGTGGGCACTAGCCGCCGAAGCGGAAACTCCGTATGGCCTAGTGCGTCTGGGGACGGGGCTTGATACTGGCAGCCTCACAGAAAAGAGAATCGTGCGGATTAATGGTGAAACCGCAAAAACCCAGACGGCGCTTGCGGAATATCTGGCTTGTGTCTGGCTGACGCCGCAGATGGACCGATTGTTTCTGGATGGCTCTTCGGCGCGGCGCAAATTTCTTGACCGGCTGATCTTTGCTTTTGATCCTGGCCACGCGGGGCGGGTGACGCGGTATGAGAATGCGATGAGTCAGCGCTCTAAAATTCTCCGAGATAGCGAATACCCTGATCCGGTGTGGCTGGATGGGCTCGAGACACAGATGGCCGAAACCGGGGTAGCGATTGCGGCGGCACGGCAGGATTTTATAGTGTTATTGCAGCAGGCTTGCGATCAGGCCGCTGATGAGGCTTTGTTTCCGCGGGCCTTGCTGGCTTTACGCGGTACAATTGAAGAGTTGTTGCAACAAGCCCCGGCCCTCGAGGTTGAGGATATGTTTCGCTATCAATTGCGCGACTCGCGCAAGGTTGATGCCCGTAGCGGCGGGGCCGCCACCGGCCCTCACAAGGGCGATTTGTTGGTTGTTTATGCAGCTAAAAGCATGCCAGCCGACCAATGCTCAACGGGCGAACAAAAAGCGTTATTGATCGGGATTACCTTGGCGCATAGCCGCCTGATGGCAGCCGAACGCGGCGCCCCGCCGATTTTGCTGCTGGATGAGGTGGCGGCCCATCTGGATGAGGGGCGCCGGGCGGCCCTTTACGGGATTTTACAAGGGCTGGGTGGGCAGGTCTGGATGACGGGCACTGATGCCCATTTGTTTGCCGCAGTGGGGTCGCAAGGGCGATTTTTCCATGTTGAAAAAAGCCATCTCCTCCTGTGCGACAAGCCTGTGGCGGCCTGAGCGTATTTGTTCCATCAACTCTTTGATTTTTCATCAAAATTTGTAGCGGAAAAAGCACATTCTGCCCCTTTTTTACAGTGCTTTTTCAAGGGGTAAGTGCTATAAAAAACCACTATAAATCCGTGCTTTTTTATTGAAACAAACGACTGAAGAACAATGTCTGAAATGGCCCAGCGCAAAAGCGATTCCGAACAACGTGAAGCCCAGAATGCGGCCGCCGCCGCTTATGGTGCCGACTCCATCAAGGTGTTGCGGGGTCTTGATGCTGTCCGCAAGCGCCCGGGCATGTATATCGGTGAT
The DNA here is from genome assembly GCA_023700945.1 of Alphaproteobacteria bacterium. GTDB lineage: Bacteria > Pseudomonadota > Alphaproteobacteria > Micavibrionales > Micavibrionaceae > Micavibrio_C. The sequence goes on along the minus strand of JAMPXY010000013.1, from coordinate 27,698 downwards.
ACTGATGATGGTTCGGGCTTGCATCATATGGTCTATGAAGTGGTTGATAACGCGATTGACGAATCACTCGCGGGCCATTGTGACCGGATTGATGTGGTTATCAACAAGAATGGTTCTGTTACCGTGCGTGATAATGGCCGCGGCGTGCCAGTGGATATTCACAAGGAAGAGGGAGTATCCGCTGCCGAAGTGATTATGACCCAGCTCCATGCCGGGGGTAAGTTCGACCAGAACTCCTACAAGGTTTCGGGCGGTCTGCACGGCGTGGGCGTGTCGGTGGTTAATGCGCTCTCTGAGTATCTGGATATTAAAATTCATCGTCAGGGCAAAATCTGGGAAATGCGCTTCCGCCATGGTGAGGCTGAGGCACCGCTCAAAGCCGTGGGTGATATGGCACCCGGTCAGCGTACCGGTACCGAAGTGACGTTCCTGCCGTCGCCGCAAACCTTCACGATGACGGAATTTGATTTTACCACGCTGGAAGACCGTCTGCGTGAACTGGCCTTTCTTAATTCGGGTGTCAATATCTTCCTGCGTGATGACCGCGAAGAGCCACACAAGGAAGTGAACTTCCATTTTGATGGCGGGATCGAAAGTTTCGTCAACTACCTGAACCGCAATAAAACCCCACTGGGGAGAAAGCCGATTCATATCACAGCCTTTGATGAAATAGCCGGGATCACGGTGGAATCAGCGCTGGAATGGACGGATGCCTACCATGAAAGCATGTTGTGTTTTACCAACAATATTCCTCAGCGCGATGGCGGCACTCACTTGCAGGGTTTCCGCAATGCCCTAACCCGCGTGCTGATGAAGTACGCCGATGAAGAAGGGTTGCTCAAAAAAACCAAGGACCTGAAACTGACTGGTGAAGATATGCGCGAAGGTTTGACCTGCGTGCTGTCGGTCAAGGTGCCCGATCCCAAATTCTCCTCTCAGACCAAAGACAAGCTGGTGTCCTCCGAGGTGCGCCCGGTGGTGGAAGCCGCGATTGCCGAGCATCTCGGGACATGGCTGGGGGAAAACCCGGCCGATGCCCGCCGGGTTGTTGGCAAGATCATTGAAGCGGCGACCGCTCGTGAAGCTGCCCGTAAAGCGCGTGACCTTACGCGCCGCAAAGGGATCATGGATATCTCGAGCCTGCCGGGGAAGCTGGCGGACTGTCAGGAACGCGATCCGGCCAAATCAGAACTCTTCATCGTCGAGGGTGACTCGGCTGGTGGCTCGGCTAAATCAGGTCGTCACCGTAAATCGCAGGCAATTTTGCCGTTGCGCGGTAAGGTCCTTAATGTTGAGCGGGCCCGCTTTGACAAGGTTCTCAGCAATAATGAGCTGGGTACCTTGATTACGGCGCTCGGTACCAGCATTGGCAGTGAAGAATTCAATATTGAGAAAATTCGCTACCATAAAATTATTATCATGACTGACGCCGACGTCGATGGTTCGCATATTCGTACGTTGTTGCTGACCTTTTTCTATCGTCATATGCCGGACGTGATTGCCAAAGGTTATCTTTATATCGCCCAGCCACCGCTCTATAAGGTCAAACGCGGTAATTCGGCTGAATTATATTTAAAGAACGATGCCGCGCTTGAAGATTACCTGATCGGTGCAGCCTTGAGTGATGATGTTATCCTTTCAATCGGGGCTAAATCTTATAGTGGTGAGCCTCTGCGTGATTTGTTGATTAGAACACGAGTGGTAAAATCAAGTATCCAAACGTTGGTTGCCCGTGTGGGGAACCGCGCCGTGGTCGAGCAGGCGGCGATCGTTGGTGCTTTTGACGAGGCCATTTTCAGCGATGTCAAAAAAGGCGAAGGTCTTGCGGCCAAACTGGCTGACCGCATGAATGCCTTGGCTGATAAACGTGAAAAGGGCTGGCGCGGCGAATTTACGCCAGTCGGAGGCTATCTTTTCACCCGCACGTTACGCGGGGTTAAGGACCAGATCCGGATTCCGGTGGAATCGCTGCGTTCGACCGAGGCGGTGCGTCTGAACAATAACCGTGACTGGCTGACCGAGAGTTTTTCGCAGGATGTATCGTCGATCCACACCGGCGATGGCAGCAAGCAATTGGCGGTGGTGCATGGGCCTTCGAGTCTTTATGACGCGATCCAGACGATTGGCCGCAAGGGCTTGCAAATTCAGCGCTATAAAGGTCTCGGGGAAATGAACCCTGAACAATTGTGGGAAACTACGCTCGATCCGGCGGTGCGCACCTTGCTTCAGGTCAATATCAAGGACGCCGAGAAGGCGAACGAGATTTTTGCTACACTGATGGGTGATATTGTTGAACCACGCCGCAAATTCATTCAGGATAATGCCCTGAAAGTTTCCAATCTCGACGTATAGCGGGTATATCATGGCTTCACTTGTTCAGGAGCTCTCACAAATTGTGGGCGCGGTTTTTGTGGAATGGGGCCTTCCCGCTGAATTGGGCGCTGTGCGGGTCTCCGACCGGCCTGATCTGGCCCAGTTTCAGTGTAACGGCGCAATGGCAGCGGCCAAGCAGGCGAAGAAAAATCCGCGGGCGGTGGCTGAAGAGGTAGTGGCCAGGCTGCAAACCAATCCTGCCTTTGCCAAGGTTGAAATCGCCGGGCCGGGGTTTATCAATTTGAATCTCACAGCTGAATATCTGGCGGGTTATCTTGGCGGGATTGCCAGTGATCCGCGCTGTGGCGTGGCAACGTTGGCGAAGGGCAAAACCGTGTTACTGGATTACGGTGGCATGAATGTTGCCAAGGCCATGCATGTTGGCCATCTGCGTCCGAACGTGATTGGTGATGCCTTGAAACGGATGGTGCGTTTTGCCGGATATAATGCCTTGGGCGATATTCACATGGGTGATTGGGGCCTGCCGATGGGGCAGATTATCAGCGAATTCGAAATTCGTAATCCGGAGTGGGTTTATTTCAAGGCTGATTTTGTCGGGCCCTATCCGGAAGAGCCGCCGTTTGATTATGGCACGCTCGAGGAGATTTATCCGCAGGCCTCCAATGCCTGCAAGGAAGATCCGGTAAGGCTGGAACAGGCGCGGCAGGCTACAGCTGATCTGCAGAATGGCCGTCCGGGTTACCGCGCCTTGTGGAATCATTTCATGAAACTTTCGATAGCGGATCTGAAAAAGAACACTGATGCGCTGGGGGTTCATTTTGAAATCTGGAAAGGGGAGGCCGATGTCAACGATATTATCCCCGCGTTTGCTGATGAGCTGAAAGCCAAAGGTTTGCTGGTTGAAAGTGACGGCGCACAAGTGATCGAGGTTGTTGCTGACGACGATAAAAAAGAAATTCCGCCTTTGATGTTTTTCAAATCAAACGGGGCGCAGACCTACGGAACCACGGATCTGGCAACGCTTTATGAGCGTGTGAAGCTTTATCCTGATTTGGTCAAAATTATTTATGTCACCGATAAGCGGCAGAATCTTCATTTTGAGCAGGTGTTTCGGGCGGCCAAGAGGGCCCATCTGGTAGACAAGGTCGAGCTGGTCCATATCGGCTTTGGCACATTGAACGGGGCTGATGGCAAGCCGTTCAAAACCCGTGATGGCGGTGTGATGCGTTTTGATATGCTGCTTGATTTGGCCCGACAAAAGGCGTCTGAGCGTATGAAAGAGGCCCATCTGGCGCAGGATTTATCGGTTGAGGAATGGAATGACACGGCGCGGATGATCGGCGTGGCGGCAATCAAGTTTGCCGATCTGCTCAATCAGGCACATGTCGATTATATTTTTGACATCGACCAAATGACCAGTTTTGAGGGTAAAACCGGGCCTTATATTCTTTATCAGGCTGTGCGCATTAAATCACTGCTGCGTAAGGCCGGGGAATTCGAAGCGGATTCTGCGCTTTATCTGCAGGAAGGCGATCGAGCGCTGGCGTTGCTACTGACTCAATTGCCGGAAGTATTCGCCGGGGCTCTGAAGCATTATACGCCGCATGTGCTGTGTGATTATACGCATCGTCTGGCGCAAGAATTCAGTAGTTTTTACGGCAACTGCCATATTCTCTCGGAAGCAGATGAGTCCTTGAAAGCCAGTCGCCTGCAATTGTGCCGGATGGCGCTGGCGCAATTGACACTCACTACCAGCCTGATGGGCATTGATATACCCGAGCGGATGTAGTTAAGGTGGGATGGGTTAGCCGCGGCGATACAAGACGTGGTAGAAATAATGTGGGTCAGAAGCGTCGCACGGCGCGGCCCCGTCACAAAAGCATCCAGTCCAGCGCTGATCAGGCGCTACCGACCACGCAATTCGTGATCCGAGGACGGCTGCAAAATTCCCCAGATATTCATTGGTTGTATTGGGTGTGCCGTCTGATTCCCAGGCATCGATTTTGACGGTCAAGGCGTTGAGGGCCGCACAAACCTGTATATTGACAGACAGCAAGATCACCAGATCAATCGCCGCGGCATCGGCAGGTTCGAGGGCATTGTCTACCTGATTGGCTAAAAATTCGTAATGCTCACCGCTATTGACCCCTACCGGTGGGGTTTGCCATGTGACCGCGCCGCCTTCGGGATGAAAGACCAGACAGCGGTTAACGCTGCAATTCGGATTGACGTAGTCGGCATCAAAGTCGTTGGCAAAGCTTATCTCGACTTCTGAAACCTGACGCGCCAGCACTCTTTGCACGCCGCGCTCTATCTTTTGCGCGTAAGATAGAATTTCGCTGGCTGCCAGTTCTGCTTCACGGTTGCCTAGACTTTCGGTGCCCTGTCGGGTGCTGCGTGAGAATGTATACATCAGTGCGGCAAACATAACGATGCCGATCAGGATGATAAAAAACACATTTCCCGATTGATGGCGGGAGCGGGTTTCAGGCTCTGACACGGTGTCAGGAGGCATTGTCATCGTCTTTGCCACCAATTTTATCCTGTAATTCTTTGGCGGCGCGTTCGAGAATCGCCCGTGTTTCGTCATCAACCTCGGGGGCTTTGCTGCCCGGAATTTCAGGCGGTGGTGTTTCAATCGGTCTGGGCCCCTCGGGTTCGGGGGTGTTGATCAAGTCTTCCCAGCTGATCGGTTTGGCAGGTTTGCCTGCTCCCGTATCGGCGAGCGGGGTTTCCGGGGCCGCAGGGGGCGGAGCCTGGGGTGCTGGTGGTGGACTTGGGGGCGCTTCGGCAGCGGCGGGTTTCTTGGTGAAGAAGGACATAGGGTTGCCACCTGCGGCTGCAGATTCGCTTGCAGGTGAAGCCGGGGCTGCCGGCGGCGGTACTGGCGCTGCCGCAGGAGCGGAGGCGACTGGTGGTGTAGCCGTGAGCGGTGGAACGGCAGCAGGCGGTGGCGTGGTGCCAGCGGTGCGTGAAGCCGAAATGACTTGGGCAATCGGTGATGCTGGTGCGGTTGGGCGTTGCGCCACCAGTGGAGTTGGCGGGGCTGCCGGAGCAGCCGTGGCTATGCCTCCGCCTGCTGTCGCTGCTGTAGACGGGGCCTCAAGATCTGCCGGATTATGCAAGATATGAACACCCGCAACCGCGGCCATCCCGGCTTGCGTGCCCTCAAGCTTTCCTTGCTCGGCATATTTGAGAGCCTCGACAATTGCGGCAATTTCATCCGGTACGGGCGTCTTGGGTTCAGCCTTGTGCGCTGTCCACGTTTTATTAACCAGCAAGTCGCGGACTTTGGTAATGATCGGGGCATTGCGCAGTAATTGCTCATCAGGGGGCGGCAAGGCCACGAAACGCTGTACGCGCATAGCCTTGGCGAAGCCAGGGGCGCAATAGAAAATCTGTGTATCGATAACCATGTCGCTAAAAGCAATACAGGCTTGACCGGCCTTGAAACCGCGCAGCGCGTCATAACTGGCACGGGCACGGATCTGCAAACCCGCCTGTTTGGTATCGTAATAAGAACCGGTCGAGGCCGAACCACCGGAGAGCTGGAAGCCCGAGGCCTCCATCACCAAGGTCGAGCCCACGGTTTTCTCAAAGAATTCTTTGGTCTGGGTCGGATCTTCCAGCTTGCCAAAAATTTTAATGTTACAGTTGGCGGTGATTGAACGGGCCTCTTCCTTGACGCGCTTTTCCATCGCGGGCAAATCCTGCGCGGAATAGATCAGGCAGAAACCCAGAGAACGCGCCTGCGCGGCCATCACGGCCATACCTTGGGCGGTATAGTAACCAACTTCGTCGAACACTGTCATGAAGGGGGTGGCCGATGTCGTGACCTTGTTTTCGATGACGGTGGCGGATTCACCTTCGACGGTTGAACCCAGTGTTGAACCCATCATCCCTTTAATGGTGGCGGCGACGATTTTACCGAGGTTGGCGGTTTCATCCGATGATTTTTCAAGAGCCGGGATCAGAACCACAAGAATGCGTCGATTCAAGACGATGTCAAGCATGTCAACATCGGCGGCTTGTGTATCAAAGATATAGCCGTAATCATCACCCAGTGATTGGAGCGAACGGGTAAACTGCATGGCAAGATAGCCGTGCTGCTGGCGTGGAGTGGTGGTATCAACCATCGGCTGGTCGGGGCCAGCGGGCTTTTCCTTACCATCGTCGTCAAAGGCGGAATCTATGTAACCCGGCAGAGTATCAAGATAGCCGCGCAAGCCAGCTTTGAGGTGATCCGGTACTGCCTGATCGCGGGAATAACGAATAACGCTGTTCAGGCTCAGGGCATCACGGATGATACTGACCGAGAGTGGAATTTCCTGATAATCGCGCTTCCAAGTCATGATCGGCATCAAGGCTGCGACCAGAGATACCGCCCGTTCTTTCCACATGGCGTTATCGCCTTCGGCATTTGGCATCAGGCTGACCAACAGGTTGGTGAGGTACGAGGCCGAACCGGAGGAAAACGGGTTCATGGTATTTGAAGGAGCTTTGGTGTCCGAGTTGCCGGTCATGTAGTTCAGCACCAGCAAGTCATCATCACGGCCAAAGCGCCGTACTAGCGACGAAAGCGATGACCACAAATCAGTATCGGCTTTACCGTCAACATAAACAAAACCTGACGCCCAGGTCAGGGCGTTGGTGACCATCGATTTGAGACCTTCGGTTTTACCAGCACCGGTGGTGCCGAGGTAAAGAATGTGGGTCCGGGCATCCGAGTTCGTAAACCACACCTCTTCGTTGGTCTTATCGACATTGCCGAGATAAAGAATACCTTCGGCTTTGCCGCTGTTTCCCGGGCCAGCGTTACGCGGGTCTTTGTACTTGGCGCCCATCGGCATTTTGAAGGCTAAAGCCCGGCTGCGGGTCAGCAGCCACCAGAGCAGTAAAAGATAGAAAAAGAATATGATATCGCCGATCAGCATGGCGGTACTGTAGAAATAGAGCGTAGCGCAGCCCATCAGACAGACGGCAAAGGTGCTGTCCGGTTTTTTTAGCCATTCGCCAAAACGGACATAAAGCGGGCGCGTGTCACGCAGGAGCTCGGTATGTTTCTTTTCATACTTCCGGGTATCGAGTGCCATCTTTTAGAACGGGCCCCTGAGTTTAGCGGTTATTGAGAAAATCATCAGCCGAAAGCGGTACGCCTGTCGTAGGGGCCGTGGCTCTCGCAGACGATGTTGATTGATTCTGGGTACGTGGACCCATATTCAGCAGCAGGGCAATAAGGCCTAGCAACAGTATAGTGCCAATCACTCCTGTCAGAGCGCGGCCTTTGTTCTTCTTCTTGATGGGCGCGGGTGCTTTTGTTAATACGCTGCCGATCTCTGGCATGTTGGCGGCGATCGGACGAATTTGCCCCTGTGCCTGTTCCATGGCCCGGCTCACAGCCATCAAGGCTTCAATCGCCCGGCCGCGTTGCGCGAAGGGGGCAATATCGTGAATGTCGCCTTTGGGTGTTTTTAGGGTTAAAACATGAGTGCCGTTATCAAGGCTGCGGACCTCGAGCGCTGAGGCCTTCACATTACCCAGATCCATCCGCCAGACCACCGGCGTGATCGCCTGCGGCAGGGAAATAATCAAGGTGCCATCCACGACACTGGCGCTGGAACTGTAGTTGCCGGTCAGTGATTCAATCCATCTCATTTTTTAGGCCTTTTGCTAGCGAAGATTTCGGTTTTATCTTTTGATTAAGGTGCCATCAGGCAGATTTTTTAGCAGACGCAGGTTTCTTTATACCACCTACAGGTTTTTTAACCCCGCCGGCAGGTTTTTTCACGCCGTTGGCTTTGCCGGCTTTGTAGTCCAGCTGTGGTACGGGGCGCGCGCGGGTTGACTTCATGTAGTTAGCGATACTTTTGACTGCATTGTCGACCTTGGGTTTGGGGATTGGGCGCTGTGTCATCTTTTCGGCCTTGAAATGGCACATGGCCGCCATGGCTTCCATGTGGAAGGCTTGACGCCCCAAATTATTCAGCGGATACCACAAGCTGCGATCATAGCCGCGCAGCCAGACAAATTGGGCCGGGGCCAGAACCCCGCCTTCTTGGCGGGCTACTTGTAGGGCACGCAACATCGCAGTTGATTCAAAAGCATGCATGTTGCATTGCGCCAGCATTTTTTTGGCAAGATCGCTGCGTAATGTGCGGCGGGCATCGGCAACTAAGGTTTTGTCTGCGCTCAGATTAAGACCATCGGTACCTTGCCAACAGATCGACAGGCGTCCGAGCAAGTCATCGCTGTCTTTGCGTTTGCGTGCGGATTTCAGGCAAAATGCTGCGAGTAAAACCTGTTTGTAAGGTTTTAATTTCTGCCAGCCCTGCCAGCGTGGGCCTAATTCCCGGGCAAAGGCAATATAGGCAGCGTGTTCATCCAGATGGCCATCAGGGATGGGTATCTGGTTAAACGCAATCCATTCCTCGGGGCCCAGCGCTTCAGAAAATAGGGGCAGCACAGAGGGCACGGGTGATCCTGGCGGACGCACCGGCATCTGGGTGGGATTAAATTTAACAAACGGTGTGATATAGGGAAAAACTTTGGATTGGACACCAATCAGACCATCCAGATTAAGTTTACGGCGAAATTCGGTACCGGGCCCTTTGAGCAATCCCCACAGGCCGATCAAGCCGATGATGGCGATAAAAATATTCTGCAGAGGTTTCATTGCCAGTGTGCCGATCATCGCAATGGCTTCATTGGTCAGAGCCCCTTTTTCGATTGTTGCAACCTGATCAAGTGTTTCTTTGTAGTTCAAGAATAGCTTTGCGGGTTTGCCGTCAATAATTGTGCGCCAGACGATTCCGTAATCGTCAGACACAAAAAATGAAATCACATACATCTGGCTCCAGCGGATCCAGCGGATGATATTTTTGACCTCATATTCCTTGTAATACCAAAACAGCATAAACAGGGCGATTGCAACCAGCCCCAGGATGAACCAGCCGACCGCATTTTCATGTAACGTATTGGATGCTTTTTGATCTGACACGCGGATATGACCTTATAAAACGAAGGGGAACGAGGTTAATGACAGTGTCGGGCGGTGTTATAAAATCAGGTTCTTTGGCTCCGCACGAAACAGGTAATTAATTTATCAGAAAAAACCCGGTAAAACCAACACGAACCGGGTAAAAAAATCACTAAAGATAATGTTATGTCAATTTGTATTGATGGGGTCGTTGTCAGGGCACGCAGGGTGGATTCGGGATGGAATCGGCTCAGGTTTTTTCGGTTGATAAAGCCCGGGCCAAAGGCTATAAAAACGTCCTCTTCAGGGGCTGGCGTAGCACAACGGTAGTGCGGTGGTTTTTTAAACCCAAGGTTGGCATGGTAAAAGAGAGTAAGTTTATGGTGTGCCGGAATAGCACAGGGGTAGTGCAGCGGTTTTGTAAACCGAAGGTCGCGGGTTCAAATCCTGCTTCCGGCACCATAACTTAGCCCACTCCCAATCGTTAAAACGTTACCCCGAAATAGCTCCATTTATCTTCCCCCGGCTGAGTTTGATGCTTCGGCCTGAGTAATCGACTTTAATGTTTGGGGTAACGCCGGGGTAACGGATTTAAATTAGAACTTTGGTGCCGACCAGATCGAATTTTATGACGGGCCCGTCACTGAATCTGAGCTACCCCCTATAAAGGAGTCCATATTCGGATTCACTCCAAACTTGGCCGCCTTTTATATAGGGGGGCATGTCAAACTTATGGCATATTGCGTCGCACAAATATGGCGGGCGATGACCGTGACAGGGGGGGATAAAGAAGCTATCTTTTGCCGATGACGGACGCGATCAGATTCATATTGAACGGTGAAGCCCGTGAGGTTTCAGGCCTTTCCCCCACCACGACAGTTTTGCAGTATTTGCGGGAGCATGAGCGCCTCAAAGGCACGAAAGAGGGCTGTGCCGAGGGGGATTGCGGCGCCTGCACGGTTTTGCTGGGCGAAATGACGGGCAACAAAGTTGTCTACAAGGCGATCAATGCCTGTATCGCTTTTTTGCCGACGCTGGATGGGCGGCAGGTGATGACGGTTGAGCATCTGAAATCCGCTGACGGCGGGCTTCACCCCGTGCAGCAGGCGATGGTTGAGTGCCACGGGTCACAGTGCGGTTTTTGTACACCGGGCTTTGTTATGTCGCTTTGCGCGCTGAAGGATAACAATGCCGATGCAAGTGACGAGGATATTCATGCGGCGATTGCCGGGAATCTCTGCCGGTGTACGGGGTATCGCCCGATTGTCGATGCCGCACGCAAGGCAAAGGGCGGCAAGCTGGATTCTGATTTGGAACAATTGAAAATCCTGCAACGCCGAAAAATGTTTCGTTATGAAACCGCAGAGGGCAAATTCTTTGCGCCGGTAACGGTGGCGGAACTTGCCGAGGTGGTGAATGCCCATCCGGAGGCCACGTTGCTGGCCGGGGGCACGGATGTCGGGTTGTGGGTGACCAAGTTTCATCAATCGCTGCCAGTAATCATTTACACGGCGAATGTTCGCGATTTGCAGCAGATCAGGAAGACGGCCACGGCGCTGGAGATCGGCGCGGCGGTGACCTATAGCAAGGCCTTCGAAGAACTGGCGGTTTATGATGACAGCTTGCAGGAATTACTGTCCCGTTTGGGATCGATGCAGATACGCAATTCCGGGACGATCGGCGGTAATATTGCCAACGGTTCCCCGATTGGTGATGGCCTGCCGCCGCTGATTGCGTTGAGGGCGCAGTTGGTGCTGCGTTCTGTAGAGGGTGTGCGGGAAATCGCACTGGAAGATTATTTTATTGCTTATAAGAAACAAGACAGGGAGCGCGGCGAGTTTGTTGAGAAAATCATCATTCCGCGCCGGGCGAAGAACACGCAGTTTCGCGTCTATAAAATTTCCAAACGCTTTGATCAGGATATTTCCGCGGTGTGCGGTGCGTTTTCTCTGAGCTTCAAGGGGAAAACGATTAGCGAGGCACGGATTGTTTTTGGCGGCATGGCGGCGACGCCTAAACGCGCTACCGCCATGGAGCGAAGCCTGATAGGCAAAGAGTGGACAGAAGAGACAGTGACGCAAGCGATGTCCTTGCTGGGTCAGGACTTCACGCCGCTATCTGACATGCGCGCCAGTGCAGATTACCGCCGGACGACGGCGCAGAATCTGCTCTACCGTTTTTTTATTGAAACAACCGAACCGGAAACGGCGACACGGGTCTATGGCTATGGCAGTTAAAAAACAGGCGCATAAGGGCGGCGTGGGGGCGGCGATAGCGCACGATAGCGCCTCGCTGCATGCGACGGGTGAAGCTGTTTATACCGACGACATTCGCGAACCGGCAGGTTGCCTGCATGCCTATATCCTGAAAAGCCCGTATGCGCATGCGCGGATTAAAAAAATTGACCGTGCGGCCTGTTATATTCCGGGGGTTCATGCGGTAATGATCGCGGCGGATATTCCGGGCGTGAATGATGTTGCGCCAGTTTTTGCCGGTGATCCGGTTTTCGCCGATAAAGAAGTGCTTTATGCTGGTCAGTCGGTGCTGGCGGTGGCGGCGGAGAGCATTGAGATTGCTTATCAGGCGGCGCAAAAAGCGGTTATCACTTATGAGGAACTTCCGGCTATTTTGGACGTGCATGAGGCGCTGCGTAAAAAAGCTTTTGTCGGTGAACCTTATGTCATGCAGACCGGCGATACCGGGAAGGCGCTGAAGGCGGCCAAGCACCGGATTGAAGGGGCTTTTGATCTCGGGGGACAGGATCATTTTTATCTGGAGGGGCAGATCGCGCTGGCGACGCCGCAGGAAAAAGGTGAAATGCATTGCTGGTCATCGACACAGCACCCCTCGGAAGTGCAGCATTTGATCAGCCGTGTCTTGGGTTTGCCCGGCGATCACGCGGTGACGGTCGAGGTGCGCCGCATGGGCGGCGGTTTTGGCGGCAAGGAAAGTCAGGCGTCGCTGATTGCCTGTGTGGCGGCGTTGCTGGCGCAAAAAACCGGATGCCCGGTCAAACTGCGCCTTGACCGCGATGACGACATGATCCTGACCGGCAAACGCCATGATATGCATGCGACATATAAGGCGGGGTTTGACGATGATGGTTTGATCAATGCGGTGGAGATTACGCATCTGGTGAATTGCGGCATGTCGGCGGATTTGTCCAACGCGATTGCCGACCGCGCCATGTTTCATTCCGATAACGGTTATTATTTGAAAAATGCCAAAGTCACCAGTTACCGCTGTTTTACGCATAAAGTGTCGAACACGGCCTTTCGCGGCTTTGGCGGGCCGCAGGGGATGCTGCTGATTGAGTATATCATTGATGAGATTGCCCGCACGCTGGGTAAAGACCCGCTGGACGTGCGGAAGATCAATCTTTACGACCCTATGGGTGCGCTTAAAAAACGTTGCATGACGCATTACGGCATGAAGGTCGAGGATAATGTCTTGCATGACCTCATTCCGGCGCTGGAAAAATCGGGGGCTTATACAAAGCGCCGGGCGGAGATTAAAAAATTTAATGCCAGCAGTAAAATTCTTAAAAAGGGCATTGCCCTGACGCCGGTAAAGTTCGGCATCAGCTTTACCCTGACCATGCTCAATCAGGCGGGCGCGCTGGTGCATGTTTATAAAGACGGCAGCATTCAGATTAACCATGGCGGTACCGAGATGGGGCAGGGTCTGCATACAAAAGTGGCGCAGGTGGTGGCCGAGGAATTTCAGGTTGATATTGACCGCGTTAAAATCACCGCCACCAGCACGGGCAAGGTTCCCAATACTTCGGCGACGGCGGCCTCCAGCGGCTCTGACCTGAATGGCAAGGCCGCGCAGGCGGCGGCGCGCATTATCAAGGAACGTCTGATTGATTTTGCGGCAGAACATTTCAAGATTAAAAAATCTGATATTACATTCCGTGCGGGGCAGGTTTATATCGGCAAAAAATCGATGTCGTTTAAAGATCTCGTGCATAAGGCCTATATGCACCGCGTTTCACTTTCCTCCACCGGGTTTTACCGGACGCCGGGCATTCACTGGGACAGGGCGGCGGCCAAAGGGCGGCCCTTCTTTTACTTTGCCTATGGGGCGGCGTTGACAGAAGTGATCATCGATACGTTGACAGGCGAGCATAAAATCCTGCGCACCGATATTTTGCATGATGTCGGGCGTTCGCTTAATCCGGCGATTGATATAGGGCAGATTGAAGGCGGTTTTGTGCAGGGGGCTGGTTGGCTGACGTCGGAGGAATTGGTCTGGAATGACAAGGGTGAATTAAAAACCCATTCGCCCAGCACCTATAAGATTCCGACGGCGCGCGATGTGCCAACTGATTTTCGTGTTGCGCTCTTTAAGGGCGAGAACAAGGAAGATACGGTTTACCGTTCCAAAGCGGTGGGCGAGCCGCCGTTGATGCTGGGAATTTCCGTTTTTCTGGCGATCCGCGATGCTATTGCCGCTGTTGGTGAAGAGGGCGCGCGGGCTGTGCCGCCGCTTCAGGCTCCGGCCACGCCTGAGTCTGTGATGCGGGCGATTGCGGCGGTCAGGGCGCGTGCATCGTGAGTTTTGTTAATCATGAGTGGCTGCCAGTTCTGACCGATCTTACGGATCGTGGCGTGCCTTGCGTTCTGATTACCGTGATGGAGGCCAAAGGTTCGACGCCGCGTGAATCTGGCACCAAAATGATTGTAACGGACACAGCGCAATTCGGCACGATCGGCGGTGGCAATCTTGAATTTCAGGCGATTGATGAAGCGCGCAAAATTTTGGCCGCTGCTGCTGATCGGGCAGAAGTCCGTGATTATGCGCTCGGGCCTTCGCTGGCGCAATGTTGCGGCGGCGCGGTGAGTGTTTTTCTGGAGCCGTTTATGCCGCTGCATAAAACCTTGTTTTTGTTCGGTGCCGGACATGTGGGCAAAGAAGTGATCAAGGTCCTTGAGGGACTGCCTCTGCGCATAAAATGGATTGATGAACGGGAGAATGAATTTCCGTCTATGATTCCGGCAAACTGCGAGAGAATTGTCAGCGCTGCGCCGGGGGCATTGCTGCGGGACGCTGCGGACGACAGCTTTATTGTCATTATGACGCATAGCCATGATCTGGATTATGAGCTGGTGGAAGCCGCTATGAAACGGGGGGTGTTTTCCTATCTGGGGTTGATCGGATCGCAGACCAAGCGCACGAAATTTGAAAAACGTTTGCAGGTGGCAGGGATTGCCAAAGAGGAACTTTCGCGCCTGACATGCCCGATTGGCATTGGCGGGGTGATGGGTAAGCACCCGCGAGAAATTGCGATTGCACTGGCGGCGGAACTTCTTAGCTCCGGATTGACGCGCGGTTTTGCGGTGGAAAAGGCATGAGTATGCGGCTTCCTGTGTATCTTGATTATCACGCGACGACGCCTTGTGATCCTGAGGTCATCGACGCTATGGTGCCTTTTTTCGGGAGCGAAAAATTCGGTAATACCTATGCGCGCAGCCATCAAAATGGCCGCCGCGCGGCACAGGCGCTGGCGCATGCCAAAGAGGACACAGCAAGTTTACTGAATGCTGCTCCGGAAATGCTGACGATGACCAGCGGTGCCACGGAATCCAACCGTATGGTGTGCGAGATAGCCCCCTCGGGTCGTACGGAAATTCTGATTAGCGCGCTTGAGCATCCCAGTGTTGTAAATGCGGCGCAAGAATCCGGTTTGAGCGTTAAGGTCATTCCGGCAAATCCTGACGGGTTTATTTTACCCGAGGCTTTAAAAGCGCTAATTAGCAAAAAAACGCGGTTGGTATCGGTGATGTTGGCCAGCCATGAAATAGGCACGATCCAGCCTGTGCAGGAGCTTGCCGAGATCAGCCACGCAGCCGGAGCCTTGTTTCATTGTGATGCCACGCAGGCCGTGGGTAGAATTCCGGTTGATGCCACCATGCTGGGCGTCGATTTCTTAAGTTTTTCCGCTCATAAATTTTACGGGCCGCAGGGGATTGGCGGGCTTTATGCCCGTTCGGGCATGGTGCCCCGGGCAGGGACAGTGCCGTTGGCGCTGGCGGTGGGAATGGGTGCTGCTTGCCGCATTGCAGCGCAAACTATGGCGGATGAAGCGCAACGTCTGAGAAATTTGGCAGATACTCTATTAAAGGCGCTGCAATCATCGCTGCCGGAAATGCGGGTTAATGGCGCCTTATCGCCCCGGCTGCCGGGATCGCTCAATCTTTGCTTTCCGGGGCTGGATGCCGAGGAGATGCTTCTCGATCTGGTGGCGGATTTGTGCCTGTCCACGGGGGCGGCCTGTGCTTCGAGAACCCGCAAGCCATCGCCTGTGCTGAAAGCGATTGGCTTGTCTGATGAGGATATTGCCGGGAGCATTCGTCTGTCGTTGGGGCGGATGAGCACGCATGACGATGTTTTATATGCCGCTGAAAAAGTGATAGACGCCTGCCTTATGCAAAGAAAATCTTGCATATCACGAGCCTGCCAATAGAATGGCAACACAGAGTTTAAAGGGGTTTTGCGATGGCGAAGAACTTACACGGATTTGAAATCGATGCGCCGGCGGTTGCCGGGCAAGATAAGATTTTAACCGAGGTGGCGCTTGAGTTTCTGGCTGGACTGGAGAGAAAATTCGGGGCACGTCGTCGGGCATTGATAGATGACCGCGCGGTTTTGCAGCAAAAACTTGATGCCGGGGCAACGCTCGATTTTCTGCCGGAGACAGCCGATATTCGTGCGGGTGACTGGAAGGTCAGGCCTGTTCCGGCTGATCTTCAGGATCGTCGGGTGGAGATTACCGGCCCTGTCGATCGCAAGATGGTTATTAACGCCCTGAATTCAGGGGCAAGCGCCTTTATGGCTGATTTTGAAGATTCCAATACGCCGACTTGGGAAAATCAGATCAACGGCCAGATCAACCTGATCGATGCCCATAACAGGACAATTAGTTTCACCGATCCGAAAACGGGCAAGGATTATCAGCTTAAACCGAACCCGGCAGTGCTCTTGGTGCGGCCGCGCGGGCTGCATATGGAAGAAAAGCATCTGAAGATTGACGGGCAATATATGTCGGCCTGTTTGTTTGATTTTGGCCTTTACCTGTTCCATAATAAAAATGCGGCTGTTTATTTCTACTTGCCGAAGATGGAAAGCCATCATGAAGCGCGTCTGTGGAATGATATTCTTGTTTATGCCGAGGATGCGCTCGGTCTTGATCGTGGCACAATTCGGGTGACGGTGCTGATTGAAACTATCCCGGCCAGCTTCCAGATGGATGAGATTTTATTTGCCCTGAAGGACCATATTGTCGGCCTGAATTGCGGGCGGTGGGACTATATTTTCAATTTTATCAAGCGTTTTGCCAAGCACGAAGGTACTGTGTTGCCCGATCGTGGCGATGTAACGATGACTTGTCATTTTCTGCGTTCCTATAGTTTGAATCTGATCAAGACTTGTCACCGTCGCGGCGCGCATGCAATGGGCGGTATGGCGGCGCAAATTCCGATCAAGAATGACGAAGAGGCCAACCGCAAGGCGCTGGAGAAATTCGTTGCCGACAAGGAACGCGAGGCGCGTGATGGCCATGACGGGACGTGGGTGGCGCATCCGGGGCTGGTGGAAAAAGCGCGCGAGATTTTTGACCGCGCCATGCCGAAGGACAATCAAATTGATAAACCGTTGCCGGAAATCAATATCACCGCGCAAGATCTTCTGGCCATTCCTGAAGGAAAAATTACGGAAGAAGGGTTACGCAAGAATATTAATGTTGGCTTGCTTTATCTGAAGTCATGGCTGAGCGGCAGTGGTTGCGTTCCTATCTATAACCTGATGGAAGATGCGGCGACGGCAGAAATTTCCCGCACACAGCTTTGGCAGTGGCGAAGGAACAAGGCGCATCTGGCCGATGGCCGCGTGATTGATGATGCGCTGATGCGCCAGTTTCTTAAACAGGAAGCCGAGCAGTTACAGGCGCAGGGAAATGATCGCTATTTGCAAGATGCGATTGCTCTGTTTGATGACCTGGTCATGGCCGAGACGCTGGCGGAATTCCTGACCACCAAGGCCTATGACATGGTTATAGGTTATGAGAGAGCCCATGGATATTAATCTTGTAAGCTGGCTGGAGTTGGCCATACGCTGGTTGCATGTGATCACCGGCATTTGCTGGATCGGGTCTTCGTTTTACTTCATCTGGCTTGATAACAGTTTGACCGCGCCGGAAGATGACAAAGACAAGGCAGAAGGCGTCAGCGGCGAGGTCTGGGCCGTGCATGGCGGCGGTTTTTATCACAAGAAAAAATATCAGGTTGCTCCGGCGCACATGCCCGCAGAGCTGCACTGGTTTAAATGGGAAGCCTATTTCACCTGGATGAGCGGTTTTTTACTTTTGGTGCTGATGTATTATTTCGGGGCCAATCTGTATTTGATTGATTCCGCCAAATATGCCTTGCAGCCGGCGCAAGCTGCTGCGATTGGCCTTATGTTTATCGGTGGCAGTTTGCTGTTCTATAATCTGTTGTGTGAAAGCAGGGTTGGGCGTCATAACTTGCTTTTTTGTGCGGTATGGTTTGCGGCGCTTACCTTGGCGGCGTATTTCCTCAATCAGATCTTTACCGGGCGCGGTATGTATATCCATATTGGCTCCATGATCGGCACGGTTATGGCGGCCAATGTTTTCCTGACGATTATCCCGAACCAGCGCAAGGTGGTTGATGCGCTTTTGGCCGGTGAGGCTCCTGATCCGCGTCTTGGTAAAATGGCCAAGCAAAGGTCGCTGCATAACAATTATATGACGTTGCCTGTCTTGTTGATCATGACCAGCAATCATTACCCTGTCATGTTCGGCAATCCCTATAACTGGCTGTTGCTGGCGGGGATGGCGGCCAGCGGGTTGCTGGTGCGTCATTTCTTCAACCAGAAACATAAGGGAAAGGAGGATTATTTTTACCCTCTGGCGGCGGGGGCGCTTTTCCTGATCGTTGTGATGGCGGCCATGCCGCAGACCGTCGCTCCCAAAGCTGATGGTGCTTCTGTGCAAGTGAGTGATGCTGAGGCGCGGGCGATTATCAGGGCGAATTGCGTTGCCTGCCACAGTGATATGCCCACCCACGATGTTGTGACCTCTGCGCCGCAGGGCGTGATGTTTGACAAGATGAGTGAGATCCTGAAATTCTCCGACCGGATCAAGGCGCGTGCGGTTGATTCCGACACCATGCCGCCTCCTAGCGAACCTGCCATGTCGGCGACGGATCGGGAAAAACTGGGGGCGTGGATCAAGGCGCAGGAGAAGTAAGGGTCAGCTTCCGCGGTAGGTGCTGTAGCTATAGGGCGAAACCAGCAGTGGCACATGGTAATGGCTGTTGGCATCGGCGATGCCGAAATCAATCACGACGACATCAAGGAACGCCGGGTCGCTTAAGGTAACGCCCTTGTTCTTGAAGTAGGCGGCCACGCCAAATTCGAGGCGGTAGCGTCCCTGTTGCAGCGCATCACCGGAGAGGAGCGGCTGGTCGCAGCGGCCATCATCATTAGTGATCGTTTCCAGCAAAAGCGCGCCGTCGCGGAACAGGCGAACAGACATTTTTTGCGCCGGACAGCCGTGGGCGGTATCCAGAACATGTGTTGTCAATTTACCCATGGTTTATCCTTTTGCCTCTCGCTTTTTGTTGTGTTGAATCATACTATGAACCCCGGTAATTACAAGCTTATGGCGATATTATCCGTATGAATAAAACAATGCCCTCAAAAGATCCCCGTAACTATGCCGGCTATGGCGAGAACCCGCCACACCCGCAATGGCCGGGCGGTGCAAGGCTGGCGCTGCAAATCGTCCTGAACTATGAAGAGGGCGGAGAAAACTGCGTTCTAAACGGTGATGCGGCATCGGAAACATTTCTGTCGGAAATCATCAATCCGCCACGGATCGAAGGCGCGCGCCATATCAGCATGGAGTCAATTTATGAGTATGGCAGCCGCGCCGGGGTCTGGCGGATTCTGCGGTTGTTTAAAAAATATGACATTCCGGTGACTGTTTTTGCCGTGGCGCTGGCGCTGGAAAAATATCCGGACATGGCGAAGGCTTTTATACGTGACGGGCATGAAATTTGTTCGCATGGCTATCGCTGGATCAATTATCAGGACGTTGATGAAGTCACTGAACGTGCGCATATGCGCCGCGCCATCGACATTATCCGCGATCTGACCGGCGAGCGGCCATTGGGGTGGTACACGGGGCGCACCAGTCCGAACACACGACGTCTGGTCGTGGAGGAAGGCGGGTTTTTATATGATGCCGATGATTACAGTGATGATCTGCCGTTCTGGGATCGTGCTTATGGTCGGCCACAACTGGTTATTCCCTATACGCTTGATGTCAATGATATGCGTTTTGCCACGGCGCAGGGGTTCAATACCGGGGAGCAGTTTTATACGTATTTGAAGGATGCTTTTGATACGCTGTATGCCGAGGGCGAGAGTGCTCCGAAAATGATGTCGGTCGGGTTGCATTGCCGTCTTGCGGGACGTCCCGGGCGTATAGCCGGACTGGAACGGTTTTTACAATATGTCAGGCAGCACAAAGACGTATGGGTTTGCCGCCGGATTGATATTGCCCGTCATTGGAACGCGCATCACCCCGCTGGAGAGACGGCATGATTTTGCGCGATCGTCCCCGTATGTTATCGGAAGAAAAATTCCTCAGTATTTATGGCGGGATTTATGAACATTCTCCGTGGATTGCCCAAGCAGCGTATACGCGGCAGCCTGCGCTTGATCTTGATACTGTCGAGGGGCTGCATCAGGCGATGAAAGAGGCGGTTGAGAACGCGGATCATGCCCACAAACTTGCGTTGATCTGTGCCCACCCGGAGTTGGCCTGTGCACCCGCTGTGGCTGAAACATTGTCTAAAGAATCGTCCTTAGAACAAAAGGGTGCGGGGTTGAAGGAGTGCACGCCGGAGGAATTCTCTGAGTTCCAGAGACTCAATGCCGCTTATAAGGATAAATTTGGCTTTCCTTTTATTATTGCTGTAAAGGGACTGAACCGTACCGACATTCTTCAGAATTTTCGCGCTCGTGTGAGCAATGATCTCGATACAGAATTTTCGACGGCGTTGACGCAGATTCATAAAATCGCATTTTTGCGACTGACGGCATTGGCAGAAGGGCCCATATTATGATTATTCCGGCATTCCTAATTGGTTATTCCGATTCCTCTTTCACTAATCCGCATGAGGTTGTGCTTCCCGATGAACCGAAGGATTGTCGTGGCAATTTCACACATATGGGGGCTAAATACTGGGGTTTTGAGACCGATCGGCACAAGACCATGGTTATTGCGCCCGATGCCCAATCCTTTGTCTATGACCATGATGCCCATCACTGGATGCGGATTGGGTTAAAACAAAGAGCGCAGATTGATCAAATTTCGATCAGCACGAAATGGTTTACCGGTAATCAGGTGCGTGCTGTTTCCGTTACCTTGACTGATGAGTTGACGGGCGCAGAGGTGATGGTGCTCAAACGCCAACCACTCAATCCCGATTCAGAGCATACATTCCCGATCCCGCCGACATTGGCCACCGAGGCGTTAGTTGATTGCTATTATGAAGGCGGTATTTCACGGGTGAATTTCCTTGGTGAGGTGGCCGCAGAGCAGATCCCCGTGCGCCCCAATGTTCTGGAGGGGGTGGTGCTATCGCATATCTCGAACGAGCATTACGGCACACCTGCGATGGCTGTGTTGGCGAACCGTGAACAGATGCATATGGTGGGTTGGGAGTCGGCGCGCACCGGTTTTGGCGAACAGGCGGTGTTTCATCTGAAAACGCCGGTTAAGGTTGAGGAAATTGTTGTCGATACTTATCTGCACCGCCTCAATTCGCCGCTTAGCAGCCATGTCTTTGGTATCAATCTGCCCGCAGATGCCAATCTTGATGCGGCGATGAAGCTGGTGCCGTGCTGGAAGCTGGTCTTTGACAATAACCATGAAGTCATTCCCGATCATTTTGCGTCCTACATGCTCAATCAGGACTATTTAAAGGAGCCAGGCGTTAAAAACAGCCATAAATTTTCCATTCGTCTGCATCATGCTGATAATTCGTCGTGGGTACCGTTGCTTTCTTTCGCGCCGTTGGCCCCGGATACTTTTCACCGTTTTCGCAAGATTGAACATGATAGACCGGTGACGCATATTCTATATATGCATTATCCGCATGGAGGCATTCATGCACTGAAAGTGTATGGAGCCGCCGTATGATCCTGAAGCCTGTACCACTTACCGCTGAAGGTTTTGCCCCCTATGGTGATGTGATTGAGCTCAGTGACGGGGCCGTGCAGAAGATTATCAATTACGGTCATACCGTCCGTTTTCATGATCTGGCGCGTCTTGATTTGGGCGCGCAGGATGGTCAGCCATTGGTCAGTATTTTTCGCTCAACCCCGTTGCCGCATCCGATCGCGGTCAGGGTGATGGAACGCCACCCACTTTCCTCGCAAGCGTTTTATCCTTTAAGCCGTCACCCTTACCTTGTGGTGGTGGCGGGCAAAGGGAAATTCGATATCGGGAATTTGAAGGCTTTTGTGGCGGCACCGGGACAGGGCGTTAATTACCACAAGGGAACCTGGCATCATTATAGTCTGGCGCTGGAGGATATTTCCGATTTTCTGGTGATAGACCGCGGCGGCCCGGAGAAAAACTGCGATGAGGTTTTCCTTGAGGACGATGCGGTGTGGATTGAGGATTTATGCTAAGGTTGCAGGAAAATAAGGGCTCCTTGTCTCTAAGAAAACCTTTATTTGAGATGATTTTGACTGAATAAGAAGTAAACCTTAGCTATCTCCGCTCTAAAATTTCGTTCCCAGAGTAAGCCAAACTTTTTCTGTATCCGTATTGAGATCCTCCGCATCATAGTCGGCATATTTCACGGACACAGACCATTCCTTGAAAGGATAGGTTTTGTCCTCGGTTTTGAAGGTGCGGCTGATTTGCAGATTCCATTCAGAACCGTAATCGTTGCTGGTATCCTCGGCATTGAAATCATGATAGACCGCATCCAGCACCGTTGCATCTACCCACGGATGAACGCCGCTGATTTTGTATGAAACCTTGGCGTAGGTATCTTCCAGTCCGTTGGCGGGCGTTGTGAGAAATTTGTCAGCCCAGCCATTGAAAGCGTGCAGGGTAGCAATCGGTGTCTGGAACGCGCTGGTGCCGTCACCGCCCAGTGATTCATAGCCAAGTCCCAAAGTGAGGCCGCCGTATTTCAGGGCAGGGCTGAGATGATAATAGGATTCATCATAATCAACGGTATTATTGCCATGGTCGTTTTGCGTGGCGGCTTCGGCTTCGTAGGACAATTTCCAGCTTTCATTGAGCGGCTGTTCGCCCGTCAGTCGTACGCCGAAGGTGCGTGATGATGACGCCGGTGCCAGATCGAAATCCATCCAGTAGCCATAGCCCGCAATATTCAGCCACGGCTTGAAGGCATAGGCAGCATGGGCCAGATGCGTTATGCCTTCATAATCGCCCAAGGGATGATTGGGCCCGAAGACGCGGCTGACGGTATCAACATAGTGATACTGAAGGGTGACATCCTTAAAGCTTTTGTTCTCGATGGTAAGAGAATCAAAGGTCTGGTCGTTCTGACGCCAGCCCACGGTGCCGACAAAACGCTGGTTATCAATATTGATAGTCTGGCGCCCTAACTTGATATTAGTATCGGGCAGACCCGCCCATGAAACCCACAACTGATTGAGCGTTTCCGTCGCCGGGTCGACAATCAACGGATACTGGGTCCGGCCATTGATGGAGTCATTATAATCGTCGGCACCGATATTGCCGACGACATCGAATTCTATATTGCCCTGAAAGTCGCGATACAATCCTGTTTTAAAGCCGAGACGGGAACGCAGGGCCGATGCGTGGGCATCTTGCGTAAAACCATCCTGATCCACTGTTTCATAACGGTAACGGATATCACCGTAGAAAGTGCCCTTTGTAATGATGTCACGGGAATCCTGAGCTTGCGCAGGGCTAAACTGCAAGGCAACTGAAGATAACAGAACAAGGAAAAGGGCAGCCTGTTTCATGATTTACTTCCTGTGAGAGGATGATGCTGGAGGAATAGTAGGAAAAATAGGCATGCTTTAGCCTTGACCTGAATCAAATCAAAAATTTCTGAAATCCGTCAGAAAGTTTTGAGCCTTTGGCAGTCTGTTTATGTCTAGCACGCGGGTTTGCGGCGGCAGATTTTTAAGTGTGGGGCGGTCATTATCGGCACAAAAATTCTGGACGTAGTAAGTGCCGCGATAAGGTCGTGCATCAAGATCGCGCATGATGCTGCTGATGTCGTCTTCGTCCATCAGTGCTGTATGGACGGTTGTGCGCACCTCAAAGGGGACCCTAGCCTGATGACAAAGCAGATTCAGGGTTTCGGAAAAAGCGGCAAACTTATCAATGCCTGTCACGCGTTTGAATTTCTCAGGAGGGGCCTTGTAATCAAGAGCGACGTAATCCAAAAATCCATCATTGAGAAAATCGCGCACGATATCAGGGCGCAGACCGTTGGTGTCGAGTTTGATGGCATAATTCATGGATTTTAGCTGACGGATAAATTCCGGCAGCCCCGGATAAACCGAGGCTTCGCCGCCGGACAAAACGACACCATCAAGTAAGCCCTGACGCTTTTCAAGAAACGTCAAAACCTGCTCGGCGGTGCCGCGCCCTTTGCCTTTGACAATCTGCGGATTGTGGCAATAGCCACAGCGCATATTGCAGCCGGAAAACCACACAATGCACGCCGTTCGCTCAGGAAAATCCAGCATGGTGAACGGCGTGACACTGTATATGGGCAAAGCCTTAGACATTGCGGAACAGGTTACCGGTATCAACTTGGTCTTCACGGAAATGCAGGCGTTCGCGGTGTTCGCCTTTCTTGCCGGTGTTGAAACTGTCAACCGGACGGAAATAGCCCATGACGCGAGTCCAGACGCTGGTTTTGGTGCCGCATTTTGGACATTCCGGCTGCTCCCCGTTCAAATAGCCATGCGTTTCGCAGGTCGAAAATACCGGCGTGACCGTGATGTAGGGCATCTGGTAATTTTCGATGACTTTCTTGACGAAATTTTTACAGGCTTCGGCGCTGGAGAGTTTTTCATTCATATACAGGTGGAGAACCGTGCCGCCCGTATATTTGCATTGAAGCTTGTTCTGCAATTCCAGCGCTTCAAATGGATCATCGGTATGCCCGACAGGGATCTGTGACGAGTTGGTGTAATAAATATTTTCACCAGATCCTGCTTGAAGGATATCAGGGTAGTGTTTTTTATCTTCTTTGGCGAAGCGGTAAGTGGTGCCCTCGGCAGGGGTGGCTTCCAGATTATACAGGTTGCCGGTTTCTTCCTGATAGATCACCATGCGTTCGCGCATATGGTCGAGAATTTCCAAAGACATGGCAATACCGCGTTCATCGGTAATATCGTATTTATCATCGGTGAAGTTACGCACCATCTCGTTCATACCGTTGACGCCAATGGTCGAGAAGTGATTGCGCAGGAACGGCAGATAGCGGGAGGTATAGGGATAAAGACCGCGATCATACATTTTCTGCACAAAAGCCCGTTTTTTCTCAAGCGTTGATTTGCTGATATCCATCAGGCGGGTGATTTCCTTCATTAATCCGGCGTGATCGCCTTTGAAACGATAGCCCAGACGCGCCATGTTCAGGGTAACGACACCGATGGATCCGGTCATTTCTGCCGAACCGAACAGGCCATTGCCGCGTTTGAGCAATTCACGTAAATCAAGTTGCAGACGGCAGCACATCGATCGTACCGCGCCGGGGGAGTAGGCTTCCGGATTTCTGACGCGCTCGCCTTTTTCATTCTTCATCCATTGGCTGCCGACAAAATTCTGGAAGTAAGATGATCCGACTTTGGCGGTATTTTCGAAAATCGCCTGTGCGACTTTTGAATCCCAATCAAAATCTTCGGTGATATTCACGGTCGGGATCGGGAAGGTAAAGGGCTGCCCGGATGAATCGCCTTCGGTCATCACTTCGTAATAGGCAATGGCGATCAACTCCATTTCTGGAACAAAATGTTTGAAGGTCAGGTCTTCAAGGCTGCGGATACCCATATCACGTTGCTGGGCACGTGCCAACAGCTCCGCGCTATCAATGCCTCTGAAGAAATGCTGATCTTTATAGGTGGGGAAAGAACCTTGCAGATCTTCGGGCACTGTAATATCCAGCGTGATATTGGTGAAAGGCGATTGCCCCCAGCGGGCTGGAACATTCAGATTGTAAACAAACTGGCGAATGGCCTTCTTGATTTCGCGGAAAGAAAGATTGTCATAGAAAACATAAGGTGCCAGGTAAGTATCAAAGCTGGAGAAGGCTTGTGCGCCCGCCCATTCTGATTGCAAGATGCCCATGAAATTAGCCATTTGCCCCAGAGCCTCGCGAAAGTGACGCGGTGGGCGCGATGACACACGGCCACGGACGCCGTCAAAACCCTCATTCAGAAGCGCACGTAAACTCCATCCAGCGCAATAGCCGCTTAGGCAATCCAGATCATGGATGTGGACATCACCCTTGCGGTGGGCGGCCCCTTCTTCGGCGGCATAGACCTCATCCAGCCAGTAATTGGCGATCACTTTGCCAGCTACATTATTAATCAGCCCGGCGTTGGAGTATCCGGTATTGGCGTTGGCATTGATGCGCCAGTCGGATTTGGAAATATATTCGGAAACTGCCTCGCTGCAATCGACCTGCGTGCCGCCATAGAGGGTTGTAATCTGATCTGTGATCGTGGGAGCCGCTTCTTTTTCTGACTTTGGAGACATCGATTCTTTTTGCATTTTTGACGGGGTGGGGGCTGTGGATTTCTTGGTTTCAACGGTAGCGAGAGTGGCGGCCATAGGGCTTCTCCTGTGTTTTAGCGCTTGTGATTAGGTCTGTGGAAAAAAGTGAGGTGAAACACTATATTTTGTGTCTCTTAAGATAAGGCTATACAAGGAATAGTGTTGTTTACTTGACTTGAGTCAAAAAACGACCGGCATTTCTGCCGGTCGTCTCTTTTTATAGGTTCATATATTTTTATGACTAGTGGTTCATGTGATGCGGGCACTGTTTACCCTTCATCTCTTCATGTTTGCAACCGCACGTACATTCAATATCACCTGTGCACTGCAGTTTATTGCAGTGATGCGGGCACTGTGCCGCGATTTGTGCAGGCTGATAGGTGGCACAGGCCGACAGTGTCAAGACCACAGCCATGGCCATAAGAGATCGAGTCATTTGAAAGTCTCCGTAAGAAAATGTTCATCCAATGTCATTATGTGGGAACAACATGTCTTTGGGCGGCTTTTCAATTGCGTAATGTATGTCGGGGATGAGCGGAGCGGAGTTTCGCTCAATATTCGGGAGTTTTATGCCTGTGTCTCCCAAGGTCGAAGATGCCGTTTGAAGAGCAATCGTAAAGCAGCAACTCAGACAATTTCTGTCAGGTGGTGGTGGAAGACTATGAGAGGGAGCATGATCTACCATGGGTGATGAAGATTGATGACTATTGGGATGTTTGATGTCATGGCAGATTGGCGCTGCCCACGCGCTTGTACAAAAGCTCGCCAACAGAAATATTATTACAATATGACCAAGAAAGGACTTCACCTACTCAGGATGAGCCCATTATTGTAGGAAAAAAATGACCTAGATCAAATTTACGACATCACACTTATGTCTATCATTCCGTTATAGAAAAATTGGGTAGTGTCTGGGCTCGCTTGATGCAGAGCGGAGGCACATCACGGGAGGAAAGATGAAACATCAAGGACTTAAATACTATTTTGGTATGGCGGCGGTTATGGGCGCTCTCAGCTTGGGAGCACAGGCAGCGCCTGTTGAGAATGTGACTGCAGCAGCAGGACAGTCGTCAGCGAAAAAACTTTGTGCAGATTTATCTTCTGCGTATATGCGGAATGCTCAATCTAATACGCATGTCATCACCCTGAGATGGACAAATGACAAAAATCAATTGAGCCGGGAATCTGGGCCCGCCATGGTAAAATGTAATGCACGGACTGGTGGTGTTGTCACCGAAATATGGGCGATTGATGGAAATTTGCACAACTTATCAAGCCCGGCATATAGAGAATACGATCAGGAGACGCAAAATCTGCGTGTTGAGGGCTGGTGGAAAAATGGCAAGCAAACCCGTGATGAGGGGCCTGTTTTTACTATCCACGATCCTACAACACAGATTGTTACGACAGAAGAATGGCGTAAAGATGATCATTATTTTAGAAGTAGCGGTGAGGCCACAAATCTTCGGCGTGATCCGATTAGTGGCATCGTAATTCTGGAAGAATGGGCCGAGGGACGACAAGGAGAAGATCTTCACCGGATTGGTG
>JAMPXY010000109.1 GCA_023700945.1 Alphaproteobacteria bacterium | reverse complement strand
TCCAAACTGTAGTGATTGGCCAGATTAACAATACTGGCGCTCTCTAAAGGTAACGGCAACGCCTGCTGGCGCGCGCGGGCCCGCACCAGAGATTCAGTAGCCCACGTAAAAACTTCAACAAAACTCTGATAGCTATCTTCCTGTCCCGGCTTGGACAGGTTATCAGCCAGTCCATGAATTTGCGGCCAGTCCCACTCCGGCCACTGGGTCAGAAGAGCTGAGACTTTATAAGTGATTTCAAGGCCACCTTCCTCCAGCAACCGCATACCCTGCCCAACGCTTCCCCCCGTGATGGCATACAAGGTCGCAAGATCATCGCCACGCAAACCGGGCTCCTGCTGCTTAAGCAACCCTGAAAACTCCGTCAGCGGCAAAGGCTGAAAATGCATCAAACGGCAACGCGAACGGATTGTCGGGATCATCATACCGGGACGATGACAAACCAAAATCAGTAAAGCCTGCGGCGGCGGCTCTTCCAGAATTTTCAGGATCGCATTCTGTGCCTCGTTGGTCATGGTGTCAGCATCATCAATAATGGCAATCCGCCAACCATTGAAAGACGCTGTCATACGCATAAATGGCGCAATGCGCCTCACCGGGTCAATCCCAACACTGCCCTTGAAACGGTTTTTCTTTTCATCAAACTCGCGTTCAACTGTCAGTAAATCAGGATGCCCTGCAGCGGCGATCATGCGACAAACCTGATCATTCATATCCGTTGCCAAACTTTCGGCCTTTGCCGGCGGCAAGGCCTCACCAAACAAGCCACCTCCGGACTCTTCCTCAGAAGGAATTCCATGTTTGAGCAGATATCGTGCCAGGCGGAAGGCCATGGTTGATTTGCCAATTCCCTCAGGTCCTGCAAAAATCAGTGCATGCGGCAAATGCTTGGCATTGATCAATTCCAGTAATTGATTCTCAACATCCTGATGCCCCAGACACTGGCTCATCAGCCGGGGAGGCAACAAACCATCGCCTCCCGCAGGAGAAGTCAGGCTTGCCCCTTCGTCAGCCAGATCATCATCAAAATCATCGAACATGCTCATGCAAGCTTCCTTTGTGCGTCGAGCTGCACCTGTGAGAGCATATCTCTTGCTATTTCCTCAATACCACGTGTGGCATCAATCACCCGACACCGTTCCGCATCACGCCGCGCAATTGTTAAAAAACCTTGCCGTAGACGCTCATGGAAGTCTCGTCCCAGACGTTCAAAACGATCTTCCTGCGAAGATGCTGCACTCAAGCGTTCACCTGCCCGGGCCAAGCCCTCCGGCACTGGCAGATCCAGAATAAATGTGAGATCGGGCGCAAAATCCCCAAGTGCTAAGCGATTGATCTCTTCGATTGTATCTAGCGGCAAACCATGGCCAAAGCTCTGATAGGCACGAGTCGAGTCGGCAAAGCGATCCGAAATCACAATTTTACCGTCTGCCAGCGCGGGCTTAATCAGGTGTTCGACATGCATTTGCCGAGCAGCAAAAAGCAGTAGACATTCAGCCATAGGCGTCCAGTTACCGCCATCACGTTTGACCAAAAAATCACGGATTTTTTCAGCTTCAGGGGTCCCCCCCGGTTCACGAGTTACGATCACCTGATATCCCTGCTGTTGCAGGGCTGTGGCCAGCATACGGATCTGGGTGGTTTTTCCAGCCCCTTCCCCGCCTTCCAGAGTGATGAAAATACCCCGGCTCATATAAGTTACCGACCCTTGCCGCCATCCAGCATGATTAAAACCTTGGCAAAAGCTCCGGCAAACAAGCCAATTTTCTCAACATCAGCGGCAGCTACCAGCGGTACTTCAAAATCCTTTACTCGCGGAACACTGATCTTTAAAGAGCCCACCACCATTCCCTTTGTAATTGGTGCCTGCAGAGGACCATTGTAAACCACCTCAACCTTAAGATCGTTGCGGAAGGCCACCGGCACCGGAATGCGAATATCTTTCTCGACTGTCAGGGGCACAGTGGCCTGTTTACCCAAAACCACCTCGGCCTGCTCAACCAAGGCCCCCGCTTTAAACAGGGTTACATCTTCAAAACCATTCATCGCCCAACTGATTAACTGAGTCGATTGATCCGCACGTTCTTTTTCGCTTGTTAAGCCGTTAACCACAACCACAACCCGGCGTCCCTTGTCGTTGACCGCCGTACCAATCAAACCATAACCCCCGGCATCGGTATGACCGGTTTTCAAGCCGTCAGCACCCACATTCCGGTACAGCAGCGGATTGCGGTTGCCCTGTTTGATGTTGTTGTAAGTAAATTCCGTCTCAGCATGATAATGGTAATGCGTCGGATGATCGCTGATACTGCGTACCGCCAGCGTGGCCAGATCACGGGCTGTAGAATAATGTTCATCTTCGTTCAAGCCATGAGAGTTGGTGAAATGAGAATTGGACATCCCCAACTCCTTGGCTTTTTGATTCATCGCTTGTGCAAAAGCTTCTTCTGACCCTGCCAATCCCTCGGCCAGCGCCACCGTGGCATCGTTACCAGACTGGACAATGACTCCACGCAGGATATCTTCGACCTTTACGTCCGTTCCCACCTGCACAAACATGCGGGAGCCTCCTGTCTTCCATGCCTTTTCACTGATGTGGAATGTCTGGTCGAGCTTGATACGGCCTTGATCGATGGCATCAAACGCCAGATAGGTCGTCATGACCTTGGTCATGGACGAAGGGGCCATTTTCTCATCGGCATTTTTTTCATAAAGAACGTAACCCGTATTGTAGTCAATCACGATGGCCTGCTTGGCCGTTGTGTCTTGGGCCTGCGCCGGGGATATCCCTGCTAACACCAAAAAAAATAGCGATATGGAAAAAAGCAATCTATTCATGGCGGTCCTCAAAATACGGGGAAAAGTCCTGCCCCAGAATAGGGATTTTGCCAGATTATTCAACCACGATAATGGCCTCACGCTGACCTGCATTCAAAACTCTGCTCAAGAGTTCATCAGCCTCTTCTACACTGCCTGCAGGCCCCAGCCGTACACGG
The DNA here is from genome assembly GCA_023700945.1 of Alphaproteobacteria bacterium. Taxonomy (GTDB): domain Bacteria; phylum Pseudomonadota; class Alphaproteobacteria; order Micavibrionales; family Micavibrionaceae; genus Micavibrio_C. The sequence continues at coordinate 3,279 of JAMPXY010000109.1, read as the reverse complement.
TAGAATGTTTGCCCTCGAACATCGGCTTGCTGAACAGTCGCATTGGAAATAGTGGTTAACTGGTCACGCAGCCGCAAAGCATTGTCATAAACACCAAACGAGCCTGCCTGCACATAAATGCGGGTGGGCGTAACCGGACGCTCCATTACAACCGGATCGGGATAAAAAGCCCCGTCACGCATATGCCCCGGCAACGCGGTCTGAACCGGCGCCCCCACGTCCGAAGGCGCTGTCAAAGACTGCCGAGAGACAGAATCTAGAGAAGCGGTCTGGTAAGCAGGCTGTTCATAGCCAACAGGTTCAGCCATGGCCGCCTTATAGGTATCAGGACCAGCACCCTGACGTGCCAGTTGTGCCAAACGCAGGCTTTCCTGTTGTAGCACCTCAAGCTTGACCTTGGCTGTCCCCATATTTTTAAAGCCCAACAACTCGGCGGCCTTTTCCGACACGTCAATAATCCGCCCCCGCTTAAACGGGCCACGATCATTGATCCGCACAATGACGGAGCGACCATTATCCAGATTGGTTACCCGTACGAGCGAAGGCATCTGCAAGGTGCGATGCGCTGCCGTCAGTTCGTGTTTATCAAATTTTTCGCCATTGGCCGTGCTTTTGCCATGGAAACCAGGGCCATACCAGGACGCAATCCCAGTTTCTACCAGATCATATTGCTCACGCGGGGTGTAGGTGCGCCCCTCCACCTTATAGGGTTTGCCCACCTTAAAATTGCCCTGTTGCCCGGCAGGCGGATAAGACCCCAACGTCCCGCCCAGCTCTTTGCTCATATGCGCGGCATACTGAACCTCGGTACAGGCCGAAACCAGCAGAGTAGACAAAACAAGGATAAAACGAACAATCATTATCACAACTTACTGGTTAAAGGGGTCGGGACGCTGAACTGGCATAGCCGCTGGCGCGGGCGTTGCCACAGGACGTGCAGGCTTGGCGATAATATCCGCCATCTGCAACACCGTCAGTGCGTATTTATAGGATTTATTGTACTGCATGACAGTACGAAAATTATCATAGACCATATAAACGGGACCACTGAAATCCCCGGTCTGCTTATTATAGTTGGGGGCAATAATCATCGCCCGCATGGTGTTATCGGCAGGCATAGCCCCACCACCTTCAAGACGCAGCCCCAGTGCCGCCCATTCCTGCGGGGTTTTGTTATGCTGTTCACGCAAGGTGTCCGTCAACAGCGTCCGATCAAAACCTTGTGGCAATATAACCTTGCGCCCCCAGCGTTGCCCGGCCTTCCATCCTTTTTCTTTCAAGAAATGGGCGACCGAAGGCAGTACATCATCATAATCATTCCACAAATTTTTTCTGCCATCACGATCCCCGTCAACCGCATAGCGGCGAATACTCGAAGGCATAAACTGAGCAGGCCCCACAGCCCCCGCCCAAGAGCCGTTCCGGGTGAGAATTTCGTCATACCCCTCGTCTACCAGCATCAGCGCCTGCACGGCTTCCTCACGAAACATCGCACGACGATCACGCGCGCGCTGGTCCTGCCCCTGCACATCGCGCACCAACGTCAACAACGCCGGAATAACCTTCTTGTCGCCGGTATTGGCACCATAGTTGGATTCCATACTTAAAATCGCCATGATGATGGCCGCCGGAACACCGGTATCAGCTTCAATCTGCGCCAGTTGTCTTGCGTGATTACGCATAAATTCCCGGCCTTTTTCAATCGCCGCCGGTGTAGCACGTTGATTGTAATACTGGGCAAAAGTAATCTGGCGACTGCGCTCAGGCTGATTATTCTCAAAAGTTTGAATCGTCAACGGCTGCACACCGGTCAGGGCGCGGTTTAATGTCTGACTGCTGACACCGCGACGGATGGCCTCATCCCGAACCCCGCGCACGATATCCTCAAAACTATCAGCAGCCTGAGCGCCAGCAGTCTGGGCCGCCAATAGAAAAGGCACGCTGACCAAGGTCATCAACATGCGCATGCGGGTTGTGGTCATGATACGCTCCCAATTCATTCTTATAATTTTATTTGTTATTCTTGCTCGCACTTTAAACATTATTCCTATTGCCCCGGAAGCTAAAAATTGAAATGCGCCCGCGTTTTATATACCGCGCGGCCAATCATTTCACGTATTGCCAGATGGCTGTGATAAAGATTTCCCAACACATCAAATTTATGCGGTATGAAATCAACCCGCCCGTTAGTTCGGTAATCGGTGGGCCATGTCTCAATGTTCTTCCATCCGGCGGCACGGAACATCATCACCGCCCGCGGCATATGATAGGCCGAGGTTACCAAAATCCAGCGTTCCTCCGGCTTGGGCTTGATCATCTGGTAGCTATAGGCTGCATTCTGCCACGTATTGCGCGAACGATCCTCATAACGGATACGATCCTTCAAGTCGGGATAAGAAGAAAAGAAAATTTTTGCGTCTTCTGCCTCTGTGCGTTCGCGATTGACCAGACGTCCACTGCCGCCGCTGAACAGTAAATCGGCATCCTTATAATACCGCGCCAGCATAGTGCCATCCAATACCCGTTCAACCCCGTCATTCAAAACGGGCCAGCCGTATATATTGGAGAGATAGGTATCAAAAGCTCCGCCCAGCACAATAATGCCGGTCACATCTGCTGGTAGTTCTTTTGGTCGGCTATACTGCGTTTCCTGCCACGCCAGCAACGCGGGCCCTGTTGGCACAACACCAAAAATCACAAAGAGACTAAACCCTGCCCAAAAGAAAATATCAGCCACCCGCCAGCATTTGAACAAGCGCCCGGCCACCGCCAGCAACAAACAAATGCCGATCAGGTTTGCAGGGGCGGCCAGCAACCAGAAAATTTTTGAGGCAACAAACAAATCTGACCCTATGCCCCTGACGAGGTTACGGGTAATCCCTTTTGTACCCAGGAGGTAATACTGCCTGTCATACACGAAGCCGCGCGCCCGGTCAGTCCGGTAAAATACTGACAAGCATTGATGGCGCGCCCACCCATTTTGCAGAAGAAGACAATCTCTTTGTCCCCCGCCGCCTTCAGCACCGCCTGAGGATCAAAGCTGGTGAGCGGTACATTGACCGCCCCGGCAATCGCTACCATCTGGACTTCATCCGGCTCGCGCACATCAATCAACACCACCTCGCCCTTTGAGGCGCGCCCCCAAACATCCTCCGGGGACAGATGGGGAATATCATTCACAGCTTGCATGATCGGCTCTCCTTCATTAGAACACTGCGTCAGAGGCACGGCCGGGTCAACCCAAACTCACCACCCTCAGTCATTACATCAACAGTATTC
>JAMPXY010000108.1 GCA_023700945.1 Alphaproteobacteria bacterium | reverse complement strand
GTCTTGTCTGCCATTACTGCCGACACAACAGAAATCAGCAGAATTACAAGAACACCAACAATCAAAGTAGCTCTGACTGTAGAAATCGAACTAAGAACCTGCTTATCAAGATCTATACGCAAATCTGAAATCTGTTTTTTTAGAAAATCCAGATTTTGATCAATATCCAAAAGGTATTGCTTGGCAGGCGGGGTCATTTCCATGGCAAACGCCGCATTCACCTTGGCCGGAGTCGACATATAAGATCTCTGGACATCAAGGAAATCCCTCTTCCATGCTGTTGCCACCTCTTTTACCTGGCCGAGTTTTTCATTTTCACCTTCAAAAATCTCAGGAAGCGCCAACGAATCATCTATTTTCTTAAACAGCACCTTTGATGTTTCCTCATACTGCTTCAAATAATCTCCATCAGCTGTCACAAGAAATCCAAGCATAGCACCATGCAAATCATCAGCAGCCTTGGAGACGCTAAAAAGCTCTCGCTCCAGACTCGCCGCATGACTCGCCTTTTCCGACACCTTGCGTAAGGTATCTACATTGCTATAACTGACAAGACCCATTACCAATGTACAAATCACAATGGCCGCAAAGGCTACCCTCAGTTTGGCTGATATTGTTTGCATTAGTTTCCCCATTTTATCCTCGCTATCAATCTTTGTTATTTATAACTAGAACAGCTCTACGCCTTGCTTTTTACGGCGCTCAAGTTCGGTAAGATTTATTTCGTAAGTCACAGCGCCGAGGGCCGCTCCCGTCTTTTTATCCTTAATACTGAGATTAACCTGCGACACCCACACACCTAATTTGTCGCTTATTTCTGGCTCATCAATGAATACAGCCTCAGCACCAACCAGATAGGTTTTCTGCCACTTGGCTTCATCGCCTTGCCAATAATCACTGGTTGCGGCACTTTGCCCACAATTCAGACCCTTGGCATCCATTACAAAAATTTCTAAAAACAGACCATCACTTTCAGCCTGCATTTGTGTCGCCCTTAAAGATAAGGGGTTAGTAAGAGCACGAGCGATCGCGGGCTGCTCCGCCTGCCCTAATTCAGACTTCCATTGGGCATCCAGAGTTGCAAAGTCAGAATCCATAACGCCTTTATTCTTGTCATTACACACACCAAGAACAATTTGAAACACATCCTCTTCACCATAAGCCTGCAACCCCTTGACAACATCCGTTGTAATCAAAGACTTCAACACCTCAATATGATCTACATTCTCTGCTACCACCTCCTCTGCCTTTACCCCATACGAAAATGACGACAAAACCATAACACCAACCAACAATGATAAATTATGACGGATCTTGCTGTATCTGAAATCTGTTGTGCTGAATAACATGATTTTTCCTTTTATATCACAGAGATGATCTTCAAATTATTTCGTATAGAAGTATACAAAGTGTGAATCCGGATGCCAATTAACCTTAAGATTCAAAAACACATCCCTCTGCATTCACTTCCTCAACAAAATGCGTTACATAGATACCGCTTCCCATCAACCTCCCCTCAAAAAGAAAACCCGCCATTCTGGCGGGTCTTCTCTACGCAGTAACTTGTACTCAGTGATTCCTAGTAATTACCCATTTTTATTTTTTGCTTCTTCTTTGACTTCCCGGTTCAACACGCCTTGTTAGGCCGGAGTTCTCTCCGCAAAGGTGGAGGCATGTCGTGCTCCCATGTCCCATTGTGCATAGAAAAAAGTTACCCGATTGTGAACATATCGGCCATCTAACCTTAAGAACAGATTATCTTTAGTTTAGAAGCAGACCAGTTCAGGGCTGTGGTAATCCACGCCGTCCTTCCGGTGGTTGAGGGCGTGCCGGCACGATAATCATATCAATCACACCTATATCCTGCGCGGATTGAGGTGACAGGTAATAATCTTCTTTCAATGCTTTTGCTACATCCGGCTTCAGGCGATCGGTGTGACGACTAACAGTATCCATCAGTGTTTCGTTCAGCCTCATGAATTCATTATGATCCAACGTCATGTCCGACATTTTACCGCTATTCGAAGCCGAAATCTGGTGCAGCATAATCCGGCAGTTAGGCAAGGATTGACGTTTGCCCGGCGTCCCCGCAGCAAGCAAGACAGCTGCCATCGACATCGCCCGCCCCTCGCAAACGGTTGCTACGTCACTGCGCAAATTGTGGATTGTGTCATAGATCGCCATACCCTGCTCGACATCTCCGCCACCGGAATTAATAATCAGCGTAATATCTTTCTTGCCAGGATTATTTTCATCGAGGTATTTCAAACGCTGAATCACATGTATGGCCGATGATCTACTGACCTCGCCCGTCAAGCGCACCACGCGCCCCACACGAAATTCATACTCAGCCGGATCCGTAGGCGGCGGGGTCGATGCTGCCCCGGCCTGCGCCACAGCCATAAAAGCCAGAGACAGGGCCATCGCCCCCTTTTTGATAGTCGTCCCAATCATTTTAACGCAACCTGTTTTATGTTTCTTGTTTTGAACCTTGATCCTAGCCGATCACAGGAGACGGCTCCAGAGGCACTATGGCTTTTGCGCAAAGAAAAAACCCGCCAGAGGGCGGGTTTGCGATAAAAGTTCCAAGATTGGCGTTCCCTACGGGATTTGAACCCGTGTCGCATCCGTGAAAGGGATGTGTCCTAGGCCACTAGACGAAGGGAACAACCTTGGAATGCGGTGTTTCTAATGAACCTTGAATGAGAAATCAAGGACTTTTCACACCAAATAGCCAACTCAGGCAAATATCTAGTCGACAGCAAAACTGCCGCAGGCCGGTTGCGGAGCCTGACGCTGGCGCAGAGCTTCACGCGCCAGACCGGCATCATTGACAATTACACCTCTGACCCCCTTGCTCATCATGCTGAACAGGTCGCGCAGGTCGGCCTCACCATATTTCCGTATTCTATCATTAGGGTAAAACCCGGCCATAGCCCAGACAGGCCTACGCTGAGACCCTACGCCATTTTCTGCCACTCGCAAGTTACCAGGCGTAAGATCCCCCTCCCACAAGCGCGCTATATGACCTCCTGCCTTATAAAAAGCCGGATAATCCTGCGGTTGCGCCAACATCCCCAGAATAGTGACATTTTCATCATTATGGGTGATTTCGCGAGCTTGACGCACCGAATGGACGGCCAAAACAACATGATCCTGCACATTATGCCGCCGCGCCGCGTTCAAAACCCGGTTAGCAGCCCCCGGGCGGCCATTTACCACCTCAAGAACCAGCGGCACCCGGTCTTTTGACCAGTCCAGAGCCTCGTCTAGCGCCACATCACGACCTGACGCTACAGAGCACATCAATCCGCCGCTGCGGGTTTCCCGGACTGGAGTCTCAATGAAATCAGCCTTGGCGGCTGCCGCCTGCTCAAATACGCCAAGTGAGTCAACCGATACGTCTCCCGCATTAGCACGCGATATAATTGATATTTTATTTTTAAAATCATAATGTTGCATATTTTTCTTAAACCATTTTATCATTCATTTTTTAAGAGCCATTTGACACAATAAGGGACAGCCTTATCAATGTCAAAAACAAATAATTTAAATGATATAAATATGTTATATTTAAATTACTTACACAATTTTTTTAATGTAATGGTTTAATTTAAACAGCAGCCTTGACCGCGTCCTGTCCGGCTACAGCAGCATCGAGAATATGCATCTCGACCCGCTGCCCACCATTCCATGTATCCAGTTTAAAATGGCCCAGCAGATGAACCGGTGCAGCACCCTTTTTCAACAACGCCTGTCCGAGCGGCGTGTCGGCAGACCGAAAAGCCATTGCCTTCATCCGACTCCCCCCCTCCCAATCGCTCACCATGCAGCGAATATGATCTTCCCCAACTATGTCAACTGAATGAAGTCGAACTCCCGGCAAAGCAAAGACAGGCTCCTCGTGCCCGGCACCAAACGGACCAAAGCGGTTTTGCATCATCTGCACGAAAGAAAACTGAGCTCCCCGAACACTCAAAACCGCATCAACCACGGATTCGCTTACACAGGGCTGCCCATGGAGCTGCCGGGCTATATGTTGCTGCATGAAGGCGCGGAACGGCTCTTTCTGACCGGGCAGCAGGGTAAATCCCCCGGCCATGGCATGACCACCCCCCTTAGTCAGCAAGCCCGCTTGCCGCGCATCGATAAAGGCTGCTGCAATATTAGCCCCCGGCACCGAACGCCCCGACCCCCGCCCCTCAAGCGCCGATTCTGCCCCCGGCGCATAGGTAATTACCACTGCCGGACGGTTATATTTTTCTTTAAGGCGGCTGGCAACCAACCCGGCCAAACCCGGGTGCCAACGTTCGTCATCCACGATAATCACCGCATCATCGGCATAACCGCGCTCCTCAACCTGCGCGACAGCCTCGGCAAACATTTCGGCCTGAATATCTTTGCGCTTCTCGTTGCAGTCATTGAGCGTCCAGGCAATATTTTGAGCTTCTTCGGCGTCCCCCGTTAGCAACAACCGCGCCCCCAAATCCGCCTGATGCACGCGGGAGCCCGCATTAATCCGCGGCCCTAGTACAAATCCGGCATGATACACATTCGGATCATCGGTCAGCTTGGCGACCCGGCAGAGTGCATCAATACCGATATTCTCGCGTTTAGCCATTTGGGCGAAACCGGCACGCACAAACAGGCGATTAGGCCCGGTCAAAGGCACCATATCGCAGACCGTCCCCAGTGCTACTAAATCCAGCCAATTTTTCAATGGGGCCTCGGGACGATTTTTGTAAAAACCCTTATCACGCAACCGGGTATTGATGGCCACACAAGTCAAGAAACTAACCCCACAGGCCGCAAGCATAGTCAGCCCTGATGAATCATCTTTGCGTTTGGGGTTGATCAGGTGCTTGGCCACCGGCAAGGTCTCTTCGGCTTCATGGTGATCCAGAATTACAACCTCAAGACCCGTAGCCACCGCCTGTTCGACAACATCGTGAGCAGTCGTACCACAGTCAGCCAGAACAACAATGTCCGCCCCCTCTGCCCGCAACCGAGTAAGCGCATTGATATTGGGGCCATACCCTTCTTTCAGGCGATCAGGGATATAAAAACGGGCGTCGACGCCGCAGTGGCGCAGGAAGCGGACAAGAATTGCCGTCGAAGTTGCGCCATCCACATCGAAATCACCAAAAATAGCGATGGTCTTACCGTCGATTACGGCTTGCGCCAGATCGTCGGCCAGTGCTGCCATGCCTTGCAATGAAAACGGATCGGGAAAATCGCGCGACAACTTGGGATCGAGGAAACTTTCAATTCGTTCAAGCGGGATATTGCGCCCGGCGATCAGTCGGGCCACAATTTCCGGCAAATCATGTTGGCGGACGATTTGCTCGATCATCTCAAGTGAGACTGCCGGGGTAACCCAGCGTGATTGCATCAGTGAATTTTCAACCTGCAGCACCGTCTGTGTCATGACTGATGTTCCTTAATAAAGACGGCAAGCGCGTCCGCCAGTGCGTTATAATCCGAAAGCTTGTTATAAAGATGGGCGGTGACCCGGACAATATAATCATCCCCAAACTGTGAGAAGATCGCACCAAAGCCATGACTTTGCACCAGCGCATCATAACCACGGTGCAGCGGTGATTTTTGCATTTCCTCAGGCGTAAACGATAGCGGCCCGAGCGGCAATGTGAACATCGCACCAATCATATTCTCAGGCACGGGAGCCTCAAGCCCAAGACGTTCACACAACAGCCGTCGCACTGCTACCGCCAAGACATGATTGCGCTGATAGATTCCGCTCCACCCCGATGGGTGCAAATCGTGCATGGTGCGCAGAGTTTCCGGGATCATCAGGCGCGGGACAAAATCAATCACCCCCTGCCACGAAAAGCGTGTGACAAAATCATTTTCCATCGTGGCATAGCCCGAACCCACCGCCGGGACAATATCGGCCTGTTTATCGGGGCGCACATATAAAAATCCGGAAGAGAGCGGCGCACATAACCATTTATGATTATTTGCACCGTAATAGGCCGCGCCGAGCAATTCGAGATCCAGATCAAGCTGCCCCGGTGCATGGGCACCATCAACAAAGCAATCGACCCCTTTTTCGTCCAGCAACGTAACCAACCGCGCCACAGGAAAAATCATCGCTGTCGGGCTGGATATATGATCAATGATCGCCAGTCGCGTATTGACCCCGACCTGCGCCATAATCGGGGTAATAATCTCTTCCTCTGTGGCCAGACGATAGGGAATATCAACCCGCACCACACGAAATCCCTGCCGCCGCGCACATTCCTCAATCAGCGCTGGATAATTCACATAGATATGATTGGTTACCAGCACCTCATCAT
>JAMPXY010000107.1 GCA_023700945.1 Alphaproteobacteria bacterium | reverse complement strand
GGCGACCAAGAAGGCTCCCGGCGTATGGGTTATGCCCACAACATTACCCTGATGGATTTGTTTTTCCGGCAGGCCTGGCGTCTTGATTACCAATTGAATAACAAACTGGGCCACCTCACAGACAAAACAATAGACAAAACCCGCGCCCTCATCACTGCCATGCCGAAGAACCAGCAACAAGATATCGCCCGGATTATTCGACAAGGTTACTATACTCATCCTCTGTCAGCAAAAACCCTGAGCCTTCCCCCGGCCAGCGCTGCTCTGATTGCCCAGCACATATCCCTACCTGATCAAGATATTGATATAGCTAAAAAATCTCAATGTGATGGACTCCCCGCTGATTTTACGCTTGAGTAGCCACCATGAAATTCCCTGTCTATAGTGAACGTCCGGCCAACACCGAGTCCGTGATCCCACCCTTAAGAGAAATTTTCAGGGGTACAGCTGTTACAGTTTGTGAATTCACCAGCGCTGATCTGCGCCAAGGAATTCTGCGTGAACCCGATACAGTAGGATTTTCCCTTCCCGGCATCATTGGTGAAGTCAGTTCCTATACCGACCAGATCGGTGAAACCGGACTGCAGGAAATGTCAGCAGCAATCCACGCCGGACGCGTGATGCTGGCTATTTGCGCCGGGGCCTATTTCCCCCACCGGCAAACCATTTATGATCCGTCGTGGGGACAGAGGCGCAGCCGCACCCCGATCAATCATCTGATCAAAGGCCTGGCCCAAGGTCCGGTCGCAGACATGGGCGGGCAATACGATCCCTCCTTGTGGCCAAGTGACTTGTCCCTGTGTGACGTCTGGCATAAAACTGCGGGCAGTACAGCCCTCAACAGCACATGGCACCGCACCAGCGTGGCCTATGGTAACGGCCCGGCTTTTTATCCCGACAACCCGGATGACCCTGATCTGGAACCTCTGGCTTTTTACGCCAGCGTCCCCGGCAAACCGCTGGCCGCCGCCAGTTTGCAGCATGGCGCGGGTAAAATTCTCATGTTGGGAGTTCTGCCGCACATTGGCTACCGCGACATTCCCCAGATGGAAGGCTTTGCCAAGGTCAGACAATTGATGGAAGATCTCAAAGGCCATGAGTCCGGTCGTCAGAATTTCCAGCGCCTGATCGGCGAGCGACTGAGGATACAAATCAATACCTACCTCACCTTAAAAAACCAATAAAATCATTTTATTACAAAATATTAGCCTTTTATCTTGCATCTCGCCCGTTAATTTATTATGTTAATTACATTCATGATGCGTAGAAACTAGCCTACAAAATTAACATTTGTCTGTTGGCTTTTGACAATTTAGAAAAGCAGGGCTGAAAAGAGACTTGGGAAAGAGATTTGAAATGGCATCAACACTTAAATACGCAACTATCTTTGCCATCGCCGGACTGGGCGCTCTGGCTTACGTTTCGCACTATAAAAGCGAAGTTGAAAATCCGAACCAGCCCCTCGTGACCTGCGATAATAATGACGGCACCTGCCGCCCCAAAGGCCTGCACAGCACAGACAGACTGGAAAGGGATGCCACAATCATCCTGTACGCCAAAGCTGGGAAATGCGACAAGATGCAGGGGAACGCCCACTTGGCTTGTATGAACATTTCTCCCAACTAAAAGACGCTAATGAAACCAATTCATATTGTTGGCGGCGGCATGGCCGGTTCCGAAGCGGCGTGGCAAATCGCCCGTGTTGGCGTGCCCGTGATCTTGCATGAAATGCGCCCTGTACGTGGAACAGATGCCCATAAGACCGACGGCTTGGCCGAACTGGTATGCTCCAATTCCTTCCGCTCCGACGATAAAGAACAGAATGCGGTCGGTCTACTACATGAAGAAATGCGCCGCTGTGATTCCCTGATCATCCGCATGGGCGACAAGCATGCTGTGCCTGCAGGCGGGGCGCTCGCAGTAGATCGTGACGCCTTTTCCGCCGATGTCACCCAAACACTTGAAAATCATCCGCTGATTACGATTGACCGCGGCGAAGTCGCGGGCCTGCCGCCTGTAGACTGGGACAGTGTGATTATCGCGACCGGCCCCCTAACCTCACCGCCGCTGGCCGAAGCCATCCGCGCACTGACAGGCGAAGGCGAATTAGCGTTCTTTGATGCTATCGCCCCGATCATCTACAAAGAAACTATAAATATGGAACGCGCTTGGTTTCAATCGCGCTACGACAAGGAAGGCCCAGCGGGAACGGGGAAGGATTACATCAATTGCCCGATGGAAAAGGATGAGTATTACGCTTTCATCGATGCCCTGCTCACTGCCGAAAAAACAGAATTTAAAGAATGGGAAAAGAACACGCCCTATTTCGAGGGCTGCATGCCCGTTGAAGTGATGGCCGAACGCGGCATTGAAACATTACGTTTTGGCCCGATGAAACCCGTGGGCCTTACCGATCCGCACACAGGCAAACGCCCGTGGGCGGTCGTGCAATTGCGTCAAGACAATGCGCTCGGCACGCTCTACAACATGGTCGGTTTCCAGACCAAGATGAAATACGCTGAACAAACCCGTGTGCTGAAAATGATTCCGGGGCTGGAGGACGCCACCTTTGCCCGCCTCGGCGGCCTGCACCGCAATACATTCATCAATTCACCCAAATTGCTCGATGGCACGCTCCGTCTCAAGGCTCAGCCCCGCCTGCGCTTTGCCGGGCAGATTACAGGCTGTGAGGGTTATGTTGAAAGTGCCTCAGTCGGCATCATGGCTGGCCGTTTTGCTGCCGCCGAGCGCCGGGGACAGTCCTTGGACCTACCGCCTTTGACAACAGCCATGGGTGCAATGCTTAATCACATCACTGGCGGCGCTGATGCCGAAACCTTCCAGCCGATGAATATCAATTTCGGCTTATTCCCGCCGCTGGCGTTGCAAGATGCCCGTGGCCGCCCGATCCGCGGCACTGATAAAAAACGCGAAACCACCGCCCGTGCCCTGCGCGATCTGGATGGCTGGTTACAGGAACAGGATAAAACCTCGCAAGTTGCCTGATTTTGTGGTGAATTTTTGCATAATTATGACCAGCCTTACATTGACTTATGCCATCAGCATGCCAGAATCTCTCGCTATTCTCCAAATAGTACACTCTTCGCGCCGGGAGCTACCGATGACCAAGCATTTGCTTACAGTTTTGACCTTGATTTGCTTGATGGCCACCCCCGCGCAAGCCCAAATACCCCCCGCACAAGCTGAGTCAACAGTAGTAGGATCAGTCCTTGAAGTAGAAGGATCCGTAACCATCACCTCACCGGACGGCACAGCCCGCGCCGTCAAGGTCAATGACGAGGTAATACTCAACGACAGTATTGAAACCGGCCCCAGCAGCCGCGCCTTCATCTTGCTGATTGATGACACCGAATTGACCGTAGGCGCTGATGCGCTGGTCACGATTGATGAATATTACTTCGATGAAGATGACAGCACCTCAAACAAGGCGGTCTATTCCATCCTGCGAGGGGCCTTCCTGTATACCAGTGGTTTGATCGCCAAAAAGGATAATCCCGATGTAACCATCAATACACCCTATGCAGCAATTGGTATTCGCGGCACCTCGTTTTGGGGCGGTGTAATTGATGATGAATATGGCGTTCTGGTCACAGAAGGACGCATCACGGTACAAACCGAGCGCGGCCGCATCTTTGTCGATAAAGGTCAGGGAACATTCCTGCGCGCCAAAACCTCCATCCCTTCGCGGGCTTCCGCGTGGTCACCTGAAAAAACAGAACGGGCCGTGCAAACGATCGCCCTGAAAAAGGCCGAGGCCGTACGCGAACGAGTCAAGTCACATGGCGAATTCCAGAAGCAGGCACGCTTGAAACACCGCGATCAGGCACAACAACGCCGGCAAGAGATCAAGCAAAATCTAGACCCCAGCACTCCAGTCAAACGGATCGATAATGCCCCGCGACTGCCGCAAAAACCCGATGGAGCGGCACTGCCTAAACCACAACACCCGGCCATAGAGAAACCGGAAATCAAAGAACCCGCACTTCCGGCACCAGCAAAGATCAAAACCCCGGTACTGGACGATGCAGAGCCGACAGCGCCCACACCACTTAAGGAAGGGTTGAATACCCCGATTGATCCAGCCAGACCTAATATGCCAGACAGAAAAGTTGATCCATTACTGAAAGCCACCCCGACAAAATCGGATCTGGCACCCGTCCTGCCTGCATCAAATAAGGCCGCCGAATCAACCCCGGCCACTCGCCCGGCAGTTGACTTACCTGTCATGGGACAAAATGAAGCACATACCAATGAGTTAAAAGAACAACAGCACCTCCAGCGCCGTCAGCCAGTTATCCGGCAGAACTTGCAGCAGCGGCAGCAACAGGCCCCTACCCCACGTCCATCAAAGGCAGCGGGAGCCCTCTAAAGCCTACCCCAGAAGTAGCCTGATTTGCAGAAACGGTGGCTGCGCACTGAAGCGTTCATCCAGAAGATTGAAATCAAGTTTTTGCATATGGCACAAATAAAGATGAGCTGTTTTCCCCATTCCCCGAAGCCATAACGATGAAAAATGCCCCGCATCAAGCAATGACTGGCAGCCCGCATTATGTAACTCTGTCATAACATCCCGCCGCCGCAGGGGATCACGAAACAATTGATCCATAGCCCCATACTCTTGGGGCACCAGTGAGCGACCCTGCCGTGCCATAGCCGGAATAGCCCGCATAATGCCGCTCATTCCATAGGCCTGAGAGATCAACGCTGCACCATCAAGCTTGTCACCGATCACCTGTAAAATCAAACGGGTCAACGGGCTCACAGTACCCGCAATATAATCATTCAGCTCATGAAGGGTTGCAGGGATTTTGTCTTCCAGATCACACTCGCGACCTCTGAGCATCTCCTCAAACAATTCCTGCGGCAAATGGTAGTCCCTGATGGCCACAGCCAAAGGCACGAGGACATCATGATGCACAACAGGCCCCCCATTATAAATATTCTGTAATGCCTCGCGCCACCATTGCAGTCGTATATATCCAAGCGTGGGCTCGCTCACGACTTCACGTGTTTTTGCTATTTCCTGATAGAATGCAAGCAAAGCCCATAATGCCGGACGTACAGCCGCAGGCTGCATCAATGTCAGAAAAAATCTTTCGGGGTCATTCTGACGCGTCAGGACCGCCGTATAGGGGAGCTTATCAGACATAATCACAACAGGTTAAGGCTTGCCAAATTTAGCCAGCAGTATAGTTTAAGCCTACCATTTTTAACAGGAGGACATTATGGCTTTTACCCTGCCCGAACTTCCCTATGCGTATGATGCGCTCCAGCCTTTCATGTCGAAAGAGACACTGGAATATCACCATGACAAACACCACAAAGCCTATGTCGATAAGGGCAATGAATTGATCACAGGCAGCGGTTTCGAAAATTTGTCTCTGGAAGAAGCTATGATCGCCGCCTTCAAGGATAAAACCAAAGCCGGACTTTTCAATCAGTTGGGCCAACATTTCAACCATATCCATTTCTGGAACTGGATGACAGCCTCAGGCGGTGGCAAAAAAATGCCGTCTCGTCTGGAAAAGAAAATCACCGAGGATCTGGGAGGCTATGATGTCTTCCGTGGTAATTTCGTGCAAGCGGGCATGACCCAATTTGGTTCCGGTTGGTGCTGGCTTGCGGTTGATAACGCCAGTGGCAAACTCGAAATTACCAAAACCGCCAATGGTGAAAATCCACTGGTCTACGGCAAAACCCCAATTTTGGGATGCGATGTTTGGGAACATTCTTATTACATCGACTACCGTAACGCCCGGCAAAAATATCTCGAGGCCTTTGTCGACAGCTTGATCAACTGGGATTATGTCGGCCAACTTTACGAAAAAGGCCCCCTGAAAATAGCGGCCTGATTTCTAAAAGCCCCGGTTTCCGGGGCTTTTTTATGATCTCACGACAAATTTGACCATTCCGGCCGAATTCCCTAAGCTTGGACAAAATTCTAAAGAAAACAGGGCACATAAAGAGTTTTACATGGTACTGCGTCTGGCGGTTATTACGGATATCCATTATGGCTTCGACACGGGCGTCAAAAAGGGCGCTCAGGCACCACAACTGGTCGAAGACTTTATTAATCAGGCCCATCAGTTTGGCGCTGATTATATCGTTAATCTCGGCGATAATGTCTCTTCACAAAACCCGATTGCCGATGAACAGTACCGCAAAAGCCTGCGAGCGCAGTTCAAGCGAGCGGCCTGCCCGGTCATTGACATCGACGGTAACCATGATGTGCGTTTTCAAGCCCGCCAATCGCCATCTGCCAGCGTTGTAACCAGCGATCATCACATCATACAATGGAACCCCTATCTCAACCGTTATACCCGT
>JAMPXY010000106.1 GCA_023700945.1 Alphaproteobacteria bacterium | reverse complement strand
GACAAAACGATAATCCAGCGCCTCAGCCAGCATCTTACCCAGACGGGTCTTCCCTGCCCCCATCATCCCAACCAACACAATTGGCCTATCCAGACGGGTGCGGATCGAGGATATTTTCTGGAGATCAGCAGCCATAAAATGCTTATGCCATGACCCTTTGCTTAAAACAATGGATAACCTTGGGTAAACATCTTCGAAGTTGTTGAAATTGCAGGACGCCTTCTTTATTTTTGCTGTCTATAAAGAGAACGGAATTAGCGAATCATGAGACTTATCACGATTGTTTTTGGAATGACCTCTGCACTGATTTTGTTGGCGTTTACGGCCATCAGTCTTGTTCAGGTTCCTGTGGAGCAATCAAAAATCGTAAAAATAGTCTCAAATGAGCGTTTCTACAGCAGTGATAAAAATCCATGACATACAGGCATTTGATCATTACAGGCCTTGTTTTTTCTCTAATTTGCCTGTTTTCCTATAGTTTTGGGCATGCTGAGGAGCGGATGGCAGGGCCAAACCCTGTGGCTAGTAAAGCCACAGCAACGGACCAAGAAAAATCTGTGTATCGCTACCGCGAGACCGATGATCGCATGGGTGGTTCAGCCAAAGCCAAGGCTGCCATGCAGCGTTATGGCGATGAACAGCCTGTAAAGCCATCCTCTGCCAAAAAGACCACCCCGACCAAAACGGTGGCGAATCAAGACAAACCGGCCATCACCCCTCCCCCAAAAGATGTCTCAACAAACAACAACCCAGCCGCCTCCGACAGCCCGCAGAAAAAATCTGAGCAAAAATTGACTCCGGAACCGAATGACACCCGAAAAACCGTAGACAATGAACAGCAAGTCGACATCACTAACGAATCTGAAGAATCTGCTACAAAAAATACGGGGGACGATGAAGCAGACCACAATTATGTTGTTTCGCGGGACGAAAAACCTTCACGCGTTCCGGCTCAGTTAAAGGTGAATTATACCACCCTTGAATCTTTGGGAACCCTCCATAACGCCGCCGCCGGCAGTCTGGGAATTGATCTCTGGGATGGCTCTTCCCGTAAAGACATACTCGAACTGGTGAATCAGCTACCTTCACCAAGACACTACGGTATCTTGCAAAGAATGAATCATCGAGCACTTCTCACCAGCGCCGATGCCACTTTAATGGACAATCGCAGCACAGTTCAGCCGGGCGAGGATTTCCAAACCCTACGCATAGAAAAACTGCTGGATATGGGGGCTTATCTTCAGGCTTCCCAGCTGTTCCTAACCGATCAGGCTGTAGCCTATCATGAAAGATTAGCCCGTGCAGGCGTTCAATCCTTGTTCCTAAGCCGCCAACCAACAATTGCCTGCCTTGAAACCAAAACCATGATGGTACGTTTTGAGGGGCAGTCTTTCTGGAATCAAGCCTCAGTGATCTGCGATTATCTGCTTGGCAAAATGGCTGGTCAGACTATGAAGAATTTTACTGATCGCCCGGCGGTGAAGTCAGTCATCGCTGAAAGCAAAATTATGGGCTACATCTTTGACAAGCCAGCTTACAAGATTACCCCGCGCGATTTCGAAGATCTCAAGGATTACACGCCTCTGGAAATGGCTTTGCTTGTTAACGATGGTCGAATTGCACTTAACAAGATGGCCATGCAAGGCATCAAGGAGGCCCCTTCGCACAGCATCGGCCTTCTGATGATGTACAATGCGACGCCCGGTGACTTAAAACTTGGATTGTGGCACGAATCTATCAGGCGCGGTATGGTCAGTCCGCAAGAATTAGGCACGATTTACAGCGATATCAAGCTCGATAGCAAGGATCTGCAACAAGCCAAAGGGTGGATTACCCTGCCCGCCTATTATCAGGCCCTCTCCGCTGCGCGGGACAAGGATCAGAAACGCAAGATCGCCCACGATGCCCTGCGTCTGGCAGGTCAATTCCCGCCTGGCACCCTCAGCCCGTTCAGCTCCTATATAGAGAACCTTCCGGCCGAGGGGCTTAATCGGGATTTGATTCGCCAGATTGCCCGTGTAGGGCTGATTTCAGGCACACCATTGGGTGCAGCGCTCGAACGCCAACTATGGAATCAGGCCGAGTCGGGAGAGCAAAGCAGCGAGGATCTGTATCTGGCCATCGCAAATGCCGCCCTGCAGAACTTTTCCACAGAAGAAATGCCAAAACCTGCCGTTTTTCAGGAACTTACAGGAAAACTGCCTGAAACCTCTAAAACTCTCATATTTGCCGTTATTGAAAAGCTTGACATGGCCGGCAAATTACATAATATTAGCGACAAAGAAGCTTATGAAAAACAAGATGGCTTGACACACTCCACTGATTACGATTATGTAATGCCATCTAGTGGCTTAATGGAGAATCTCTCCTCCGCGCATCAAGACAAGCGTTTAGGCGAGATTATACTGTTAAGTGCAATTGCTCTCGGTGATATACCGCCCTCCAAAGTGGATCCTGCGGTTTTGGCGAAAGTGATTGATGGATTGAAAACAGTGGGGTTAACAAGCGAAGCTCGTGAATTGGCCAGCGAAGTCATCACAGGCTTGAGTACAGAAAAATAGGAGATTACAAAAATGGCACGTCCAGGTCGCCCAGCAATGCCGAAGCCAAAGCTTCATCCGTTAGTGGATTCATTTCTCGATATGCTCACAACAGAGCGTGGCGCAGCGATGAATACACGTCAGGCCTATTGGCGTGACCTTGCCGATTTCAGCCTCCAGCTGCGCGAAAAAGCCAGCAAGGAGATCGTTGATGCTTCTCCTGAAGAAATTAAAGGTTACCTCGAAGATTTGGGTATCCGTATCCATGTCAAAGGTCAGAACAAGTCACAGATTGCTACACGCACTGTAGCGCGTCGCTTGTCGGCTCTGCGTCAGTTTTACCGCTATCTGGTTTCGGAAAGCATTCGCAAGGATGACCCGACATCAGCCATCGAAAGCCCGAAACAAGGCCGCACGCTGCCGAAGACTCTCTCCGAGTTGGAAGTTAGCACGCTAATCAAGGTTGCCGGCGATACCGGTGGTGCCGACAGTGTCCGCTTGGTATGTCTGCTGGAAATGCTTTATGCCACAGGCCTGCGCGTTTCCGAGTTGGTTGGTCTGCCAATGTCCTCGATTGGTGAAGATATGCAGTTCCTGATGGTCGCTGGTAAAGGCGGTCGTGAGCGCATGGTGCCCCTCTCTGAACCAGCACAGCGTTCGGTGAAAAAATATCTGGAAATCCGCCAGCAGTTCATCAACCCAGAGGACAAGGGTTCTCAAGGTCAGTGGCTGTTCCCGTCACGGACATCCGAAAGCGGTCACCTGACCCGTCAGCGTTTTGCCCAGCTGCTGAAGGATCTAGCTGACAACGCCGGTATCGATGCTGACCGCGTCAGCCCGCATATCCTGCGTCACGCATTTGCCACCCACCTGCTCAGCAACGGTGCTGATTTGCGTTCTGTCCAGAAAATGCTCGGCCATGCCGACATTGCGACGACCCAGATCTACACCCATATTCTGGGCGACAAGGCTAAGAAAACCGTTGAAGAAAAGCACCCGCTGGCGAAAACCGGCACGGGCGTTTAATTCAGGCGTGTAATCCTTAACGGATCGAAAGATAATTAGAATCAGGCAGACTTTGTGATAAGGTCTGCCTGATTTTTCTTTAAGGTGTAGTGATGAGCAAACTTGAATTCGAAAAACCAATCCTTGAACTGGAAGCTAAGATCGCCGAGCTGAAAAATGTCAGCAGCGATTCAACCGTCAATATTTCGGAAGAAATCGGTCGCCTGCAGATCAAGGCTGACCGCCTGCTCACCCAGACATACAGCAAACTAACCCCGCAACAAAAAGTACAGGTGGCCCGCCATCAGGAGCGCCCGCATTTTCTTGATTACATCAAGGGCTGTGTCGAAGACTTTACCCCGCTAGCCGGGGATCGCAACTTCGGCGAAGATCAGGCCTTGATCGGGGGACTGGGACGCCTCATGGGTCGCTCTGTGGTGATCATGGGTCATGAAAAAGGCAACGACACCGATAGCCGGATCAAGCATAATTTTGGCATGGCGCGGCCTGAGGGCTACCGTAAAGCCATCCGCCTGATGGAACTGGCCGAGCAATATCAACTACCAATCGTGACACTGGTTGACACCGCTGGTGCCTACCCGGGTGTGGGGGCAGAAGAACGCGGCCAAGCCGAAGCGATTGCCCGCTCGATCGAGAAATGCCTGAACGTAAAAGTCCCCCTGATTTCGGTGATTATTGGCGAAGGTGGTTCCGGTGGGGCGATTGCGATAGCAGCAGCTGACCGGATATTTATGCTTGAACACTCCATCTATTCCGTAATTTCTCCGGAGGGCTGTGCCTCAATTCTCTGGCGCAGTGCTGCCAATGCAAATGATGCCGCCGCCGCCCTGAAGCTCACGGCTGAGGACTTACTGGAACTGAAACTGATTGACGGGATCATTCCCGAGCCTCTGGGCGGTGCCCATCGCCACAAGGAAGAAATGATCCAGACACTGGCAACACAGATTAATAAGGCATTAGGAGATCTAACCCCTTGGGATGGGGCCAAGCTTGTTCGCCGTCGCCAACAAAAATTTCTCGATATGGGTCGGGCCGCCTGACGGCCCCGCTAGCCACCAAAACATTAAAAACCCCTCTCCTGTAATTGGAGAGGGGTTGTCTTTAATATTATTTCGTCATTAAAAATTAACAAACCAATCTAATTAATCCCGGATACAGTCCTGTTATTGGCCTGATGTGCTACCTGACTGGCCATCACGGCCTGTCGCTGTAGCGGCGGGACCTGCCGTGACCGCTTCCATGTCATCATGTCTGCAGTGACATGCGCGCGCTGAACCATGTAATCGAAATTGCCATGTCCGGCGCGGCGATGCCCTTCCTCTGTGGAAGCAGCCCGATAGTACAACATAAGAAAAACACGAATAGCCGCTGTCAAAGACGTATCGGCCTTTTTACGCAGATGGATAAGCGAACAAATATCATGAATTTTACACCCCTCGCGGCGTGCAATTTCACGCAATGCCGTCCACATTTCAGGTTCCAGCCTAACCGATGTCCTGCGGCCTACGACTGTAATGTTGCGACTGACCAAGGTACTCTTCCCTGACCTCTCGCTCGTACTCTCCCCTTCACAGGGCCCGGCATCGCCAGATAGTGTCTCCTCTCTCTTTATCATCTTCTTACCTTTTTTTAATTATGCCCGGAATAGGTCCGAGCGTTCCCACATAGACTTATATCACTACAGGATACCAAAACCCTTGCCTATATTTTTTTTATTATACAACCAAAAATGGAACTTTATTGCCAAGGCGGCTATTTGCGGGGGTCATCAGGGGCGTAAGTCTTGACACTCAAGGCATGAATTTGATGACACAGAAGATCAAACAGCAAATCATTGATCATACGGTGGCGTTCAATCCGGCTTTTACCGGTAAACAGCGCCGAGGTAATAACCACCTCGAAATGCGTCTGCCCCTCCGGGCGTGCCCCAGCATGCCCCACATGAAGATAACTTTGATCAACCACTTGAATTTCCACAGGTTTCAAGGCATCCGTCAAGATACTATTGATTTGCAGAGCAACATTCATCATAAACTCCCGGGGTCAAGCAACGGCCATTTCTTGTTTCATACCGCATAAAGCCTCATAATATCAATAATATGCCTAAGATACGTCTTAAACCCGGGTCTGCCGAATTCGCTGATGATGCCGTACGTCAGCCGCATACACGCGGCTGCGATATGCCTGGTTGCAGCGCACAAGGAGAATATAAGGCCCCGCGCGACCGTTCCCTTGATGGTCACTACTGGTTTTGTCTGTCACATGTGCAGGAATATAACAAGGCGTGGGACTTCTTTTCCGGGATGTCCGCGCGTGAGATTGAAGATCATATTGTTCGCAGCACCCTGTGGGATCGCCCAACCCGCCGCTACGACACTGAAGCCGCCATGGCTGACAAGCTCAAAACACAGGCATGGAAAACATACCATTTTACAGATGATGAGCCTCCCAAAGACCAAAGCAAAAAGACATATATTCCCGACCGCCATACCCCGGAAACCGATGCGCTGGCGATCTTCGGACTGTCCCCGCCTGTGGATATGAATATCATCAAGACCCGTTACAAAGAGCTGGTGAAGAAGTATCATCCAGATGTGAATCCCGGCAACCGTCAGGCCGAAGAAATGATTAAAACCGTCAACATGTCGTATACCATTCTGCGGCTTGCCTACGAGAAATTTGAAAAATTTGAAGAAAGTAAAAAATAAGTGAGCCCCAAAGATGATACCCCCGGTGTTTATGATATGACGGGTCTGGCCGCCAACCACCCGCAGTACACAACTATCCCCGATGCCCTGTACGATGTGCGCAATACGTTCGGGATTGATATTGACTGGAAAGTCCCGGGCTTCAGCGCCGAACACCCCAACGTACCAACGAGGGATGACGCCTATCAGTTTGATCGTGAAACCACGCTCGCCATTCTGGCTGGATTTGCCAACAACCGCCGCGTGATGATCCAAGGCTACCACGGCACGGGAAAATCAACCCATATCGAACAAGTAGCCGCACGCCT
>JAMPXY010000105.1 GCA_023700945.1 Alphaproteobacteria bacterium | reverse complement strand
GTGGCGGCGGCCCTAACTATACCAACATGTAAGGCGTGATTATGAAAGACACATCCTATCGTCCTATGACATTGCTGCTGCTGGGGGCTGCCGTGCTGGTGGCAACTGGTTATAGCGCGCATGTTTTGCAGGCCGCCCAGCCGCAGAAAATCGATAGCAAAGCGGTCAGCCAGATCGCTCCGGCGGCGGGCACGACGGTGGCCCCGGGATTTGCTGGTGATTTTCTCGCCAGTTATCACGCCCAGTCACAATATGACTGGAAACGTGCCAATGAATACCTTGAACGGGTTTTGTTGCAAGACCCGGAAAATCCTGAGTTGTTGCGTCGTTCGATGATTCTGGCGATGGGTGCTGGTGATATGCCCATAGCTACGAAGCGGGCCCAGCAATTATTTGAAATGATGCCGAATGACCCGTCGAACGCGCTAGGGGTCATGATTTTGACTGTAAGCCGGATTGTCGAGGGCAAACTGCCTGAAGCTTTGGCCCAGATTGAAAAGATGCCTGCCGGGGATATGACTGATTTTATTCGTCCGATATTGCGCAGCTGGATTTTGACCGGGCAGGGTACCTTCGATCTGACGGGTTTTAATCCCACTACCATTCACCTTTATCACGGCGGTGTGATGGCTATTTTACTGGATAAGAAAGCTGATGCCCGGGAACTGGCTGATAAAATCGCCGTGACCGAGGGTATTTCGCCGATGGAAGTAGAGCGTGTGGCTGATCTGTATGCTGCTATTGGAGATCGCAAGCGTGCTCTGGAACTCTATAAAACATTGGTGGGTGAGCGTACCAATGAGGCACTTGAGGAGAAAATCACTGCTGTTAGCTCTGAAGAAGCTGATTTGTCGGGATTGGTGCGGCCATTGCTGATCAAAACCACCGCGCAAGGGGCGGCGTTGGCGATGTTTGATATGGCCAATATTCTCTATAATGATCAGACTGACAGTAGTACCAAGCTTTTTGCCCAGATGGCGTTGGCCTTGGATCCTCAATTGATTGATGCCCGGCTGTTATTGGCAGATTCGTTGGCGCGCAGTGGTCGTCTTGAGGATGCAATCGGTTATTTCCGCGATATTCCCGTCACGCACAAGGCTTATATTCCGGCACAACGTTATGCCGCAGATTTGCTGGCCGAAGCCGGGCAGATTGAGCAGGCCCGCGATATCTTAAATAATCTGTTTATTCAGTATAACGATGTTGAATCCTTGATCCGTGTGGGGGATCTCTATCGCTCGCAGGAAAATTATAAAGACGCACTCACGTGGTACAACAAGGCGATGTCACAACTAGGCTCAAAGGTGCCGGAAGATTACTGGCACCTGCTTTATGCACGCGGCATGGCTTACGAACGTCAGGGTGAATGGGGCAAAGCCGAGAGCGACCTTAAGGCCGCATTGACTTATCGCCCGGATCATCCTTATTTGCTGAATTATCTGGGTTATGGTTGGGCCGATCAGGGGTTGCATCTTGAGGAGGCCCTGAAAATGATTGAGCGTGCCGTGGCGCTGCGGCCCTCTGATGGTTATATTGCTGATTCGCTGGGCTGGGTGCACTTCATGATGGGTAATTATAAGGAATCGATTCCTTATCTTGAACGCGCGGTTGAGTTGCTGCCTTATGATCCAATCATTAATGATCATCTCGGTGATGCCTACTGGTTTGTCGGGCGAAAAATGGAGGCACAGTTCCAGTGGGAACGTGCTTTTAATTACGCTGTCGAACAGAGTTTAAAGGATAAGATCGCGGTCAAAATGGATAAAGGGCCGCCTGCGCGGTCACCGGTACGCGAGGCAGGTCGTAACGGGAATCCGTAATGAGTTCTACCGCTCCGCTCAATGTTATTGCTCCGGCGAAGGTGAATTTGTATTTACACGTCACCGGACGACGCGACGATGGCTATCATCTGCTTGATAGTCTGGTGGTGTTCGCCGACGTTGCCGATCAGATCACGATTGCGCCGGCCAGCCGTTTTTCCTTGGCGATTGAAGGGCCTTATGCGGCGGCCTTTACCGCCGAAGACCGCGATCAGGGCCCTTTAAGTCGTAATCTGGTCGCACGGGCGGCTCATGCCTGTGCGCAGCATTTCAATCATCCACTCGATTGTCGGGTTACGTTGGTCAAAAATTTGCCGCTGGCGGCGGGCCTCGGGGGTGGATCGGCTGATGCGGCAGCTGTGATCTGGGGATTGATCCGTTTCTGGCAGCTCAAAACTCCGCCGATGGCAAGTTTGATGTCACTGCTGCTTTCACTGGGGGCAGATGTACCGGTGTGTTATCTGGCGCAGGGGGCGCATGTGACGGGTGTGGGTGAGGTGCTATTCCCCTATGAAGAGATGCCGGAATGGTCGGCGGTGCTGGTCAATCCGCGTCAGAGTTGCCCCACCCCGGCGATCTTTCGTTCCTACCGTGATCAGACCGATGAATTTTCCTTACCGACTGTCTTGCCAGAGGTGCTTGATGATCAGGACACTGCTTTATCCTTGCTGCATGAGCGCCGCAATGATTTGCAAGACGCAGCCATCAGCCAGATCCCGGCGATTGCGGCTGTTATCAAGGCACTGGAGCAGACCCCGAACGTGAGTCTGGCGCGTATGAGCGGTAGCGGCGCCACTGTGTTTGCGCTCTACCCTGATGATGATTCCGCCCGTCATGCCGCCGAACAGATCATGGCCCGCTTTCCGGACTGGTGGGTAAAGCCCTGCCGTCTCAATAGTGTGGTGCGCTATTAAGATTCTGTTCTTGATCGCGGCAGGCTGATAGTCAGGAAGAGCCACCCCGCCATGAGCAAAACTCCGCCTAGCGGGGTCAGACGGGTCAGGTTTTCCATGTTCAAAAGAATCGATAGATAGAGACTGCCACTGAAAAAACACATGCCGCAGAGAAAAATAATAATACTGGCATTGTAAAGGCGGGTAGGTTTAGGCAGGCTCCGTCCGAATAGATACAGACTCAGCAAGATGATGCTATAAAGTTGATGATAACGTAGCGCCACATCCCAGCGTTCACTGGTGACGTCAGTCAGCTGGCCTTGTAGTAAATGATCCCCGGCAGCTCCCAGCAAAACCGAGAGAAAACCAATACAACAGATAAGTGGCCAGACCCTTGTCATGGAACCTGTCATTACATAGTCCTCGTGAGTGTGACGCATAAACCTTGTGGTGCGTTGTCGCTTAATTGAATGGTCATATGGTGCATGCGGGCAATCCATCCGGCAATCGATAAACCAAGGCCGCTACCGGTCTGTCCGGTTTTGTCGGCGCGAACAAAACGGTCAAAGACCGAATCTTTATCCTTGTCCGAGAGGCCCGGGCCATTATCTCTGATTTGCAGTGTGCCGGATGGTGTCAGTGTGATGGATACCCGTCCTTGCATCGGGGAGTATTTGATTGCGTTGTCAATCAGGTTGCGCAAGAGTAATGATAGGCTGTCTGCATGACCACGGACGATCACATGATCGGCAATATCTAGATCAAGCTGCGTCTGTTTTTGCTCGATCAGAAATGCAAGGTTGTGAATTTCTTGTCTCAGGCATTCAGATAAATCCGTATCTGCCATTTCAAATGTTTGATTTTGCAGGCGCGCCAGATCAAGTAATTGCTCGACCAGATGATGGGCCCGGTCAATCGTCGCGTTGAGATTTTCAAAACCTTCACGACCTTCCTGATAATGACCTAATTTTTTTGCGAGAACTTGTGTTTGGGTTTTCATTGCCGCCAGAGGTGTGCGCAGTTCGTGCGCGGCATTGTCAGTGAACTCGCGCTCGCGGTGAAAGCTGTCCTCCATCCGTCGCAACAAGCGATTCATGGCGTGTACGAGGGGGATGACCTCGGTCGGGATATGGTCGATGCCGATTGCTGTCAGATCATCGGAGTGACGGGTATCAACCGCCCGCGATAAACTTTTCAGGGGACGCAGGGCCTTTCGTGCGCCTAGCCAGACGCTGACAAAAATAATAGGAATAAAAATCAGGGCAGGAATAATCAGGCTCATCATTAATTGCCAGATCAACTCGTAACGTATGGCATAGCGTTCGGATGTTTCAATCCGCAGGTTTTTCTCCGGATCAATATAGACAAAAAAGCGCCAGGGCTTACCTTTGATGGTCTGATCTGAGAAACCCGGCGGGGCCTGTAAATCGCCAAAATCAGTGGCAATCCCGGACTGGGTGACCAGACGGTCCTTGTGCCAGATGCGGAACGCCATTTTGCGCTCGTAACGATGCTGCAAATTGGATGTTTCTCCACCCAGAGAAATAGTGGCGGAACCGTTTTCCAGTATTTCATGTTCGGTCATCTGCAACAAGGTCTTGGCTGAATGAACCATTTGCGCATCATAAACTTCTTCAATTTCATGCCATGAGAAAGCAAAGGCCATCACTGCGGTAATAAAGCCCGCGAGCAGAACAGGGAAGCTGATCCAGATTAGAAGTTGTTTTTTCAGTGATGGAGCTGTTTTTTTCATGAAACAATCATATACCCTACGCCCCGGATGGTTTTAATCAGGTCGCGGCCCAGTTTGCGGCGCAGTCCTGCGATATGAACTTCGATAGTATTGCTCTCTATCTCTTCGGATGACCAGTCGTAAATCCGTTGTTCGATCTTCTCTTTGCTGACAGGGCGATCCAGATTATGCATCAAGACTTCGAAAATGGCGCGCTCACGCCCTGACAGGACAATCGTTGAATTCTCTTTTTCCAGCTTCCCTGTCGCAGGCTCAAACAGGATATCATGGATTTTAATAACAGGTTCGGCGTGACCATGTGCCCGGCGGATCAGGGCGGCACAGCGCGCCAGTAATTCATCCAGATCAAAGGGCTTGATCAGGTAATCATCGGCTCCGGCATTGAGACCTTCGATACGGTGCTGGATAGCATCGCGGGCTGTCAGTAACAAGATGGGGGTTTGATCTTTTTGCTCTCGCCGCTTTTTAAGAAAATCAAGACCTGACTGGCCCGGCAGATTTATGTCGGCAATGACCAGATCATAGGTGTGAGTGGCGACGGCTTCGACGGCATCTTCTGCCGACATAACCCAGTCAACGGCGTAGGAGTCTTTCAACCCCTCCGCCGTCGCTTTACCCAGATGTCTGTCATCTTCAATCAGAAGAAGGCGCATGTCGCCTGTCCGGTTAGTTAAAACTCTGACCTTCAGTCTTCTTCTTTTCGCCGATCTTTGCAAGTGCGGCTTTGATTTCCTGGCGGCGTCCGGCATCCGCAAGCGCCCGACCCGGACGATCCGGGGCCTGTAGGGCACGTTCGAGGTAGGTTTTGGCCTCTTCAAAACGGTTATCCTGCAGCAAAAAATCGCCATAGAAGAAATTGGGGTCGATCCCGGTCGGATTCATCTGTAGGGCCATTTTCAGATGTTGTTCAGCCAGATCATCATCGCCAAAGCCGATCGGCCATCCCGGCACCTGATAGTAAAGCGAGCCGAGCGAGGTATGGGCCGAACCTTCCAGCGCGCGTGTGTCGATTTTCTCGGCTTTTTCCAATAGGGTCTTGGCTTTCTCAACCTTGGGCAGGGCCCCCATGCCTTTGACGACACCGGCTTCGGTTGAGAGGATAATCGCCTCCCAGATTTTGGGTTCGGCGCGTTCCGGATATCCGGCACTGACCTTGCTGGCGTGATCCTCCAGTTTATGCAGGGCATTCAATTGGTCATTTTTTTCCGGGACCTGATATTTGATCCGTGCCCACTCGTCCTGCAGGTATTTGATTTGTTCTTCGAGGGTGGTTTGCTGGCTGGTACTGGCAGCCGGGGCTGATGTGGTTGTCACGCTTTGGGCATAAGCCGGAGCGCTTAGGGCCAATAGCAAGGCGGTGGTGAGTAGGGATTTTTTCATAGTTGTTCTCCTTGGTGGGTTTTTTATGAGGTTTAAGTTTTTTGTTGACGCAGTATGTCTTCGCCGATGATCCGGTTTTTTTGCAACCCTTTGTCAATCAAGGTTGGGCAGAATGACTGGATCAGGGCGAATAATCTCTCGGGAAAGCCGATCCGCACTTCACGTTCGTGGCGGATGATTGCCCGAAAAATCCGGGCGGCAACCATAGCTGGATCATCATAGGTGACGCCGGTCTTATCGTTAATCTCGGCGCGGGTACCGGTATTCATGCCGGTGCGCACGGCGCGGGGCACGATATGCGTGATCGTAATCGCGGTACCAGCAACCTCACGGCGCAGGGCATCGCTAAAACCTTTGAGTCCTGCCTTGGCAGCGACATAGCCGGTTAAATGCGGCAACGGGATCAAAGCGGTCATGGAGCCGACATTGATGATCTGGCCGCTGCCGCGTTGTTTCATTCCCGGTAAAACCGCCTGTGAAAGCCTGAGCGGCACCATCATGTTCAAGGCTATGATGCGCGTGAGATCCTGATTTTCGCAATAATCAAAGGCGTTGAACCCTGCCATGTTGATCAGGATATCGGGAGTGTGCTCTCGCAGGGTGTGACAAATCTGATCACAGTTTTCGACCAGATCGCCTTGTCGCTTCTGGTCATAGACATGGATATCGGCCCCGGCGGCCTGTAACAGGGCGACCAGCGGGCGGCCAATTCCGCCGGTACCGCCGGTGATAAAAACAGTTTTTCCCTTAAGCTGCATTTTTCAGGGCTTTCTCGTGCGGAATTGCACGCATGACATTCGCGAACAGGC
>JAMPXY010000104.1 GCA_023700945.1 Alphaproteobacteria bacterium | reverse complement strand
GAAGCGTTATACGGCGGAGCAGATTATAGGCTTTTTGCGGCAAGCTGAGGTGATGGTGGGGCGCGGATGCAGTATGGAAGAGGTGCTGCGCGAGATTGATATAACGGCCAATACGTATTACCGCTGGCGGAAGGAATATGGCGGCCTTGGTCTCGATCAGGCCCGCCGCCTGAAAGATCTTGAGCAGGAGAACGCCCGGCTGAAACGGGTTGTTGCGGATTTAAGCCTTGATAATCTGATCTTGAAAGAAGTTTCCACGGGAAAGTTCAGACCAGCCCGCAGCGGCGGCGGGAGGCTGTAATTTTTGTGCAGCAGAAGCTGGGTGTAACGGAGCGCCGTGCGTGCGCGGCTTTAGGGCAAAGCCGGGGATTGCAGCGGCGAAAGTCTGTTCGCCCTGATGACGAAGAAGCCCTCACGGCTGATATTATCAAACTGGCACGGCAATATGGCCGATACGGCTATAAGCGGATCACTGCCTTGCTGCGCGTGGCAGGCTGGCGGGTCAATCATAAGCGTGTGGAGCGTATCTGGCGGCAGGAGGCCTTGAAAGTCCCACAAAAACACAAGAAGAAAGGCCGCCTGTATCTGAATGACGGGTCGTGCATTCGTCTGCGCCCATGCTGGCCGAACCATGTGTGGGCATATGACTTTGTAGCGGAACGGCTGAAAGACGGCACGAAGATCCGGACACTAACAGTGATTGATGAGTATACGCGGGAATGCCTGTCACTGCGCACGGGCTACAGCCTAAAAGCTGATGATGTGATGGATGTTCTGACTGACCTGTTTATAACGCGGGGTATTCCGGATCATATCCGTTCTGACAACGGTTCTGAGTTTACGGCCAAATCAATCCAGAGCTGGCTACCCAAGCTGGGGATCAAAACCCTGTATATTGAGCCGGGATCACCATGGGAAAACGGCTATAACGAAAGCTTCAATGGACGTCTGCGGGATGAATACCTGAACGGAGAGACCTTCTATACCCTGAAAGAAGCGCAAGTTCTGCTGGAACAGTGGCGGCATCATTACAATCATATCCGTCCGCATACCAGCCTTGGCTATAGGCCACCGGCACCGCTGGCAAGAATAAATGAAGGGGCCTTCGCTACCGCTCCAGCACCTTCATTCATGCCACCGCAACGGCCAAACTGTAACTTAAATTCTGGACTCTAAAATGGGGGTTGACCAGGGCAGCGTCAGGCTTGGCCCCCTTCTTCTGTTTCCAATACTATGAGTGAAATCTCCAATATTTGCGATAATAACTAGTTTTAGGTCATTCTTCATGGTTCATATCGGTAAGACATCCCGGCTTCAGGTTCTAAGAGAGGTTGATTTTGGCCTGTATCTGGATGGCGAGGATTACGGTGATATCCTGTTGCCCGCACGCTATGTGCCTGCAGGCTGCCGGATTGATGACTGGCTGGACGTCTTTGTCTATCTGGATTCCGAAGATACCATTATTGCTACGACCGAAAAGCCCTACGCCGAGGTGGGGGATTGCGCCTGTTTGCAGGTTGTTGACCTCAATGCTTATGGCGCCTTCATGGATTGGGGTTTGTCGAAGGATTTGTTTGTACCGTTCAAGGAACAGCGTGTTCCGATGACGAAGGGGCGATCATATGCGGTCTTTGTTTTTGAGGATAAATCGGGCCGTATCTGCGGCAGCAGCAAACTCGATCATTTCCTGAATGAATATGCAGATGGACACTTTAAAAATAATCAGGCTGTCAATCTGCTGATCGCAAGTCAAAGCCCTCTCGGTTATAAGGCGGTGATTAACGGGACCCATCTGGGGTTGCTTTATAGCAACGAATTGCTGGTCCCGGTGGTCATCGGGCAAAGGGTGACAGGCTATATCAAATATATCAGACCCGATGATACGATTGATTTGACGTTGCAACAGCAAGGAGCTGGACTGCGGGATCACCTCTCCCGGCAAATACTGGATGATCTGGCAGAGCGTGGCGGCGTGTCTGATCTGACGGATAAAAGTTTGGCTGAAGATATTTTTAAGCGTTTTCAAGTTAGCAAGGGGAACTACAAGAAGGCTCTTGGACAGCTTTATAAAGATAAAAAAATTATTCTTGGAAAAGATAGAATCACTTTGCTCGGCGGCGATGGTCGCTCACCTGATCAGATGTAGATGTTCACAGTGGCGTTGCATACGGGCATCATGGTGATCCATCACAAAATATCTTAGGTATAGTTCCTGAATTATAAAAATCTAATGTAGTATTCGGCTACCTCAAAGCAGTGATCATTGCGCGATTACTGACGAATTCCCGTGTAATTACATACCTTTTCGTCTCTGTACAACCCCTAAGCATAATGGTCTCATTAAGGAGGCCTTCATAAGAACGCTTTTATACTTTGATGATAATCAAGGTGCGATAGATTTTTTTTGTTTCGCGTTGAATTATTTTTTTCACTTCAGGGGACGGATTTAATTATGTTCAAAAAACTCAAGCTCTCACAAAAAATTCCAGGATTGATGTTATTGATGACACTGACAGCCGCGAGCGTTGTCGGTGTTCTCAGCATAACGTCATCAACCAAAGACGCACTGACCGCCAGTCATGAAAAATTTCTGGCGCTGGAGGCTTCACGCAGTGCGGCTTTGGGTGATTACCTGAAATCGATCAATCAGGATTTGTCAACGCTGTCGACGGCTCACCAGACCCGGGATGCGTTGGCTGAATTCAGTCAGGCCTATGGCGAGATATTGGGGGCACCCGAAGGGTATCTGCACAATGCCTATATCAAGAACAACACCCATCCCTTGGGATCAAAACATTTGCTGGACTATGCTGCTGATGGCTCCGCCTATAGCGAAGTGCATAAGAATCACCATAAATGGTTCCGGCAATTCCTGACGGAAAAGGGTTACTACGATATTTTTCTGATTAATAAAGACGGCGCCATTGTTTATACAGTTTTCAAGGAAAACGACTTTGGTACCAACCTGAAGACAGGCGAGTGGAAAGATACTGACATCGGCAAGGTTTTCCGTGAGGTTAGTGCCAATCCGCGCGAAGGCTACCGTTACTTCGCTGATTTCAAACCCTATGCCCCGAGTAACAATGTTCCGGCAGCGTTTGTCGGCATGCCGATCTTTGATGATGCAGGGGCATTTGCCGGGGTTCTGGCGTTTCAGATGCCGATTGGCCGGATAAATGAAATCATGCAAGTGTCGGTGGGTATGGGTGAAAGCGGTGAGACCTATCTGGTCGGTGGCGATTACCTGATGCGCAGCGACTCTCGTTTCTCCAAGGAAAGCACCATTCTTTCGACCAAAGTTGAAACGGAGACGGTCAAAACGGCCCTCGAGGGCAAGAGCGGTGTTGAGCAAATCAAAGACTACCGTGGCACTGATGTTATTTCTGCCTATGGTCCGGTTGAATTCAACGGAACCAAATGGGCAGTGATTGCTGAAATTGACATGGCCGAGGTTATGAAGCCGATCCGCAGTCTGCAGATGCAGATTGTTGGAGGGGCGCTCGTGACCTTGCTGGTGATCGGGGTTGTTGCCCTGTTTTCAGCACGGAGAATTGCCCAGCCGATTTCGGCCACGACCCGCACCATGGAACTTTTGGCCAAGGGTGAACTGGAAACCAAGGTTACGGGCGGGGAACGTGGTGATGAAATTGGTGCCATGGCCCGGACGCTTGAAACCTTTAAGAACGCCTTGATCGCCCAGCGTGAGGCCGAAGCCGCACAGCGTCGCGATAGCGAGGAAAAACTCGCCCGTTCGAAACGGGTAGAGGCCTTGATTGCCGATTTTGAAAACAAAGTCGGGATTATGGTGACCACATTGTCTTCGGCGGCGTCGCAAATGGAATCGACAGCTTCGGTGATGTCGGCAGCGGCTGAGGAAACCAGCGTGCAGTCCGCAACCGTGGCATCGGCTTCCGAACAGTCGGCGTGCAGTGTCCAGACCGTGGCGGCTTCAACCGAGGAAATGTCATCATCCATCCGCGAGATCAGCGGTCAGGTGCTGCAATCGTCGGCCGTGGCGACGCAAGCGGTGGAAGAAGCCACCAAAACCAAGGGGGCGGTGGGTAACCTGGCTCAGGCGGCCCGTGAAATCGGTGATGTCATCAATCTGATTGGTGCCATTGCCGAACAAACCAACCTGCTGGCGCTCAACGCCACGATCGAGGCCGCGCGTGCCGGTGATGCTGGTAAGGGCTTTAGCGTGGTTGCCTCAGAAGTTAAGGCGTTGGCGACACAGACCGCCAAGGCCACAGACGACATTCGCGACAAGATCGAGCGTATCCAAGGGGCGACCACCCACTCCGAGGAAGCGATGGACCGGATTGTTGATGTCATCGAAAAAGTCAGCGAAATCTCGACAGTGATCGCGGCCGCCGTGGAAGAGCAAAATCAGGCCACGCAGGAAATCACCAAGAACATCCAGCAAGTTTCGGATGGGACTGCCGAGGTTTCGAAAAATATTCTCGACGTCCAGAAGGCCGCAGAATCAACGGGACAATCGGCGATTTTCGTCCAGCAGGCTGCAGGCAGCCTCGGCGAACAGTCGGTGACCCTGCGCAAGGAAGTGCAGGAATTTATTGCGGCTGTGCGCGCAGCCTGATCCTGCTTATTTTTCTAGAAAAAGCCCCTTTCAAGGGGCTTTTTTGTTACCACGGGCCGGTTAGTGCCGGGGGCGGGGTTGTCTCTTTGATATGGATTTTACCCGCCGCATCCACGCGCAGGGTTACATGGCTGGAAAAACCATTGGTGATGTAACCGATCAGTATTCCTTGATCCGCACGGCCCTCCCTCACGAGGTGATAATGCACCGCCCCTTCGCCATAGAAGGGGATGCGTTTGTCGATCCGGCTGTGCGGGGCGATGGCCGCCAGTTGGTGCTCCTGCGCCAGCGGGTCGGTGAAAGTCAGGCTGTCGAGGGCGGCCGTGCTGTCATTGATGATGGTGACGGGGTAGAGACTGTGGACGTAGTGGGCATGCAGCATGACACCCCCCGCCGCAGGAATATTGAGCAGCAGGCAAAACAGCGCGATCAGGATTTTACGCAGACGATGAGGCGTGCCCGATCTTTCCAGTGCGCGCGTGGCCGGCCACAGCATCACTAATCCGGCCAGCACCGCCAAGGCGCAGAACGGCAGCAACAACACCCCGGCAAAGACAAGGGCTTCGCTGGCACTGGGCAGCCACAGCGCGTAAATAACGCCCCCGGTCAGTAACGGCCCCAGCCCACAAAGCAGACACAGGCGATACCACCATGGCGTTTTTCCTGAGATGTGGGCGGCGGCGCGTGACAGGGCAAAGTCCTTTCCAGTAGTGGCCGCAGGTGGCCTGTCCGGCTGATTATGGACGGGAAAGGCGGACAAGAAAATGGTTTAATGCAAGACGGGCTTGGGGCCGGGGATTCTGACAGACGGGGCCGTGGCAACGGCGGCGGGCCGCCCGGTCTTGAGAGCCAGAAATGCCGTGATACTTTCCTCGAATAAATAATCGAGCAGAGGGCTGGCTCCGCGGCACCCGGCAGCGATCAGTACATGGGCCTCATAGGCATCGCGCAGCACGTCATCACGGTGCAGGGCAGGGGTTTGCCGGACCAGTGCGCTCAGGCCGCGAATTCCGGCGATGCTCTGGGCCATGTGCAGTTGCCGTACGGCGGGGGCGACCTCCGGGTCTTTCAAGACTTCGCTTTTATATTCCGGGGCTTCAAACAGCGGCGTGAACGAGGCCAGCGCCTTCACCGCCTGAAACGTGTCGTAACCGTAATCATGGCGGATATTGTCGTACTCATAACTGTCGCGGGGTAAATGGATCAGGAATGCGGCGCAGATCAGCGGCACCGGCGGGTTGTCAGGGGCCATTTCGGCCAGCACGCTGGCGGTGGCGGTTACCGGCTGCACCAGTGCTGCCGGATCGGGGTAATGCCGGGTACGGTAATGCGCGGTCAGGCGCTCTATGGCGCGGTCAATTCGCACATCGCGCGGCAAAAGGCGGGCGTGAAAGTCCATGATCTGTCCCTGTTTTTTATAATTATGGGCAGTGTAGCGGCGGGCAGGCGTGGCGGCAAGAGGGTCTATATGCCCCATGGCTTGGCCGGGGAACTTTTCGGGCCCTGTGATGTTGGTTAACGCAAAGGGTTACCAGAACATGCACCAGAGAATACAGCAGCAGTCACTTAGCCGTTATTCATCCTTGAAGGGGCTCAGTCTACGCAACGGTTGGCCTTTAACCCGGCTGGATGAGGCCGATTCCCCGCGCGCTATCATAAAATCGATGCTGTTGCCGGATGAGAGAATATTGCAGGTCGGGCGGGTGAGTGCGGCCATTTATTGGCACAGTGTGGCTGTTCTTATCTTGTCTGTCGTCTTTATAGTTTTGCTGGCCCTGTATGGCCTGCCCATGCCGCTCTTGCTGCTGGCGGGCTTATTTTTGGCATTTAAGGTTACAGGCATGTTTATCATCGCCTTTCTGGCCAGACATTATCTATTGCTGGTGGCCACGGATAAACGCGTCATCATTCGTCTTGGCATTATCAATCTCGAGGTGATCCAGATGAACTATAGCAAGATTGAAAGCAGCGAAGTGGCCTCCACCATCCCCGGACGCTTTTTTGGTTACTCAACGGTTTATATGAGTGGTGTTGGCGGCCACACGCTGGCCGTGCCCTATATTGTTAACGCCCAGGAATTCAGACAGTCGGTCAGTGATGTTTTACTCAATCGGGAAAGCTATGCAGCAGATCAGGATGGTGGCACATAGGGTATGGGGTGGTGGTGCGGATTTTCTAGAAGATTTGTGGAGAATGGGGAAGTGCTTCTTAGTGTATTTTTGCATTCCTAACTTCTAAAAATCCTGCATGATATTCATCGGTTATAGTAATCGGGACATCGTGGAAAAAGGCATTTTTATATGGAACTCCTAGCCTCTCGAATAT
>JAMPXY010000012.1 GCA_023700945.1 Alphaproteobacteria bacterium | reverse complement strand
TTAATAAGCGCCAAGGCATCATCCCCAACAACGCTACGAATTTCCCCGATATAGTGACCCTGATCATTAAATAATTCATCCCCCGGGGCTGGGGCAGGCAGGGTGATTTTGATCGGAAGCAGATGTTTCTTGGCCAGTCCGCGGTGGTGCATGCGGGCGGTGATTTCCTGTCCGATATAGCAGCCCTTGGTGAAAGATATACCATGAAAGACATCAATCCGGCTTTCGATCAGTGTGGATTTCTCCGGCACCATGTCGCGGCTGCCGTCAGGGACGCCGCAGGTGATACGCAGGCGATCCCATTCTGTGAACGGGCGTTCTTCCATAGCTGCCGGTTTGAGGAAGGTGCGGTGCCCGAGTGCGGGATGGCGTGGATCGGGGGGAAGATTGCTACCGAGGATCACATATACGGGGTGTCCATTAGACAGGGTTAGTTCCACCTTTGATCTCAGGCGGTAGATTGTCAGCTTCTGCAACAAGGCCTGTGCCCGGTCTCCGCCTTCGCAGTCCAGCAGAAAGGCATCATCGCCATCGCGGCTAATAAAGAAATCGAACAGGAATTTGCCCTGCGGAGTCAGCAGACAGGCATAGAGGATCGGCTGAGTTTCCAGCAGGGCCATATCGTTGCTGATCAGGTTTTGCAGGAAGGCAAAGGCTTCGGGTCCTGCAATCCGGATGACGGCGCGGGCGGGCAGGGTGACAAAGAAAGGCTTGGTTTCATCCGGCATATCACGTATCAATTCCCTATGAAGGTTCTTTTTATCACATCCAGCAGACTTGGCGATGCGGTTTTATCAACCGGCTTGCTGCGGCATGTGGTTGAGGTTTATCCCGGGGCCCGAATTACTGTGGTC
This sequence comes from Alphaproteobacteria bacterium, assembly GCA_023700945.1. Taxonomy (GTDB): domain Bacteria; phylum Pseudomonadota; class Alphaproteobacteria; order Micavibrionales; family Micavibrionaceae; genus Micavibrio_C. The sequence goes on along the minus strand of JAMPXY010000012.1, from coordinate 32,415 downwards.
TGCGGCCCCTTGGCGGCCAGCCTGTTTGCCGGGGTGCCGGGGCTGGAAGAGGTGATTGCTCTCAAAAAACAAAAGCATAACCGGCATTGGCTGTCTTTGTGGCAACAAGTCTGGCCCACAAATTGGGATATCGTGATTGATCTGCGCAATAGCGCGGTGTCACGGTTGATCCGCGCCAAGGCTCGTTACATTTTCGGGGCGCGGATTGATCAGCGCCTGCATAAGGTTGAGCAAAATGCAGCGGTGATGTCATTGTCAACGGTTCCTGCCCCGCATATATGGCCAACAGCAGAGCAGGCCGAAACGGCCTATCAGTTGATACCGCCGGGTGGTGCGGTTTTGGGAGTGGGGCCCACCGCCAATTGGGCGGGCAAGACCTGGCCTGCTGAACGGTTTTGTGCCTTGATCTCTCTGCTGACGGCTCCTGACGGGATTTTGCCGGGCGCACGGGTGGCGGTGTTTGCCGCCCCCGGCGAAGAAGACATAGCTTATCGGGTTTTAAGCAGTGTTCCTGAAGCTCTGCAAATTGATGTGATTGCCAAGGTTGATCCCGGGACGGTAGCTGCGACTTTGCAGCGTTGTTCTTTTTATGTGGGTAATGATTCCGGCTTGATGCATTGTGCGGCAGCAGGCGGGGTGCCGACCTTTGGCCTGTTTGGGCCAAGCTGGCCGCATCTGTACCGGCCTTGGGGGCCGCATACGGCCTATGCCTCAACTCCGCAAAACTATGATGAATTGATTGATTTCCCTGGCTATGACAGCAAAATCGTGGGGTCGCTCATGACCTCCTTGGAGGTCGAGGCGGTTTATCATGCGATCTGTCATTTTTGGGAACGGCATGAGCCACGTGCAGCCTGAGTGTTTGACCTAAGCAAAAACCCCTGCCGAAGCAGGGGTTTTGTTTATTTATCAGAACGCTGGTTATTGGTTGAGCCCGTCCCATTGGCCTTCTGGCGTGGCAACAGCCTCATATTCACCAGTCTTTGAGCGTTGGGCTTGCTGGTTTATGGCGGCAATGTAATCGCCGCGTGCTTCCTTGGCTACGTCATAGGGGACATGTTCGATCCGCTCCCAGCCTTTGGCCATCATGCAGGTTTCATAGTCATGATAGTCACTATGTTCAGCATAGAGATAGCCATCACGGCTCGGAGTTTCCCATTGTGCCAGAGCGCCTGAAGGGGTGTTGGGATCTGGGGCCCCTGCGGCTGTAGTATCGCCGGGGGTATGGGTACGGATAAAGCCCAGACGATCAAGCTCACGCAACTCAGTGACGCAGCGGGCAGTATCACGGTTTAGCAATTGCTGGGCTTTGGGGCCACGGGTGAAGATGGCTTCGCTGGTACTGGAACGTTGCCAGTAATGCGCATCATTCATCAGTTGCGATTGCGTAGGGGTTGATGAGCAGGCTGCCAGTGTGATCAGGGCCGCGCCTGCCAGAACCAGAGAAGTTAACTTGTAAGAGATCATGGGGTACCGCCCGGAGAATCTGTGAAAAACAACGTGTTAAAACATACCAAGAGCGGCCCGGCGGCTCAATGCTGTTTTGTAAACTGTCCCCATTTTGTAGTTATGGCTATTGAAGGGGGTCGGACCACCAGCTTTCCAGCACCATGCCATAGAGCGGCAGGGTGTCCGGGCGGCGCAGACGGGCTTGATAAGCCACATAATCAACCCCGGGGTAGTTGAGAGGGATCATGTAATGCCCGGCGAGCAAATGACGGTCGAGTTCCTGTACTCGGCGCACCATGTCGGCGCGGCTGGGGGCAGCGGCAATCGAGAGGGCCAGTTCATCAATTTGGGGATCGCAGATGCCGGGAAAATTCCAGCGGGCTTTTTGCCGGGCTGCCTCGCAGCCGTAATAAAGAATTTGTTCGGTCCCGGGGGAGAGGGTTGATAACCAGAAATGTAAAACCATGTCGTAATCGTAATCATTGAGCCGTCCGGTAAAGGCGGCGGCATCCAGTACCCGCACATTCGGAGTGATGCCGAGTCTTTTTAAATTTCGGGTGAAGGCGAGCGCAACCTTTTCGTCATCCGGTGCACCCAGCATGATTTCAAAAGTCAGTTGAGCTTTGGGGTCATTCTCTTTGACGCGCTGGCCGTTATTGATAACCCAGCCAGCCTCTTTGAGTAATTGATCGGCTTTGCGCAAATGGGCACGGCTTTCCTCCGGGTTTTTGTGCGAAGGGGGCTGCCAGTCTTTGGCTGCCAATTCGGAATTGGGGTAATAGCTATCGACGCGCTTATGCAGACCGTGAAACAGATTGGTATTTATCCATTCAAAATCTAGTGCTAGCGATAACGCTTCACGTACACGTATGTCATCAAACGGGGGGCGTCTTGTATTAAAGATTAGTGAGCGGACCTTCTCGGGGCGGCCATGGGCTAGTGTCTCTGCTTTCACGGTGCCGTTTTTCAGGGCAGGGAAATCATATCCCTTGGACCATTTGCCCGCATCCCATTCGCGCCGCAGATCAAACTCACCTGATTTGAAGGCTTCGAAGGCAACCGTATCGTCACGGTAATAATCGAAAACCATCTTATCAAAATTATACTGGCCTTTGTTCACTAGCAGATCTGCTGCCCAGTAAGCAGGGTTGCGTTGATAGGAAATTTTACGACCGGGGTCGATCTGGGTGATGTGATAGGGGCCGCTGGCGTTGGGTATCTCGAGGGTGGTGGCATCAAAAACACGGTTTTCCCACCAGGCCTTGGAGAGTACAGGCATCATAGCGAGAATCATGACAGTTTCACGGTCATAACCTGCGCCTAAGGCAAAGTGTATGGTGCGGTCATCACGCTTTTCTGCATGGCTGACCAACGCATAAACCCGGCGCATGTTGGGTCGGCCTTTTTCCTTCAATGTTTGAAAGGAGAACAGGACATCATCGGCAGTGATCGGGGTGCCATCCTGAAACCGTGCCTGTGGATCAAGATAAAAAGTGATAGCGGAGCGGTCTGCCGGGACATCGACTTTTTCGGCGATCAGTGGGTAGAGGGTAAAGGGTTCATCCCATACGCGTTGCATCAGGCGGTCGTGCACCAGACTCAAGCCCTGTGCCACGGTGCCTTTGATGTTAAACGGGTTGAGAGAATCAAAACTGCCGAGAGCTGATTGGGTCAGGGTCCCACCCTTGGGGGCTTCTGGATTTACATAGTCAAGATGGGGGGCGTCAGGTGTATATTTGGGCGTGTCATTCATAGCAAGCCCATAGAGAATTTCCGCCCGTGCAGGCATAATACCCGTGCATAAGGGCAGTATCGCCAGACACAACACATAAACTGCATATTTTATCATGACTGAGTTTGTACCAGACGCCACCGATCCTTCCAATCCCTATCACCATTTAATGAGCCGAATAAGGCTGATTGAGGGCGATATCACTCAGCAAACTGGTATTGATGCGATTGTCACGGCGCTGCCTGTTACGCTCTATACCGGGGGCAGCCTTAACCAGTCGATTTTTCAGGCGGCCGGGCCTGCGCTGGATGAACTTGTTCTTGAGAATATTTACCGTCCGCGGGCCGGGGATGTTTTTGCTTTGCCGGGGCTGGATCTGCCTGTCAAACATGTTTTGTTTGCAATGACGCCCTTATGGGGCAGCGGGACCTCCGGGGAAGACCGCGATCTTTTGCGTTGTTATCGCAGCCTGCTCGAACAGGCCGAACGTATGAAACTTACATCGCTGGCGTTGCCGGCACTGGGGGCGGGCAAGGGGAAGTTTCCGGTGCAGCGGGCTGCCCGTCTGGCTATTCAAGCGTTGCGCGAACGTATGCCGGAACAGCTTGAGGAAGTCAGGATCGTTTGCAACCGCAAGGAAACCCTTAATGCTTTTGCCGAGCGGTTGAATTTGCTCGCTAATCAAAATTATGATTTTTAAGTGAGGATTGTCTAAAACAGACCTTGATAATGGCGCTGTGACATTTCACTGATTTCGTCTTCGGAGAAATCAAAGTTTTGTCCCAGTTCCTCAATCATGACCTGACGCAGCAGGACATTGAGATCTTCTGCCGTTTCACACCACAGGTCCAGCAGGGGGCGGCGAAAAATAACCAGCAGATCATCGTCATTGGCAACTTTACGCGTCACGCCCGGCGCAATTTCGCTGCCGCTGCGGTAGAGACAGATCAATTCAAACGGGTCATCCAGTTCAAGTTCGCTCTCGATCATTTCGTCGGCCAGATCATCGATGCGGATGGCCAAGTCTTCACAAAGCTCAAGAATTTCTTCAGGCATATGGGTCAGAATAGACTTCGCCATCGCCTCCAGATCGTCAGCTGAAGGCGGTGTGGAGAAACTCATAATAATGTCTTGCCGTTCCACGGTTCTTGACCTCATATCAATACCATGTCAGATCAGAAATGATTGATTCGCTTATAATCTACGCTGAAACGAGAGGTATCACAATGCCCGACAAACTTGCTCCTGAGGATGTCACTGCACGTCTGGCTGCTTTGCCCGGCTGGGTTTTGTCCGACGATGGTCTGGCAATCAGCAAGAAATTTGGTTTTCGTAATTTCAGTGCGGCCTGGGCTTTTATGAGCCGGGCAGCATTGCTGGCGGAGAAAATCAATCATCACCCGGAATGGTTTAATGTCTACAACAGGGTCGAGGTCAGATTAACCACTCATGATGCCAAGGGACTGACAGAGCTGGATTTTCGCATGGCAACAGACATGGATAAATATGCCGCTTGAGGCGGCGTTGCCCCACTTTAAACTTGCCAGACAGGGCGCTGATCCGCTATACGCGAATATACATAAGTCATAATCTGGGGCGTACGAAAAGGGCAGGCTACTTCGTGGCTAATAAATCTGGGACATCTGTGAGCGTCAATAAAGAGCAAATACTGCAGTGGCTGGCAATGAACCCGTCACCACTAAGCCGTGTTGCGCTTTTGAATCTGTCGGGGGTAGAGGCCGCGCAAGTTTCTGTAATTGACCAATTCCTAAAGGAATTGCTGGCGGAGAAGCGGGCGATGGCAAGCGGTCGTCGCGGCTATCTGGCGACGGTGCCCTGGTCGGATGTTGCCTATGCCACAGTCGGGGCTGCGCCGGGACACAGGCGTGTGCCGATCACGATCAGCCAATTACCATCTGATCTTGGGGTTACGGCGACGCTATCGCATGCGGATATGGCCAAGAATAAGTTGCAGGAAGGTGACCGGATTGTGGTGGCGCTAGGGCGGGGTGAGGGGCCAGCCTTGCGGGCACGTTTTCTGGCGCATATGCATCCGGGGCGGCCTTATCGTCTAACCGGCACTTTTAATCAAAAATCGGGAGCTTTTGCGCCGCTGGATCGTTCGATAAAGGGTGTCTTTACGCTGACTGATCCCCCCGGTGCAGAGGCTGCCCATCAGTTTCTAGCAGAATTTCCGCCCGATTTCGACATTCGCAATCCTGTCTTAACCGTGGTGGGTGATCAACGCCGCGATAAAGATAGCGGAACCCCGATCAGCGTTATTATTGCTACCAAACATCAGATTGCCCATGCTCACCCTGACGATGTTTTAAAGGAAGCCCATAATTTAAATCGTCGTAAATTGCGCACTGAGCAGAGGATTGATCTGCGTCACCTTGATTTTTATACAGTTGACCCGTTGGGATCGACCGATCTTGATGATGCCTTCGCCACGGAAATTGAGCGTGATGGTTACTCGCTCTATACCGCGATAGCCGATGTCCCGGCACTGGTGCATTACAATACGGCTGTTGACCGTGAGGCCTATAGGCGTGGCATTACCTTCTATCTCAAAGATCGCACCAGTCACATGCTACCCCCAATTTTAAGTACGAATAAATGCTCGCTGGTGGCCAGCGCCGACCGTCCAGCGCTTGTCGTCCGTCAGCGTCTCGATTGGGATTGCAATATGAGGGGGTACGATGTTTTTGCCGGGATTATCCGTTCGCGCGAGCAATTAACCTATGGCCAGTTCTATGACTTCATGGAACGGGATGATCCGCGCTTTCACCTGATCCGGGATATTCATGATACACGCCGTCGCCGTGGTTTGAATGCAGAGTTGCAGGTTCTGCTAAAAGAGAATCCGGTTAGTTTTGCCAGCAAGTCGATCATCGAGACTTTGATGGTGCAAACCAATGCACTGGTGGCGAAATTTCTGCTGGCGGGTCAGGTGCCGTTCCTTTCACGCAATTTTGAACCGGCGCAAGCCGGTGTCGCAGGCGGGATGATTTTGCCGCAAAGGGCTTATTATTCATCACAGAGTTTGGGACATGTTGGATTGGGGCAGCTTTACTATGCCCATGTATCCTCACCGATTAGGCGCTATCCAGATATTATAAATCTAAGGGCGGCGCACAAGGTATTGGGCACCAGGGGTATTGGTATCAGCGATGAGGAGCTGGCAAGGCTTGATGAGAGTGCTGCCCATTTCAACGATCGCCGTCGGATTGAACGCGATGTTAATCACGACTACGAAAAATATCATGCAATCCCCGATCTGAAGAGATTGGAAGCTGCTCCTGTTCGCGTTTTTATCAATGAAATTGGTAATGATTTTATTGAGGTTGCTGTGTTGCAATCAGGTGTGCGCCAGCGTTATACAGCGACTGATTTGCAAAATACACCGTGGCGGATTGATGGGGGCAAGGCTGAACTAGTGCTGCGAGACGGGGCGGGGCTTGAGCTAAAACGCTATCATCGTGGAGAGGCGCTGCTCGGCCAAATTCATAACGTTAATCCAGCCAAGGCCACATGGGAATTGACCCTGATCCCCTCTGAGCCATCATTGCGTGCCAGCATCAAACCGCTCAAGCCAGCTCCCTGAAGCGCTAGATTTTGGCGTTAGTGGTCAGTTGAGCCGGATCCATCTTGACTTCAAGTAAGGCAATTTTCCCGGCGCTGCGCGCACGCTCCCATAACGCAGGAAACTCGGCGGCTGTTTCAACCCGGGCGGCAAAGGCACCGTAGCTTGCCGCCAAGGCCACGAAATCGGGGTTGGTCAAGGCGGTGGCGCTGATCCGGCCGGGGTAATGTTTTTCCTGATGCATACGGATGGTGCCGTACATGGCATTATTACAGACCATGATGACCGGGTGTGCGCCGTGATGCATGGCGGTTGCTAGTTCTTGTCCCGTCATCATAAAACCACCATCGCCACACAAGCCCAGCACGGTCTTGTCTGGAGCGGCCAGTGAGGCGCCAATCGCCGAGGGCACGGCGTAACCCATAGCACCGTTAATCGGGGCGAGCAGGCGGCCAGGGCGACCATATTGCAGATAACGCTGAGCCCAACCGCTGAAATTTCCTGCATCTGTTGTGATGATGGCATCCTCAGGTAGCTGGTCGCGCAGGAAGGAGAATATCTCCGTCATGTTGGCACCCTTCCAGCGAGGTTGGGCGGTAAGGTCAATCGTCGTCCATGACTGATAGAGCGTTCGCAACTCATCGCGCCAGCCGGCCCACAAGCGCCCGTCCAGACCATGGGCGAGACTGGCCAGAGCGGCGGCCGTTTCGTTGACATCGGCGACGAGCCCCAGCGTGGGTTGGTAGACCTTGCCAATTTCATCAAGGCTCTGGTGGATGTGAATCATTTTCATTTGTGGCACAGGGGCATCAAACAAGGTGTAGCCCTGTGTACAGATTTCATCGAGCCGGGCACCCACGACTAGTACCAGATCGGCGTGTTTGATTTTCTCAATAAGTTTGGGGTTAGGGCCGGTGCCTAGTTCGCCAACATAGCATTTATGCTTGTGGTTAAAGAGATCCTGGCGACGAAAAGAGGCTGCTACCGGTAGCTGCGCTGCGCTGGCAAAGCTGGCAAAATCCTCAATCCCTTTATCTGTCCAGCCACTGCCGCCGATGATCACCAGTGGTTGCCGGGCGTCTTGCAGCAGGGCTTTGATCTGGGCGCATCCGTTTTTGGTCAAGGTCGGTAACACCGGCAGGGTTGGGGCGGGGATGGTCGCCTCTGCAATTTCTGTCAGCATGTCTTCGGGCAAGCCAATCACCACTGGTCCGGGTCTGCCGGTGGTGGCAACTTTGTAGGCGCGGGCGACAATTTCAGGCACGCGGGCCGGGTTGTCTATTTCTGTCGCCCATTTCGCCAGTCCACCAAAGACAGTGCGGACATCAATTTCCTGAAAGGCTTCGCGACCTTTATCGGCACGACCCACTTGCCCCATGAATAAAATCAGGGGTGTTGAATCTTGCATGGCAGTGTGGACACCGATCGACGCGTTGCAAGCGCCGGGGCCGCGTGTGACAAAACAGATGCCCGGCGCGCCGGTGAGTTTACCCCAGCTTTCGGCCATGAAGGCGGCGCCCCCTTCTTGCCGACAGGTGGTTACCTTGATGTCCGGGTGATCCAATAAGGCGTCCAATACTGCCAGATAACTTTCCCCGGCGACGCAGGAAATATGGCTTGTACCGTGTGCGGCCAGCGTCCTGACCAGAAGTTGAGCACCGGTGCCTTTGGAGCGGATGCTGGCAGGAATAATATTGTCTGAAATTGAGCGGGACGCATTCATCGCCTTAAACCCCTGTTATATTAGTTACGTCTGTTATGTGAGCGCATTATGCCATGTCGGCTATTGTATCTAAAGCCCAAATTTCCCATTGTTTTAGGCGGTCATTCATGAGAGTCTCAGAATGAAAATTTCAGGCAGTTGAAATATGGTTTATCAATTTAAGGCAGTATCGATTTTGGTTGTTGATGACATGAAGCCGATGTTGTCGTTGGTGTCGTCGTTGCTGAAAATTTTTGGATTTACCGCTATTTACACAGCAGATAATCCGGAAGATGCTTTCAACCAGTTTTGCCGCTACAAGCCCGATATCGTCTTGACCGATTGGCAGATGCAGCCATTTGATGGTTTGGAACTTATCCGTATGATCAGGCGTGATCCGCGTTCTCCCAACAAGTTTGTACCTGTCATTATGATGACAGGTTACAGTCACCGTATTCGGGTAGAGCAGGCCCGTGATGTCGGGGTAACAGAATTTCTGGTGAAGCCCTTCACCGCCAAGGATCTGTTTACCCGCGTGGAGCAACTGATTGAGCGTCCGCGTCAGTTTGTTGATTCCGGGCAGTTTTTTGGACCTGATCGCCGTCGCCGCAAGGGTGATTATGTTGGTCAGCGTCGCCGTGATGATGATGTTATGGATGTTGAACTTGATATGATTGATCCTTCCGAAACCGAACGCATTTTGAAAGACCTGCAGGAGCATGTACGCAATGTGGGACCCAGCCTTCATGATAAATAGTAACTCCCGATAGTGTTATGACTGAGAAAACCAAGAAAAAAAGCTCTAAAGCCAAATTTTACAACCCTCCGAATACCCTGCGTACAAAAGCCGGGTATGGCGGGATAGATCCTGCGGTGATGGAACGTGCCGAGAGTTTCATTCAAAAAAATGATGTCGATTTCACCAACTTTGCTATGGCTATTCTTGGGCGCCTTGATAAATCCCTTGAGGTAGTGCGGGTCGAAGATAATCGTACGAAGGAGTCAGTGGGGCGGGTGATCGGTCCGATTATGGAGTTGAAGGCGAACGGAGCAATGTTCAAATTTCCGTTGCTGAGCGATGTTGCTGATATTGCCCTCGATTTTCTCGAAAATTTGGAGAGCTTTAATGATGATGCCTATGAGATTGTAAATATTCATCGCAAAACTCTCCATATCATCATGTCCAGCCAGCTACGTGGAAATGGCGGAAAAGAAGGACGTCTGTTGATTGCTGAACTGCATGAGGCCTGCCAGCGTTATAATCGGCGACATGCCCCGGCTAAAAAGTAAGAGACTGTTAATCTGTTTGTTATACCCTGATCAGATACGAGGTGATTATGGAAGTTCCTGCTGGCATTGCAGCTCAGGCTGCGTTGACAAGGCAAGCGATTTCGCTGGAGATGGTAAAGCAGGCTGCAAGCATGGAGCAGCAGCTGGCCTCCATTCTTGAGCAAGCGATCTCAAATGTTCCTGTGTCTTCGTCACGGGGCGCCACCCTCAACATGCAGGCATGATGCCTCTGGGCTTGGTCCCGTAAGCTATCCCCCGGCTGGCCCGGGGGATTTGCTTTAATATATTGATATAACTCAATAATTTCTTTGTCTCTTGCTTTTTTTTCTAAATTGTCATATCAACACGTCCTGCGCATTTTAAAAGCAAGAGTGTTTACATGACGTTTCCGATTCTGGTGAAACTGAAGGGCCACGATGTCCTTGATACAGCCCATGCTGCCTCCCGCGTGCTGGATATGATGGGTGTTCATAATATCCATTGCACCAATGGTACCTATGCCTATCCTGCGGAACGCACGGTTCCTACGACCCTCGCTGGTTTTCAGTTTATCAATGATCAGGTGGCATCACCTTATGATGCCTTTCTGGTGGCGGTAAATTCTAATTACAGTATGGCCAATATTATGGCAGCCAAGAATGCCAGTGCGACTGAAATTGCAGCGCTCGAAAGCGAAGATGTGCGTGCGGCAAAAATTGCTGATGCCTTGTCTTCCCAGTTCAGCAGCCGTCCGGTGGTGGTACTATTCTATCATGAGGATACCCCAACCCGTCTGTATGAGGCACTGGCGGCGACCAATATTCATCTCGCAAGCTTACATAAATGGGGTTATGGCACTGATCCGAAGGCTCCGCGTATTGAAGGTGCTAATAACTTTGCCCGTGTCTTTGGTTTTCCCTTACCCAACGATGTCAAGCCTGTGTGCCACGATATCACGGCACAAGAGGATCAGACCGGTGTTGTTACGGTTGTAAGATTGCAAGAACAAAAGGGTGCTCATGGTAAACCCTATATTTCCTCAGCGGGTAAGGTGCAGTTCACCCTGCCAGTCGGCTTGCAGATCTATCAGGACCTGTCGACTCTGACATTGCCACAGCCTGCCAATCTGCCCGGTATGAAACCTTAGGGCGCTTGAGGATTTAGATCGCTTTCACGGAAACCTCGCCCAGCTTGGCGAGGTTTTCTTCTATGTCGCCAAGGTAGGGGAAAGACGGCTGGGCACCTTTATTCAGGCAGGTGAGTGATCCAGCAACGGCTGCACGCTTTAGGGCCTCGGTCAGCGGTAATCCGGCATGCAAGGCTGCGGCAAATGTTCCGCAATAAGCATCGCCTGCCCCGGTTTTATCGACAAACTGCTCAAGCTCAAGCGCCGGGACATGAATTTCCTGTCCATCAGGCGTAATGGCAAATGATCCTCGTTCACCCATAGTGACGATACAAGTCAGGTCCCCCATGCGGGAGAGGGCACCTGCGATCTGTGATTCATGGTTTTCGGCCTCGAGATTCATTGCGGCTGCAATCTGTCGGGCTTCAATCTGATTAACGATCAGATAGTCCAGTTTTTTCAGGATATGTTCGGGGATATGTATGGCCGGAGCCAGATTGAGAATGGTCGTGGCGCCCAAGGCCGCAGCCCGCTCAATGATCATCCAGTTTTGCTCAGGCAGGATTTCGTTTTGCATCACCACCATATTGCGATTGCCTAGAATTTCATCAGGGATCTGGTCGTGAATAACGTCGGCGTTGGCCCCTAGGGCCACTAAAATCTGGTTCTCACCGTTGGCATCGCGGGCAATCACAGCACAGCCGGTTGACTGCTCGGATTGGACTATGCCGGACGTCATAACCCCGGCGCGACGCAAATTATTCAGAACCCGGGCACCCATGCCGTCGTCACCGACCCGGCCAATCATCGCCACTTTGGCACCGGAGCGGGCGGCCGCCAGCGCCTGATTGGCACCCTTGCCGCCGGGAGACATTTCATAGCCGGGTGATAAGACGGTTTCGCCGGGCACGGGCAGATGCTCGACCGGCATAAAGATGTCCATATTGATAGAGCCGAAAACGATAATCATTCTCAATAAGTCTCCCCGTGTATCTCCTTATTTTAACTCACATTTTGGTTACCTGGGTACTGAAAAGCAATTAAATTGATTAAAGTCATGGTGGAGAAGGCGTGCAGCCCCTTATTGTAATAAGAAGGGGCATTGGGTACTCTGCCCACCGTTATTGGTGTTGTCTTATTATACTCGAGTGTCGGCTATGGATTATGAAGCTTTCTTTCAGGAGCGCGTAGATACCCTCAAGACCGAGGGGCGCTACCGCGTTTTTGCCACGCTTGAGCGAATAGCGGGAAAGTTCCCTAAGGCCCTGTACTACGCCCCTGACGGCAGTGTGCGGGAAGTCACCATCTGGTGCAGCAATGATTATCTGGGTATGGGGCAGAATGCCCACGTCCTGGAAGCCATGAAGGCTGCTGTTGACCGCACGGGTGCCGGTGCCGGGGGCACCCGGAATATTTCCGGAACAACACGTTACCATGTGGAGCTGGAGCAGACGATTGCTCGCTTGCATAACAAAGAGTCTGGTTTGGTCTTTACCTCGGGTTATACCGCCAATGAGGGGGCCTTAAGCACTCTGACCCGACTCTTGCCCGGCTGTATTGTTTATTCGGATGCACTCAATCATGCCTCGATGATTGAAGGTATTCGTCATGGTGGCGCTGAAAAACGAATTTTTCGTCATAATGACCTAGCACATCTGGAAGAATTGCTGGCGGGTGATGATCCGGCGCGTCCCAAAATTATTGCCTTTGAATCGGTTTACTCGATGGAAGGTGACATTGCGCCGATTGGTGCCATAGCTGATCTTGCAGAAAAATACGAGGCGCTCTCTTATCTTGATGAAGTGCATGGCGTTGGGCTGTATGGGCCGCGCGGGGCCGGTTTAGCTGAGGAAATGGGTGTGATGGATCGCATCGATATCATCGAGGGCACCTTTGGTAAGGCTTATGGTCTGGTGGGTGGTTACGTTGCCGGACGCAAGGGCACAATTGATGCCATTCGTTCGTTTGCTGCGGGGTTTATTTTTACTACTTCTTTGCCGCCTGCGGTGCTGGCCGGCGCCAAAGCCAGTGTGGAGCATTTGATGATGTCGGATATTGAACGCCAACGTCAACGCCGTAATGTGCGCCATTTTAAGGCCCGCCTTGAGGCGGCAGGATTACCGTACCTGAAGGGCGAAAGTCATATTGTGCCATTGATTGTGGGGGATGCTACCTGCTGCAAGATGGTGACGGATATGCTGTTAAATAAATATAACATTTATGTACAGCCGATAAATTACCCGACTGTGCCCAAGGGCACGGAGCGTTTGCGCCTGACGGCCAGTGCCGCCCATACCTTGGCGGATGTTGATTATCTGTGTGATGTGCTCGAAAAGTTATGGGCTGAAAATCACGTTTATCAGTACGCTCGCGCCTGAGTGGTTGGCGGCGGCGATGTCAAATAATCCCAAGCATATCAGCCAGTCTTTCAGCCTGACCCAGATGACGGTCTAACGCGGCCATAGTCTGACTCATATCCGGGCTGTCATCGCCAGCCCATGTCCTGAGGGTGGCAATATAGACCGCAGAGAGCGCTGCAATATGACCAGCCCCCCGCAGGCCTGTAGTCGGGAGTCCGGCTGCTTCAAGCATCCAGCGCATCGAACGGCCAAGGTAAGGCAGGCTGGTTAGAATTTGGTGGGGTTCGCATTTCAGATGTTGGATGATCGAGAGCAAAGCCTCTCGGTTTTCATTCAGCACATCAAAACGCTCCATTAAAATATCAAACAAACGGTCGCGGTGATTGCTTTGTTCAACAGCAGGGCTGATGGCGTTTAAAACACGCTGATCCACCATGCGGGCATAGCAAGCCAAAATATCATAACGGTCATCAAAATGTTCATGCAGGGCACTCAGGCTGATTTTGGCATGACGGGCTATTCCAGGGAGGGTAACCGCATCCCAGCCATCTCGTGCGGCTAATGCCAGGGTTGCCTCTATAGCCCGTTCACGAATATTAACTTCTGATTTCTGTGTTTTTTTGCCTGCCATGGTATTCCAATACTTCTTTATTTGGATTAGAACTTATCCTGTTTTTCTCTGTGAAGGAATATAGATATGAAAGATCCCAAATTCGATCTTCTGGCAATTGGTAACGCTATTGTCGACGTATTGGCTCAGACGGATGAGGCTTTCATAGAGCATCAGCAAAAAATGAATGGCATGGTCAAGGGCAGTATGACTTTGATTGATGAGATGCGTGCAGTTGAGCTATATGGCCAGATGCCGCCGGGAATTGAATCGTCCGGGGGATCGGCGGGCAACACCATCGCTGGGTTTGCATCTTTTGGGGGCAAGGGTGCCTATATTGGCAAGGTCGCGCAGGATCAGTTGGGGGATGTTTTTCGTCATGACCTGAAGGCGCAAGGGGTTGTTTTCAATACCCAGCCCTTGGCGATTGGCGCGCCGACTGCGCGTTGCCTCATTCTGGTGACCCCTGATGGACAGCGCACCATGAATACCTACCTCGGGGCGGCAGTTGAGTTGTCGCAGATTGATATTGACGAGGACCTTGTCTCATCCGCAAAAATTACCTACATGGAGGGATATCTGTTTGATCCGCCGCAGGCCAAGGAGGCTTTCCGTGTTGCTTCGGAGCTGGCACATAAGGCCGGGCGCAAGGTAGCGCTGTCGTTGTCTGATCCGTTCTGCGTCAATCGTCACCGTGAAGATTTTCAGGTGTTTGTTGAAAATCATGTCGATATCTTATTTGCCAACGAACATGAGGCGATGTCTCTTTACGAAACCTCAAATTTTGAAGAGACCGTCGATGCCCTGAAAGGGGTATGCGAGATTATTGTGATCACGCGTAGCGCGCAGGGATCCGTCATTATTGCGGGTGATAAAATTATCGAGGTTCCGGCGGAGCCGGTTAGCAAAGTTGTGGATACGACCGGAGCAGGTGATCAATATGCTGCCGGATTTTTGTATGGCTATACCCGCGGGAATTCTTTAGACGTCTGTGGACGGTTGGCATCAATGGCGGCGGCCGAAGTCATTAGCCACATGGGCCCGCGCCCGAACATGAAATATGCAGATTTTCTGAAGAGAGCGGCAGCGTAAACCTTACGCGGCCAGACTCTTTTCCATGAAGTATGACAGGCGCCGGGCAAAGTCGGTCGGGTCCGGGATGGGTTCACCCTGAATGATTCGGGCCTGATCCAGCAGCAGATGGGCGGCGTCAGCCATCTCTTCACCCGTACCTCCCGCCTGTGCCAGTGTGGCCATTTGCTTGATCAGGGCATGATCCGGGTTAATCTCCAGTACCCGTTTCGAAGGGGTGTCGTATTTTTGATGTACCCTGAGAACTCGCTCCATACGGAGGTCGACTTCATTGTCGGCAGCGACCAGACAGGCGGGAGAACTGGTGAGGCGGTGCGAGTAACGAACCTCACCAATATCCTCTTTTAAGGTTTCCTGCACAATCGCTAGCAGGCGGCGCAGACTTTCATTCTGGGCAGGTTCGTGGGACTTGTCACCCTGTAAGTCATTTTTGTCAGCAGATGAGAACTTGGATAAATTCACATCACCCTTGGTTACTGATTTGAAGGCCTTACCTTCATAGTCCAGCACAGATTGCAGCCAGAAATCATCAATTGTATCAGTAAATAATAACACTTCGATGCCACGGGCCTTAAAACCTTCAATCTGCGGGCTGTTACGCAGATTATCGATATTTTCACCGCTAATGTAATAGATGTATTCCTGCCCGGGTTTCATCCGGTTAGC
This sequence comes from Alphaproteobacteria bacterium, assembly GCA_023700945.1. Lineage (GTDB taxonomy): Bacteria > Pseudomonadota > Alphaproteobacteria > Micavibrionales > Micavibrionaceae > Micavibrio_C. Next base: position 16,823 of record JAMPXY010000012.1, on the reverse strand, counting down.
GTAGTCGGCCAGAGAAACAAGTCCTCCGTCGGTTTCGGTCGAATAAAAATGGACAACCTTCAACAGGTCGAGTCGGTGTTCGGGGGCATCATAAAGCCCTTCCTTGAGGACGGCACCAAATTGTCCCCAGAAGGCACCGTATTGCACAGGGTTATCTTGAGCCAGCTTATCAAAGTCACCCAGAATACGTTTGGCAACACTTGTACGAATTTTCTGGATTACCGGATTATGCTGCAACATTTCGCGGCTGATGTTAAGCGGCAGGTCTTCCGTATCAATCACTCCGCGCATAAAACGCAGCCACGGATACATCAACCCATCACACTGATCGGTGATGAAAACCCGTTTGACATACAAGCGCGTGGCGTTCTTGCGGCTGGGGTCGTAAAGATCCCATGGACGTAGTGTGGGGACAAAGAGCAGAGCAGTAAATTCAATCTTGCCCTCAGCCCGCCAGTGCGACGTCATCATCGGCTTATCCATACCGTGGCCAATATGATGATAAAATTCTATGTATTGCTCTTCATTAATATCGTTTTTGGGGCGCATCCACAGCGCCGAGGCCTTGTTGACCGGTATCTGGGCAGCGCCATTGTCGGCGTCCGTACCGTCACCGCGTCCCTGGTAAATTGGTACATCAATATGATCTGAATATTGGACGATCACCTGACGCAGTTTTTCTTCGAGCAAATATTCACTGCTGTTGTCATCGATGGTCATATTGATGGCGGTTCCGCGGCTGGCGATCAGCTGGCGGGATTCATCGGCACTAGCCTCTCGAACTGTGAAGCCGGTTTTGCCGTCAGACTCCCAGACCCAGGCCTGATCTTCACCGGCCTTGCGGCTGACAACCTGTACCTTGGTTGAAACCATAAAGCTTGCATAAAAACCAACTCCGAACTGGCCAATCAGGCTCAGTTTGTCTTGTGCGGAGGCGGACTGTCCTAGCTGTTCCATGACGGCAGCCGTGCCTGACCACGCAATGGTACCCAAATTTTTGATCAACTCTTCGCGATCCATGCCGATGCCGTTATCCACTACCGTCAGAACCCGGCTGGGCGGGTCACGGTAAATCCGGATCTTGAGGGCGGGATCATCCACGCTCAGGTAGGGCTTGGTAATCGATTCATAGCGTAGACGGTCACAGGCATCAGCCGCATTTGAGACCAGCTCCCTAAGGAAGACGTCACGATTTGAATAAAGGGCATGGGCGACAATATCCAGCAGTCGCGATACATCCGCCCCGAAAGAGAGTGTTTCTGTTGTCATAGCCAGAATATGGCCTGATTGGTGCTGATTTTCAAGGGTAGAGCAGCGATCGCTCCCAGCCTTTTTCAGTCAGATTATAGACAAGCCGGGTATGCAGGCGAAATTCGCCGTCGTGCCAAAATTCAATATAATCAGGGGTCATGCGATAGCCGCCCCAGTGTGGCGGGCGCGGGATATTATCGGTTTGGCTATATTGCCTTTCCAGTTCCTCGACCCGGCTGACGAGGGTGCTGCGGCTTTCCAGTGGTCGCGATTGCCGGGAGGCCCAGGCCCCGATTCGGCTCCCTTTGGGGCGACTGGCATAATAGGCATCGGATTCGTGATCATCGACCATCAGAACGCGCCCCTCAACCCGGACTTGCCGTCCCAGTGTCTTCCAGTGGAAACAAAGCGCTGCTTGGGGGTGCAAGGACAGGGCTTGACCCTTACGGCTTTCCCGGTTGGTATAAAAAACAAATCCGCGTTCATCAAAATCTTTCAACAGCACGATCCGTGCAGAGGGCCGGCCATTGGCATCTGTTGTAGCCAGACACATGGCATTTGGGTCATTTATTTCGGTTGTGCCAGCCTCATCCAGCCACGTGGCGAAAAGTTCCCACGGGGTTAACGGGGCTGCAGCGGGACTTTCCAGTGCTCTTATCAAATCATTTTCTTGCATAATTTACTCTAAAATCTCTTTTTTGCCTTCATAGAGCCATAGTTGATTTGCTAAATGGTATTGTCAATATCCCCATCACGAAGGAGCTGAGGGTCAAATGAAAAAATTTATTCTTGTGTCGGTACTGGCTGCCGGATTAGCCATGAGTGGCTGCACGCAGACAGGCGGTACATTCAGTAAAGAGAATATCGGCCTTGCCAGTGGTGCAGTGGTGGGCGGTGTTCTGGGTTCTCAAGTTGGTAGCGGTTCCGGCCGTTTGTGGGCGACGGGGGCAGGCGCTTTGCTGGGTTCTCTTGCAGGTAGCAGTATTGGTCAATCACTTGATCGCGCTGATCAGATGTACATGCAGCAGGCAACTCAGCAAGCCCATACGGCGCCAGTGGGTGAGACTATTAGCTGGAACAACCCTGAAAGTGGCCATGGTGGTACGATTACTCCCACTCGTGATGGCCGGACCAATACAGGCCGTTATTGCCGTGAATATCAAACCACTGTTACAGTGGGGGGGCAGCGTGAAAACGCATACGGCACTGTGTGTCAGCAGCCCGACGGTAGTTGGGAAATTGTGAAATAAGGTTGCACGAGCCAGAGAGATAAATGCCCCGTCAATGACGGGGCATTTTTATGAGAGGTGTAGAAAAGTCTAGCTGCGGCCTTGTTGGTCCTGATCGCCTTTTTTTCTATCGACGTCATGGGTGCGGACGGCCTGTTGCAAGATCTGGGGCCGTGTGCTGCCGCCCATACCCGGCCCCCGGGGGCCGGGAGCACTCATGGCCATGCGTGGAGCTGCCGCCGGCGCTGGTGCCCGGGGCTGTGGCCCAGCCATTTGTGGGGCGGGCGCATTCAGGTATTCTAGTTTAGCCTGATATTCAGGATTGTTGATGGTGTTTTGAATCGCGCTCTGGACAGTCTTTGCAGCTTTGTCTTCTCCAGCTATTTCGGCTAGCCGTGAAAGCGTAATGATTTCACCGTCACGTTGATGCTGGATGACGCGATCGCTGAGGTCGCGGAGGGTTTCCCAGTTAGCATCGTCCTTATGTTCATGAAATTCACGTCTGACCAATTGTTCGGTACGGCGATCTCCTTCGGGGGTGCGTTCGAGAATTCGTGCTGCTGCCTGCAGGGCTGCGGCACACCACCCCATTACACGACCTTCGCTCAGCTCTTCGTTTTGCTTGTCTGCCAATTTGATGAAGGGGTCGGGGCTGTGCAGTGACAGGCCCTTGGCGATGATATCTTCAAAAATATGGTCGATCAGTTTTTCATGGAGTTTTTCGTTGATGTCATCATCGGCGTAAGGACTATAATTTTGCCCGATATCAATGAATGATGAGGCTTTAATTGCAGTTAATTCTTGTATCAGATGGCCAGTTGTTCTGACAAAGGTGTCGGGGCTGGTATTGATCGCGGCGCTAAGGATGTCACCCTTGCTGAATCCTCGCCAAGCCATATCTTGCGCTGGTTCACAGAAGGTCAGCCAGTTCATTAGGGCCTGATCATCGATAGCCATATCAACCTCACGGGCGATTTTCAGGGCGGCCGGAATCATTTGTCTCTTGGAGGGTAGCTTACGTCCGAGTTCTGAAAATGCATATTCGGTAGATTCGACAGCAATTGCGTAAGGATAGAATTCTGGCATGTGTGATGACCGCGGGGTTAGGGCGTTTACTGCCCGGTAAACGCCAATCTTGCGCAGTGCTTCACGGTCTCCCTGTAGTCCACACATCACAGCACTCATTGTGTCTGCCTGTAGGTTGGCCCGGGCCATTTCAAGGGCATTGCGCCGCCTGACGATCACATCGGTTGATGATCCTGTGCGGCCATCGGGATCTTCATGATAGAAGTAACCATCCAACGCATGCCATGTTAGGTGCCAGGCTTGCTGACGGACATCTCTCAGATTTTCGAAATGGTCAATATTGATATTACAGAGCGCGAGCAGGTGATCGCGCCAAGCTAGTCCCATAAACATATGGGTGCGCGCTACTGCAATCCCGAGCAGCGATGATTGTTCACTCAGTCGGGGCTGTTGCATAATTCTCATAGCGGTCTGGGCTGCAGGATGGTGAACAATTTCCTGCGCGGTGATACCAAGCGCTTCATTCCTTTGTCCGTCATGATGGATAATGAAATGCACGGTCAGGACTTTGTAATTGTCCTTTACTTGCTTGGTGATCTGTTCGCAGGCTTGCGCCACGGCTTCGAGTTGCAAACTCATGAAAGAACCTTGATTCTGGTTTAAGTAAACTCATTGAAAAGAAAGAGTTTTTTACGATCTTACTCTAACAGCAAGGAGTTAATATTTCTCAAAGCTGGGCAGGGATAATAGGGAAATCTCTGGACGCAAGGCTGTAAATGTGTAGGATACGGCTGGATTTATATTATAAGTTTTCATAATGCAAAGACAATCAGGAAAGCCCTAATAAGCATGAGCGATAATCAGAAACTGATGGCCGGTAAACGTGGTTTGATTATGGGGGTCGCCAATGACCGCTCTATCGCTTGGGGTATTGCCAAAGCTGTCTCCGATCAGGGTGCCGAATTGGCGTTTACCTTTCAGGGGGAGGCGCTGGAGAAGCGTGTGCGTCCGCTGGCAGAAAGTGTGGGATCAAAGATGGTCCTGCCTTGCGACGTCACGGATGATGCGGCACTGGACGCAGTTTTCACGGCCATAGAGAAAGAGTGGGGCAAGATTGACTTTGTTGTCCATGCGATTGCCTTCTCTGACAAAAACGAACTTGATGGTCTTTACGTTAACACCACGCGGGCTAATTTTCAGCGTACGATGGACATATCGATATATTCCTTCACCGCTGTGTGCCAGCGCGCCATGCCGTTGATGAGCGAGGGTGGCAGCCTGTTGACACTCTCTTATTATGGTGCTGAGCGCGTGATGCCTCATTACAACGTGATGGGTGTGGCTAAGGCTGGCCTTGAAGCCTCGGTACGTTATCTGGCAGCCGATCTCGGTCCGCAGAATATCCGGGTAAATGCAATATCGGCAGGACCGATCAAGACACTGGCCGCGAGTGGTATCGGCGATTTCCGTTTTATCCTGAAATGGAACGAACTCAATGCACCGTTGCGTCGTAATGTCACGATTGAGGATGTCGGCAGTTCGGGCCTGTTCTTGCTCTCCGATCTTGGTAGTGGTGTGACTGGTGAGATCATGCATGTGGATGCGGGCTATAACATCATAGGCATGGCCGCGGTTGATAGTGCTGGCGAAACCGCTGAACTGTTGCAATCTATTGCCCCCAAAGGGGATGAGAAAGCCGCCTAGGCTGGGTGAGATTTTGGGCGGTTTTTGGATTTTCGCTGTGCCAATTTCTCTAGCTGTGCCCACATTTCAGGGTAGTGGTCTGTCGCGTCTGCCAAGGGCTCGCGGTTTGTGATCGGCGGATAGAATTGTGGCTTCCCTGTTATGTGTGGCTGATTTTCACGGGTGATGGGGGTGCGGTCCGCAAACCCTGTTTGTATCAGATATTGCTGCCCGTAAGCCGGGGGATTGAAATCAGATCCCTCTAGGATAGCCAGTATATCCCAGTGAGGATGGTTGTGCAGCCGCCCTTTGCTGGTGATCATCAGCGCCCCTGCGAATTTTTCTGCCAGCTGTCTGTAATCTTGATTCTCTGCCGCCAGATTGTTGCCAGTTAATGAAAGGATACGATTATAAAGGAAGTAAGGCGGGTTAGAGATAATCGCAAATTTTTCATGTTGCCCCAGCAGGCGGAAATAATCATAAGCCGTCAGGTCTCCGTCGGCGGCGTCAGCGTAAATTTTGAAGTCTGCAGGATTTAATATAAGGCGAGGTGTCGCTGTGGGGTCATCGACCCAGTCTAGAATATCTGGAGCGAGATGTTCGGGCATAACCTCAAACGCATAGATGATTTTGGCATTTGTGTGACGTAGCAGCCGAACAAGATTGCCTGTACCGCAACCAAAATCCAGTACAGCCATATCGCTCAGGTCAAGCTGGGCCAGCGCTCTTTCAAAAGATGTGGTATTCACCGTCATATTCCGGTCAAGGGTTGCCCGGGTGAAGGCAGGGGCTATAGCTGGGGAAAGGCCACAGGGTTGGCTCATATTCTTCACTTTGTTGAGGGTTTATTATTCATAATTTTATGTGATATAACTGTCAAACTATTCTTGAATTTCCCTTGCTTGTGATAGGTTTACCCCATGTCAGGAAATCGTTTCGGTACATTGTTTCAATATCAAACCTGGGGCGAGAGCCATGGTTCCGCGATTGGCTGCGTAGTCGATGGCGTACCGCCGCGCATAGCTCTGTCTGAGGCTGATATTCAGCAGTGGCTCGATAAACGCAAGCCGGGACAAAACCGTTTTGCCACTCAGCGTCAGGAGCCGGACACGATTAAAATTCTCTCCGGTGTTTTTGAGGGGCAGACAACCGGGACGCCGATTGGCCTGCTGATCGAAAATGAAGACGCACGTTCCAAGGACTATGGTGATATCAAGGATAAATTTCGTCCGGCTCATGCTGATTTTACCTACGAAGCCAAATATGGCCTGCGCGATTATCGCGGTGGCGGGCGCTCGTCGGCACGTGAAACGGCGATGCGGGTGGCTGCCGGGGCGATTGCGCGTAAAATTATTTCGGGGGTTACAATCCGGGGGGCGGTGGTACAAATCGGTCCGCATAAAATCAACCCTGCTCACTGGGACTGGTCACAAGTCGAGCAAAATCCGTTCTGGTCGCCGGATGCCGCTATAGTTGAGCAATGGACGTCTTTTCTTGATGAGCGGCGCAAGGCGGGATCGAGTGCAGGGGCGGTGGTCGAAGTGCATGCCTCAGGTGTACCTGCAGGCTGGGGTGCTCCCGTGTATGACAAGCTGGATGCTGATCTGGCCAAGGCTATGATGTCGATCAATGCTGTCAAAGGTGTAGAGATCGGTGCCGGGTTTGATTGTGTCGGCTGGGGCGGCGAACAAAATGCCGACCAGATACGTATAGGGCCAGAGGGGCAGCCCCTATTTTTAAGTAATCATGCCGGGGGAATTCTCGGCGGTATATCTACGGGGCAGGATATTATTGTGCGAGTGGCCTTTAAGCCGACCAGTTCGATCCTGACACCCGTGCAAACAATCACCCGGCAGGGTGAGAATGCCGAGATTATTACCAAGGGGCGTCATGATCCTTGTGTAGGAATTCGCGGTACCCCTGTGGCCGAGGCAATGATGGCCTGTGTGTTGGCCGATCACTGGTTGCGTCATAAGGCCCAGTGCCTTTAGGAGAACAAGATGAATCATCGTTACTGGTTTCGCACGCGGCCACTTTTTTCGCCGTTGCCACAGCCCAAGCAAAAAAAGACGCCGTTTGTACACAGGGTAGGTGGTTTCTTGTATCGCGGATTGAAACGGCTCTGCATGGCTATGGGGGCCATGTTGTTGCTTTCAATTCTGGCCAGTGGCTTTATGGCTTCACTGATTTCCGGTCAATCCACAGTGCAGGCCTTACCTGATAAAATGGTATTGTCACTCTCGCTTGAAGGTGAATTTTCTGATTACAGTACGCCTTCGCCCTATAGTCTGGGGATGAAACCGCATTTTCGTCATATCATTGATGCAATTGATCATGCTCAAACGGATCATCGGGTGAAGGGCGTGTTGCTATCCTCTGGCGGGGCCTCTTTATCCCTCGCCCAGATGCAGGAATTGCGTGGGGCAATCAGACGTTTCCGCGCCAGTGGCAAGCCCGCATGGTTTTACGCTGAATCGATGGATGCCGGACTGGGGAATTATTATCTGGCCAGCGCCGCGGACCAGATATGGATGCAGCCTGTAGGGTCATTGGCGATTGGCGGGTTGCGCGCCGAGATGCCTTATGCACGCCATCTGCTGGATAAGCTTGGGGTTGAACCGCAGTTCTTTGCCCGTAAGGAATATAAGGATGTCTTCAGCACCTTCTCTGAAAAAGAAATGAATAAAAATACGCGAGAGTCTGTAAACCTTATCTTAAGTGATATCAGTACGGCCATGATTACGGATATTGAAGTTGACCGTAAGCTTGATGCCGGAAATTTTCTGCAATTCATGAATAAGGCCGTGCTAACCGATCAGGAAGCCCTACATTCAGGCCTGATCGACAAGCTGGATTATTTTGATGTCCTGAAAAAGGATATTCGTGTGACAGTCACTGGCTCTGACGATGTTAAGGCTATGAAATTTGTACGCCTCAGCCGTTATATGGATGATCTTCATAAGCATTCATTACAAGGAGAATTGGCCCTAAAGCCCGTTAAGATTGCTCTCGTTTATGCAGTTGGCACAATTGTATCCGATGATGATATTGCCATGTCCTCATCGGGCTATTCAGCCTATTACGGTGGCCCGATGGCTAGCGCCAAGGATCTGGCGAAGGAAATTGAGGAAGCCGCCCGCAAGGATGACATCAAGGCGATTGTCGTCCGGATCGATAGTCCTGGAGGCTCACCGACGGCCTCGGAAACAATCCGCCGGGCGTTGGCCTTTGCCCAGCAGAATGGCAAGAAGGTTGTGGTTTCCATGGGGGGGACGGCGGCCTCGGGAGGCTACTGGATTGCCGCATCGGCTGATAGGATTTATGCGATGCCGATGACGATCACGGGCTCAATTGGCGTGGCAGGAGGAAAATTTGTTTTTGCCGAGTTGTGGAAGAAAATAGGCGTTCATTGGGATGATATCCAGATAGGTAGCAACGCCGATCTTTATTCACCCAACCAGCCTTATTCTGAGGCTGGACGTGAACGTATGAATGCGATGATGGATTCAATTTATGCGGCGTTTATTACCCGTGTTGCTGAAGGGCGAAAGTTGCCCGTCGAGAGGGTGGATGAGATCGCCAGAGGTCGGGTCTGGACAGGGCAAACTGCACTCTCCATAGGTCTGGTTGATGAAATCGGGACGCTGAATGATGCTCTTGACCACGCTGCAATACTGGCGGGTCTGCGCAGTCGTCGTGAAGCTGGGATTCTTATTATTCCTCGTGAAAAGACGCCGTTTGAAAAGCTTACGGAACTGCTGGATATGCAGGTGCGTGTGGGTGAAGGACTTTCGGCACAGGCTGCCTTGGCACAATGGCTGACACCCTTGCTGTCGTCCTATAGCAACGCTCATTATATGACTCGGGAAAATCTTAATCTTCAGTGAAGCGTGAGCAAACTTTGTCGCAGGCGTGGCAGCAAATCAGGCCAGCCCATGATGATATTGTCGTTACCGACATTGTTCTCCAGCACGGCAATCGCGGCATTCAGGCCGTAGGCAATCGGGATAACCGGACAGGGTAAATGGGGTCTGGCGGCGATCGCCGCTTGAATGTCCTTGCGCCGGTCGCCGATATACCAGACGACATCATCTTTGCCGGGTGGGGCCGAGAGGCCGTTTAAGGCCTGCAGCAGAGGGTCGGGCCACGGTTTGGAACGGCTGATATCTTCACGGAATATGGCGACATCGAAATAGGGTTCCAGATCAAAGGTCTTCAGAATGTCGTGGCCATAACCCTTGCCCAGACCATTACTGACAATCCCCATGCGTACATGTTGGCTTTTCAGGAAATCCAGTATGTCATAGATGCCGGGGCAGGGTTCAACCATTTCATCGACATCCTTGCGCCGGATTTTGTGCATGGCCCGATGGACCAGCAACTTGGGGCGTTTGCCGTGGCGGGTTTCCACCAGAGGTGGCGCATCAATTTTAGTGCGAAAGGTTTTAGAAAAAAAACGGGCGGTTTTATGGCTGGCGTCATCAAGGGTTTCGAGCACATGCAGTAACATAGGGTGCAAATGCCGCACCGTGGTGCCATCCATGTCGAACAGAACAATGGTCGGGCGTTGTAAGGTCATTAGACAAGACCAGATGCAACATGTGCGATATGTATGGCATGCAATTTTGATTCTTCATACTGCCTTTCAAGGCTGTCCTGATCTTGAAAGACGTCTGGCAGGGTTAGCGTGCGGAATTTAAGTGTGCCGTGATCAAGTTTTCCATTCTGATTGAGGAATTCAAGCACGAAAGAACCAAACCCGCCCCGGGCACCCTCTTCAATCGTGATCAGGGCCTTGTGATTATCAGCCAGTGTTGTCACCAAGTCTTCGTCAAGAGGCTTGGCAAAGCGTGCGTCGGCTACGGTGGCGGAGATACCCTGCGCTGCGAGCATGTCAGCTGCCTTCAGGGATTCTTGCAGGCGGGTGCCGTAAGACAAGATGGCGATATCGGTCCCTTGCCGAATGATGCGGCCTTTGCCAATCGGCAGGATTTCACCTTGTGACGGCATATCGACACCAACACCCTCTCCGCGCGGGTAGCGGAAGGCAATCGGGCCGTTATTATAAGAAGCGGCAGTGGCTACCATATGCATCAGTTCGGCTTCATCGGCGGCAGCCATCAAGACCATATTTGGCAAGCAACCGAGGTAAGCGGTATCAAACGCTCCGGCATGTGTGGCGCCATCGGCGCCAACCAGACCGGCACGATCTATCGCAAAACGTACCGGCAAATTCTGGATGCAGACATCATGCACCACCTGATCGTAGGCACGCTGGAGGAATGTTGAGTATATTGCGCAAAATGGCTTGTAGCCTTCGGTGGCCATCCCGGCGGCAAAAGTTACAGCATGTTGCTCGGCGATGCCAACATCGAACATACGATCGGGAAATTCATAGCCGAACAGATCCAGGCCTGTGCCGGACGGCATGGCGGCAGTGATTCCAACAATTTTGTCATCGTGGCGTGCCTGATCAATCAAACTCTGGGCGAAGATTTTAGTATAAGTCGGGATATGTGATTTGATTTTATGCTGGTTACCGGTAACCACATCAAATTTGACGACGCCATGCATTTTATCTGCGGAGCTCTCAGCAGGGGCATAACCCTTGCCTTTCTTTGTCCTGACATGCAGCAGAACCGGGCCATGATCGCTGTCGCGGATATTACGCAGAACCGGGAGTAACTGATCCAGATTATGGCCATCAACCGGGCCGATATAATAAAATCCCAGCTCTTCGAACAGAGTGCCCGTGCCCATCGCCATGCGGGCGGTTTCTTCGGCACGTTTGACGGCATGCCGTAGCGGTGGTGGCAGAACGCCAACCACCTTCTTGCCAGCCTCACGGGCACCCATATATCTGTTGGAGGATACCAGTCTGGTCAGGTATTTACTCAAGGCACCCACGGGGGGATCAATCGACATTTCATTATCGTTGAGGATCACCAGCAAGCGACTCTTCATTGCCCCGGCGTTGTTGAGGGCTTCATAGGCCATCCCGGCACTCATCGAACCATCACCAATCACGGCAATCACATTGTTATGGCCGTTTGCAAGATCGCGGGCTATAGCCATGCCAAGCCCCGCTGAAATAGAGGTGCTGCTGTGAGCGGCTCCAAAGGGGTCGTAGGCACTTTCGCTGCGCTTGGTGAAGCCGGAGAGACCGCCGCCCTGACGAAGGGTGGTGATCCGGTCACGGCGCCCGGTCAGAATTTTATGTGGGTAGCATTGGTGTCCAACATCCCAGATCAGGCGGTCATGCGGTGTATCAAAAACGGCGTGCAGGGCTACGGTCAGCTCGACAACCCCGAGGCCAGCCCCGAGATGGCCGCCGGTTTGTGAAACAGCATCAATGGTCTGCTGGCGAACTTCATCGGCCAACTGGTGTAGCTCTTCGTCGGTCAGGGTGCGCATATCGGTGGGGATCGTGATCCCATCGAGCAGCCGGGACTGCTGGCCGTAGCCATAGTCTTGTGTGGTTTTTGCTTTTATCATGTCTATGCAGCCTTGAGTCCGCCCCTGTGACGGGAAGATCGTTATGCCCGGCGTTTTAGCACGTAATCAGCGAGATCTTCCAGCATTTCCGCCCGGCCTTCAAAAATGGCCAGATGGCGCTTGGCTTGAGCCGCCAGCATTTCGGCGCGGGCGCGGGCTTGTTCCTTGCCCATGGTGGAGACAAAGGTTGATTTTCCGGCCTGTTGGTCTTTGCCGGTATCCTTGCCAAGCGCTGTGACATTCGATTCAACGTCAAGAATATCGTCAGTTACTTGAAAGGCGAGGCCTAAATCATTGGCATAGTTAAGTAAAGCCTTGCGCTGTGGTTCTCCGGCCTTGCCTAGGATGGCCCCGGCCTCGCAGGCAAAGGACATCAACTTGCCGGTTTTCATCCGTTGCAGGCGGCTGATCGTGCCGAGATCAAAGGAGGAACGCTCCCCAATCAGATCGAGCATCTGGCCGCCACAGAGCCCATGGCCGCCCGATGCCTGGGCTAGGGCTGCCACCAGATCAACCCGCACACGCGGATCTTCGTGGGTGTCGGAATCGGCTAGAATCTCGAACGCGAGGGTTAGCAGGGCGTCACCCGCGAGAATGGCAGTGGCTTCATCAAAGGCCTTGTGAGCCGCCGGCTTGCCACGGCGTGTATCGGCATTATCCATCGCCGGTAAATCGTCATGCATCAGGGAATAGCAATGGACAAACTCCAGCGCGGCGGCGACACGACGCGAGCGTTTGGGATCAACATTAAACAGCTTGGCTGACTGGATCACCAGAAACGGCCGCAGACGCTTGCCGCCATTGAGCGAGCCATAACGCATAGCTTCAAACAGGGGAGCTTCCGGCAGATCGGTTTCCGGCAACAGACGGGTAATCGTCTTTTGCATGATCTCGACAGTCTCGGTCAGCTGTTCTTGCAGGCTGATACTGGCTTCGCGGGATGAAGGTGCCATAGAACTTACTCCTGTTCTGCAAACGGTTTGACGGACACAGAGCCGTCGGAATTGACAGTAATTTTTTCGATTTTGGCCTGCGCTTCGCGCAGTTTTTGTTCACAATGATTGCGCAGGGCAATCCCCCGCTCATAGGCGCTGATGGATTCTTCCAGACTGGTCTTTCCAGTTTCGAGGTCACGCACAATCACATCGAGTTCAGCCAAAGCTGACTCAAAATTAAGTGTTTCGACGGCTGCTTGTGCTTTCGCCATGGTCAGGGCTCCGGATGCCTTCTTTTGTTAAACCGCTGCACTGTATGGCAAAAGCGCCTTGCTCTCAAGTCTTTCAAGGGTTTATGCGCCGTTGTTGCACAGCAAAAGAGCTATGCAGCCTTGCGAATCCAGACTTTCCGACTTTGCAAGGCCAGAAACAGGGGGTTCGGGTTACAATAAAGTTAGAGATTATGACTAAAGGGGAGGCTTTAATATGAATTCGCAACAGAATCAAACCGCCGATACGCTCATTCAGGACACCGACCCGCTGGCCCGCCGTGTGGCGCGCGCCCGTATGGAAAGCCGTGAACGCGAAATCAGCCGCATTTTGAGTGCACGCCCGCGTCTGCGCCGCTTGTCCACAACGGCAACCCGTCACTAGACGATTAGGTTGCTAGGCCATCAGGTTTTTCAGGTGGCTTGAAACGCAATCGCTCAAGGCGGCAAGGTTGTAGCCGCCTTCGAGCACGGAAACCAGTCGCCCGCCGCAGCATTCCTGCGCCAATTTTGCCAATTCAGTCGTGATCCAGCCGAAATCAGCGGTTTCCAGCATGATCTGTGCGAGAGGATCGTCTTTATGGGCATCAAATCCGGCGGAAATCATCAGTAAATCAGGTTGGAAGTGTCTGACCGCTGGCAAGATGTTCTGCTCGTAGATGTGCCGGAACGGCAGCGAACCTTCTCCGGCACTCATCGGAACATTCAATACCCGGTTGGGGATATTATCCTCAGGCTGGCCGGTGCCGGGGTAGAGGGGCCACTGATGGGTTGAGGCATAGAATATATTCTCATGCTGGCGGGTCATCGCATCCGAACCGTTGCCGTGATGAACGTCAAAATCAACGATGGCCACACGTGCGCAGCCCAGACTTTGGGCATGCAACGCTCCGATAAAGATATTATTGAGCAGGCAAAACCCTTCGCTATGGTCGGGGAAGGCGTGATGGCCGGGCGGCCGGGTGGCACAAAAGGCACGCAAGGTTTTTCCGGCAATCACATCATCTACGGCCTGGCAGACGGCGCCCGCGGCCGTCAGGGCCGCAGTCCATGAACCGGGCGACAGGATGGTATCGTTATCAATATGAATTTGCCCATAATCAGGAATAGCGTTTTCCAGACGTTCAAGATACCGGGGGTCATGTGCCCGCTTAATCCAACGCAGTTCAGCCTCCGGGGCTGGGATTTGTGGCAGGGCCATGAAGGGGCTTTTGTCCAGCAGGGAATAAATCGCCTGCAGGCGCTCGGGGCATTCGGGGTGATTGTGCCCGGTCTGGTGTTTCAGTCCTTCACGGGCTATATATAAGGTAAGAGTATGCATGGTTTTATAGATAGTAGATGAATCATAGTACACATACAAATGTTGAGTATCTGGCCCAGCGCTTGTTACAGCGTTGGGTTGTTAAATGGTATGAGGCATTTCCCGATCCCGCTACAGGTGGTTTTTATGAACGGTTGGGCAAGGGATTTAAACCCCGTCTGGTGGGGAATCGCCGTTTGCTGACTCAGTGTCGACAGCTCGCCATGTATAGCCATGCCCATCTGCAAAGACCGCAACAATTCAGGCCGGATTTAAAGAAGCATTTTGAGGCGTTGCTTGAAAAATACTACATGCCTGAAACGGGCGGTTGGCGTTTTAGTCTGGGTGATAACGGCAAGCCAGCAGATAATACGTATGACCTCTATTCTCTGACTTTTGTCATTTTTGGGTTATCGCATTATTTTCGCGCCACCCAAGATGAACGTGCCCGCGTCCATGCACGGGCCATGCTTGATTTCATTCAGAAAAACTTCACGTTGCCGGGCAGGCCAGGCTATGCGGAGGCACTGGATGTTCAGTTGCGACCGATTAATCGTACACGGCGACAAAATCCCCATATGCATTTACTCGAGGCTTGTCTATTTGCTGAACAGACATGGGATGACCCTGCGTATGGCAAGATGTCAGACCATCTGGTTGACTTGTTTATGATGTATTTTTACAAGCCGGAACATAATCACTTATGTGAATTTTTTACAGATGATCTTTTGCCTGATCCTAAAACGGGCCAGCGGGTAGAGCCGGGGCATTATTTTGAGTGGGTCTGGTTGCTGAAAAAGCATGCTCTATTGCGTCAAGACCCTGCGCGGCATGATCATACCTGTTTGCGACTGCTGGACTGGGCCAATCAATATGGTTGGGATCAAATCTATGGGGGGATTTTTGACGTATTGAACCCGGCGGGTCTCGTGTTGACAGACACTAAGCGCATCTGGCCTTTTGCTGAGGCCCTGAAAGCCAACGCCCTGATGATTGATGCTGCATCTGATCGTGATGCGATTAAGGCACGTATGGCCGACATGGTGCGGGTGTTTCGCGAGTGTTATATGCAAGAACGCGGTTTTTGGGTTGAATGGCTCAATCGTGATTTGTCCCCGGCTACTGATTATATGCCCGGCACCACCCCGTATCATGTTTACTTTGGTATCATGGAAACGCGTGCTGTGATTCATGGTCGCGGTGAGACAGTGTCTTTGCGTTCAGGTATTGGTGTGCAGATTTACACATGGCGCCGTAGCCTTTCGAACAATTTTCGCAAGGTTAAAATGAAGATCAGAGCATGAATATGGCCATAAAATCTGATGGAGCCATTAAACTTGAGCAAAGCTGGCTTGATTACCTGAGAACAGAATTCGATCAGCCTTATATGCAGGAATTGCGTTCTTTTTTAAAGGCGGAGAAAGATGCCGGGTACTCTGTCTACCCTCAAGGGTCTGAAATTTTTAATGCCTTGAACAGCACAACCTTTGACAGGGTGCGGGTCGTGATTCTCGGGCAGGATCCTTACCATGGAGAAGGTCAGGCACATGGACTTTCATTTTCGGTGCGCAAAGGTGTGCCGCTGCCGCCGAGCTTAAAAAACATTTATAAGGAACTTGAGGCCGAGTATGGCCAGACCATGCCGCGTATGGGAGATCTGACATCATGGGCGCAGCAAGGGGTGTTGCTTTTGAATGCCACTCTGACGGTCAGGCAGTCATTGGCCGGGTCACATCAGAATAAGGGATGGGAGCGTTTTACTGATACGGTCATTCGGTTGGTCAACGATCATCATGATCATGTGGTCTTTATGTTGTGGGGGTCTTATGCCCAGAAAAAGGGAGCTTTTATAGACCGCGCACGTCATCTGGTACTGCAGGCGCCGCATCCCTCACCTTTGTCGGCCCATCGCGGGTTTCTGGGGTGTGGTCATTTCCAGCAAGCCAATGATTATCTCACTCGCGCAGGTCGTCAGCCGATAAACTGGCTGTCTATCAAGCAGGATAAATAATTTAATTCGTCTGAGATTCTACGCTGCCATCAGCTTTAATACGAATGATCTGTTGTTGCGGGGCGGTGATCGCCGGGGCGGCAGAGGTCGGTGTGGCTGCTGCTGGAGTAACAGGAATTGGATCAGTTGGAACCATACTGGTATCGGCAGCTGCAGGCTCAACGGCAGAAACCTCGGCTTGGGTTGTATCATCAGGAGTTGCAGTTGTGGCCATGATTGACTCTGGCGCCGAGGAAGCTTCCGTAGCCGGGAGTGGAAGGTTCTGCGATGTGTGGGCACGATTATAGTTGAGTTCGTCATCCGTCAGTTGGAAACCAATCATGATTTCGTAGCCTGAAGTGTCCATGTCATCCCGTAGGGGGATAATCTGACGCATGCTTTCTTCTTGGGTGATTGCGGTCTCGTTAGCGTCAAACCGAATGGTAGCAGCAAATACTTCCTTGGAGAGGATTTCACCTGAGGGTGTTGTCACTGCAACAAAATAGGGATAGGCAAAACTGCGACTTTCAGCATTCCAGTGGGTTGCTTTAGGGCCGAGTTCAGCATCAAAACGCAAGCCAATATCAACCGCCACAGTTTTTTCGGTCATGTGGCAAGAAGATTCCATTCCGGTCATAGAAATAC